>MIQB01000011.1 GCA_002890585.1 Tannerella sp. oral taxon 808
TTTCGACAAAAAGCCCTCCATCAACACCGCCGAGGAGTTTGTACATCCCTCTTTCCTGCCGGTTGCTTAGATCGAACTCACGTTGTGTTATGGTTTACAGGGAGCCTCCTCCTCTGAGCGGGCAAAGAAAAGTCATGGAGCGTGACCCTATATATAAATGTATACCTCGCCTATGCCGCTTCCGTTCATTGACCCGAAAAACATTGATTATTGGCCGCCACAGAAAAAAAGAGCTGATTGATTGGATCAAATGGCCGCCAACGTTTTTTTGCGTTGCCTGGACCCCCAGGGTGTTGCTCTGGGCTATCATCCAGCGGCCCTTCAGGCCGCTGGGGTACCTCCAATTTTTGCGAACCATTTCTAATTGGCTGTATTAAATGAAGAAACTCTTGTTTATTTTTCTGGTATACTCATAGTAACTCTTTAGCTAAAGTGTTGCTGTTCCGACCAAGTTACAGTAACTCTTTAGCTAAAGCGTTGCTGTTCCGACCAAGTTACAGTAACTCTTTAGTTAAAGTGTTGCTGTTCCGACTAAGTTACAACAACTCTTTAGCTAAAGTGTTGCTGTTCCGATCAAGTTACAACAACTCTTTAGCTATATGGTTGCTATATCGATCCCATTAGGAGGGGGTTGGATGCGGAGGGACCGTATGCTTGGTACGCTACCCCCCAAAGACGGCCCGGAAATCCTGAAGCAGGAAGCCTTTAGCTGTACCCATATCAGGCGCGGCGGCAGGCGCAAGCTCGGCCGCGAGCGACGTAACGCCCTTGTCTACGAAGCCGCAGGGGTGGATGAGGGCGAAATAGCTGAGGTCGGTCGAGATATTGAGCGCAAAGCCATGCATGGTGACGAAGCGGCGACTGTGCACCCCAATGGCGCAGATCTTACGAGCCCGCGGAGTGTCCGCATCGATCCATACGCCCGTGGCGCCAGCCATGCGGCATCCGCGGACGCCAAAGCGCGCCAAGAAGCGGATGACGGCCTCTTCCACCGCCTCGATGTAGGCGCGGAGGCCAAGGTGGAGCTGTTCGAGGTCGAAGACGGGGTAACCCGTGATCTGACCCGGGCCGTGGTACGTGATGTCGCCCCCGCGGTTGACACGATAGAGGTTGACGCCGCGCTGACCGAGCACCTCGGGCGAGACGAGCAGATTCGCCTCCAGCCCATGCTTGCCAAGCGTCAAGACGGGGTCGTGCTCGCAAAAGAACAACCGACTCGTGCCCCTCTGGCCGCGCTCCTTCAGGGCAACAAGCCCCTCAAAAGCCGCCGTCTGTATCGCCAGCGCCTCGGCGTAATTGATGCGCTGGAGGTCTATGTAGATGAATGGCTCGTTCATATTTCATTCCGTTTCATCGCGGTCGTCCGCCTCATCTTCCGTCACGATATCCTCGGGCAACGGCTCAGGCGTTGGCACTGCCGCCGGCTCCTCAGGTTTGGATTTGGGCTGAGGCTGAGGCTGAGATTTACCCTTCTCTGGCGTCGCCACATCGGCCGACGACGCCCCACCGCCCGCACCGATGGGCACAGCCCCCATCTTACGCATCAGCGAGAGGATCGCACCCTGCCGCCGACGCATATAAGCCGTGGGCGCAGCCGGATTGCGTTTACGAGGATTAGGCAGCGAAGCAGCGATAAGCGCAGCTTCAGGGCGCGTCAGCGAGGCCGCCGACTTCGAGAAGTAAGCATTGGCCGCAGCCTCCACACCAAAAATGCCGCGCCCCATCTCAATCGAATTCAGATATACCTCCATGATCCGCTCCTTACCCCAAACGAACTCGATGAGCACCGTGAAGTAAGCCTCCAGCCCCTTGCGCACCCATGTGCGTCCGGGCCAGAGGAAGACGTTCTTAGCCGTCTGTTGCGAGATGGTGCTGGCTCCGCGCCGGCGTTTGCCCCGCTTGGCCTCCTCCATCGCCTGCCGGATTTGCTCGTGATCAAAGCCATGATGCGTCATGAAGCGGTTATCCTCCGACGCCACAACAGCCAACGGCATAGCCTGCGAGATTTTGCTGACCGGCACCCAGTGATGCCTCAGCCGCGGCGTCTCCGAGTCGCACGCGCGAATGATCATCAACGGCGTGAACGGCACCGGCACCCACTTGTAAACAATGACAAGGAATAGACTAAAAACAAACATCGCCAGCACCGCACGGCAGCACCAGCGAAGTATGCGCTTGAACTTTTTCATTTTGGGGAGGGGGGAAAAGAATATCGGGAGGGCGCCGCCCCTTCCTCCGTGTCACTTACGCAAGCGGTTGAGCGAGCGCACCAGCATCTCGTCGGCACCGATGGCGCGGATGGCTAGCCAGTTGAGGATGAGCGAAACGAGGGGGAAGACGAGGGCCATCTGCAAACGGAAGGTGAACGCCTCCGCGGCGCTCGCAATCTTCCACAGGTAGAAGGCGAAGAGGGCGTAAAAGCCAATGATGAGCAGCGTGTTGAAGGTGCAGAGGCGGATTTGCAACATGCGCCTGCGGAACAAGAAGATGGTGGCCAGCGCCAGCAGGCTAATGATGGCGGCAAGGCCCATCAGCGCCCACGCTGGATAGACGAGCGCCTCGGGCGCGGCAGTGGTGCTCATGCCCGAGGCGTCGAATGAATAGAAAGCGCCGTCCACTTGCACGGTGGCCAGCGGCAGGAAGACCACAAGAAGGTTCAGTGCGGCGACGATCAATAGATAGATGGTCTGAATGCGTTGGATCATAACCGGGGGGTTGTCAGAAGCTCTTCTCGCGTGAGGGATTCTTGTGATAGATCTGATCGTCGAGGTACTCCTGTGTGGCGATCAGAGTAGGTTTCGGCAGCTTCTCATAGAAGCGTGAGATCTCGATCTGCTCTCTGTTCTCGAAGACTTCTTCGAGGTTATCGGTGAGTGCAGAGAACTCTTCCAATTTCTTTTCCAGATCCTGCTTCATCTGGTTGCTGATCTGGTTGGCGCGTTTAGCGATGACCATCACTGTTTCGTAGACGTTGTCTTTGTTGTCGTGGCAGAGCTTGATCATGTCGCGCGTGACGGTGGTCGTCGGCGCCGTTGTTTTGCGGTAATCCATACTGTTTATCTCTCTCGTTAAATGTGATGTTTCAATAATTGGTGGTGATGTGGGCGTTGGCTTCGTTGAAATACTTCTGCACCTGCCGGCTGTACTTCCCGTTGGGGAACTCGTTTTTGTAGTTGTAGTATTCGTCCACCACATCGCGATATCGGCCTTGCAAGCGGTCTTCCACGCTGACGGAGGCGAGTTCGTATTTCGATTTAATCTTAAGGAAGATGAAGTCTTCGCGATACTTCGTGTAGGGGTAATCACGCAGCGCGTTGTCAGCGGTGATGACGCACGAGCGATAATTGTTCCCCATGTAGGTGCCGAGGTTGTAATAGAGTTCGGCGGCGAGGAGTTCTTTGTAGGCCAACTTTTCCTGCAATTGGAAGAGGATTTCTTGTGCCTCCTTGGCACGTTCGCTTTGTGGGTAATACTCCATGTAGAGCTGTAGTTGCGCGATAGCTTCGTAGGTCTGCGTCTGGTCGAGGCGCGGATCGGGGGAGTCGAGGTAGAGGCCGTATCCGGAGTAGAAGCGGGCTTGTTCGGCGTATTCGCCTTTAGGGTAGGTGGTGTAGTAGGTCTTGAAATATTCCGAGGCCGTCTCGTAGTCTTTTTCGGCGTAATAGGTGCGCGCCAAGAGGTAGAGCGACTCTTCGGCGTGGGCGGTGCCCTTGAAGATGGGGACGAGCTCCTCGAGCAGGGTGGCTGCTTTGACGTACTTCTTTTCGTCGAAATATTTTTTGGCGTACGAATATTTCAATTCGTAGTCGGTGCTCTTGATGATCTTATTGTATTCCCCGCATGAGGTGAGGCATAAAATGATCAGAAGGGCCCATCCGAGATTCTTCATTGTGCTGTAGTTAAGCGCTATTTCTTTCACGGGGGCAAAAGTAATTCAACACCCGAAACACGAAAATGACAGACTGTCAGGCCAGGAGGGCCATGAGCAGGACTTGCACAAGGATGACGCGGGCGAACATGCTGAGGGGATAGACAGTGGCGTAGGCTACTGACGGGTTGTCACCCTCGACGGTATCGTTCACGTAATTCAGGGCCATGGGATTGGCCATACTGCCACAGAGCATGCCGAAGACGCTGCCGAAGTCGATCTTCATCCACTTCATGGCTACGGTGCCTACGATGAGTGTAGGGAGGGTGGTCAGGAGGAAGCCGAGGGCTATCCACAGTGCGCCTTCGGGGCGGAAGACGGTCTCGAAGAAGTGTGCGCCGGCATCGAGCCCGAGGCAGGCCAAATACATGGATAGCCCGAGTGCGCGCAGCATGAGGTTGGCGCTGCGGGTGGTGTAGGTGATCATGTGCAAGCGTGGCCCGAAGGTGCCAAGGAGGATGCCGACGATGATGGGTCCGCCGGCCAAGCCGAGCTTCACGGGTGTGGAGATGCCGGGGATGGCGATGGGGAGCGATCCGAGTACGAGCCCGAGTACTACGCCTATGAATATGACGACCAGGTTGGGTTCGTTGAGGCTCCGCACGGCGTTGCCGAGCACCTTCTCGACGTTGTGAATGGCGGCGGCTTCGCCCACCACGGTGAGGCGATCGCCGAGTTGGAGGATCAGATTGGGCGTGGCCAGCAGTTGCACACCGGAGCGGTAGACGCGGCTGATGTTGATGCCGTAGTGGTTGCGTAGGCGCAGGGAGCCGAGACGCTTGCCGTTCAGCTCGGGGCGGGTGACGACGATGCGCGCCGAGACGAGCTCGCTGTCAATGGCGTTCCAATCGATGTCGTCTTTATTCCAATCCTTGTTTTCCTGCTCGCCAAAGAGGATGGTGAGGGCGGGGACGTCTTTTTCGGCCGTGATGACGAGCAGGCGATCGCCTTCACGAAGCATTGAGGCGGAGGTGGGGATGCTGACGTGTCCGTCGCGCCAGAGGCGGGAGATGACGAAGCGCGTTGTGCTGATGGCGCCGATGTCTTTCACGCTTTTGCCGAAGATGGCTGGGTTGTGCACTTGAAAGGCGGCCATGTAGACTTTATTGATGTCGTCTTTTTCTAGCGTGCCGGTGTCGCCGGGCTTCACCAAGGTTTTTCGCATGAGCATGACGACGATGATGACGCCGACGACGCCTAAGGGGTACGTGACGGCGCAACCGAGGGCTGCTGTGCCTGCATCTAAGCCGAGCTGCACGAGGGTCTGTTGCGCTGCGCCGAGGGCGGGGGTGTTTGTCGTAGCGCCACAAAGCACACCGACCATGTCGGGCATGGCTACGCCGGTGGCGTATGAGCAAGCGACGGCCAGGAGTGTGCCTATCAGCACGACGGCCATCGAGAGCATGTTGAGCTTGAGGCCGCCGGTGTGGAACGAGCTGAAGAAGCCGGGGCCGACTTGTAACCCGAGGGCGTAAACGAAGATGACGAGGCCGAAGCTCTCAGCGAAGTTGCGCATGGCGGGGTCGACGGTGAATCCGAGGTGCCCGGCCAGGATGCCAACGAAAAAGACGAATGTGACGCCCAGCGAGATGCCCATGATCCGGATTTTGCCGAGCCCGATGCCGATGGCGGAGATGAAGGAGATGACGACCATGGCCTGCAGCGCTGGTTGCCCTCTGAATAAATCGATAAACCAATCCATTGTTCTTCTTCTTGAGTTTGGGCGGCAAAGGAAACGCGAATAAACGGGGGGGGGCGGCATGAGGCCCTGAATGGACATCAATGCGCTACAGCGGATAACATGCATGCCGACTATAGACTCCTTACTTATCGTTGTAATGCCCCTCTACTGAAATGACATAGACCTCTTCGGGCTCGTCGTATATCTCATAGACAAGCCTGTCTTTTTTATTCACTTCTCGAGAGAAGACGTTTTCTCCGGCCCATTTGAGTGCCTCCGGCTTTCCTATGCCAGTTCTCGGATGTAAGTGCAAATCTTGAACGAGCTTCTGGGTCTTCTTAAAAGAGGCCGGATTTGACTTCTTGTATTTGGTAATAGATTCCTTAGCGTCATCGCTATATATCACGCTGTACATGGCTACAAACTATCAAAGAATGCCATGGACTCTTCTACGGTCTTACAAACCTTTCCCCGACCTTTTTTATAGTCCTCTCTTGCCTTTTCTATTTTGGCTTTTAACTCGGGGGCGATTGTTTCTTCCTCGCGCCGCACGCCATACCCCATGCGGAAAAGGAGCGTCTCCAAATAGCTACCTAAACTCCTGTTCTCCTCTTTAGCTTCTTCTTTCAGCCGCTTCAAAAGCTCTGAATCGATGCGGATAGAAGCCGTAGACTTTGTTATTGTCGTATCCATAATTACCTGCATTTACTTGCGGGGGCAAAGGTAGCAGGGTGCAAACAGCCTGACATGTCGAGGCGGCCGCTGAGTTAACCCTTCCGTCGTGGAGATTGGTCGAGGGAGGATAAGGTCAACGGAATGATTCGATCAATCGCTTCCTTTTTTCCGTGGCAGCCATTTGATCCAATCAAATGCTCCCTTTTTTCGCTGGCGGCCATTTGATCCAGTCAATTGGCTCCTTTTTTCTGTGGCGGCCATTTGATTCAGTCAATTGGCTCCTTTTTTCTGTGGGAGCCAATAATCAATGTTTTTCAGCTCCTTTTTTCCGTGGGAGCCAATAATCAATGTTTTTCGGCTCCTTTTTTCTGTGGGAGCCAATAATCAATGTTTTTCGGCTCCTTTTTTCTGTGGCGGCCAATAATCAACGTTTTTCGGCTCCTTTTTTCGCTGGCAGCCAATAATCAATGTTTTTCGGCTCCTTTTTTCTGTGGCGGCCAATAATCAATGTTTTTCGGCTCCTTTTTTCCGTGGCAGCCAATAATCAATGTTTTTCGGCTCCTTTTTTCCGCACCCTTTGGAAGCCTCCACCCATCCTACCCCCAGCAGGGTGGGTGGAGGCTTCCAAAGGGTGCGGGGGGATCGGACGGGTATTGCATCCCCAGGGTGCCGCTCCGCCCGGGCGGCGTCGCTCTACCCTGGGCTATCATCCGGCGACCCTTCAGGCCGCATTGGTTTTTCGTGAGGCCAGTTTCATTCGCCGGACGCTGCCTACCGCATCTCGCGGAAGGCGCTGTGAAGGATGGGCAGCGTCAGGGCGAAGGCCAACACATCACTGAAAGTCTGACACATCTCCACACCCAGCAACCCAAACGCGCGCGGCAAGACGACCATCAGCGGAATGAAGAAGAGGCCGCTGCGCGCCGCCGCCAAGATGTTCGCCCGGATCGTCTTCCGAACCGTCTGCATAAACATGTTGCTGACGATGATCAGCCCCGCCAACGGCAACGAAGACAGCTGCCACCGCAGCGCCACCGTGCCCACGGCCACCACCGCCGGATCGCGCCGAAAAAGGATGATGATGTGATCCGAAAACACCCACCCGACGACGCTGCACGCCAGCAAGAAGAGCGTGCAGACACGCACCGCATACCAGAAGCCCGACTTGACCCGAGCGTTGAGCCCCGCGCCGTAGCAGAAGCCGCAAAAAGGCTGGAAGCCCTGCCCAAAACCAATGACAGCCGCCAGAAGCATCATCGTAAACCGATTCACGATGGACATGCCCGCGATGGCCGCGTCGCCATACGCCCCCGCGCCGTAATTGAGCATCACCGTAGCCAAGCTGCTCAATCCCTGACGCGAAAGCGACGGCGTGCCACCGGCCAAGATCTCGCGGATGTAAACCCTCGAAAGCGAAAAATTGCGCACCCTAATGCGTATGCTGCCCCCCCGGTGCGTCATCCGCAGCAGCACCACGAAGCTGACCGCCTGCCCCACCACCGTGGCCACAGCCGCACCAGCAATGCCCATACGAAAAACGAAAATGAACAGCGGATCGAGCGCCACATTCAGGATGGCCCCGCAGGCAATGCCCCGCATGGCGTAGATGGCGTTGCCCTGAAAACGCATCTGATTGTTGAGCGTGAAAGCCCCCGTGACGAGCGGCGTGCCCAGGAGCGTGATGCCGAGATAAGTCTCGGTGTAAGGCAAGATGGTAGGCGTGCTGCCCAACCAGCGCGAGAGAGGCGTCAGGAAGAGCTCGCCCGCGATGAGGATCAAGAATCCCCCGCCCAAAGCATAGACGAACCCCGTGGTAGCCATCACCTCAGCGTTGCGGTGGCGCCGCGCCCCCAACTCGCGCGAGATGTAGTTGCCCGAGCCATTCCCGAAGAAGAAACTGATGGCCTGAACAAGGAACATGACAGAGAAAACAATCCCAATAGCAGCCGTCGATTGCGTGTCAATCTGCCCCACGAAGAAGGTGTCCGCCATGTTGTAAAGCGACATCACCAACATGCTAATGATCGTCGGCACAGCCATCGTGCCAATCACGCGGTGAATAGGCCCCTCAGTCAAGAAGGCGTAATTATCTCTGCTATGCTCCATTTATCTAATACCTCAAACTACCCTTTAACTACCCTCAAACTACCCCTTTTGACAACCTCTTATTTAGCCCGCAAAAGTATGCCCCGCCATGCGAAGCCTTCATGGATTATGGAAATATTTCCGTATTACCCAATCTCTCCTACTTTTGCCCACGTTGTAAAAACGATTCCTACTTACACTTACTTAAAACGATAAGCACTATGGATTTTTTGACGAACGAGAAACTGACAATCGTAGGCGCCGGCGGCATGATCGGCTCCAACATGGCACAAACCGCAGCGATGATGCACCTCACGCCCAACATCTGCCTGCAAGACGTGTATGAACCCGCGCTCGAAGGCGTGTACGAAGAGATGCGCCACTGCGGATTCGAAGGCATGAACTTCACCTTCACCACCGACTCCGCCGAAGCGCTGCGGGGAGCCAAGTACGTCATCTCCTCCGGCGGCGCAGCCCGCAAAGCCGGCATGACGCGCGAAGACCTCCTCAAAGGCAACGCACAAGTAGCCGAGCAGCTTGGCAAAGACATCAAGTCTTACTGCCCCGACTGCAAGCACGTAGTCATCATCTTCAACCCGGCTGACATCACAGGCCTCATCACCCTGATCTACTCCGGCCTGAAACCCTCACAAGTAACCACCCTCGCAGCCCTCGACTCCACCCGTTTGCAGAGCGAGCTGGCCAAGTACTTCAAGCTGCCGCAAAGCGCCGTCACAGGTTGCAGCACCTTCGGCGGACACGGCGAGCAGATGGCCGTCTTCGCCTCTACCGCTAAGGTGGACGGCACTCCCCTCCTCGATCTGATCGGCACCCCGAAGCTCCCCACTGAAGAGTGGGCAGCCCTCCGTCAGCGCGTTATCAAGGGCGGCGCCAACATCATCAACCTGCGCGGCCGCTCCTCATTCCAGAGCCCGGCCTACGTTTCCGTTGAGATGATCCGCGCAGCTATGGGCGGCGAGACATTCCGTTGGCCCGCTGGCACCTATGTCTCCACCGATAAGTACCATCACATTATGATGGCCATGCCGGTGGAAATCACCAAAGACGGTTGCGCCTACCGCAAAGTGGAAGGTACACCGACGGAGATGGCCGACCTCGACAAGAGCTACACCCACCTCTGCGCCATGCGCGACGAGGTGATCGGCCTTGGCGTGCTGCCCCCGGTGAACGAGTGGAGCAAGGTCAACCCCAACCTCTAATCCTTTAGACTATTTGGTCTTTTAATTTCAATTGTTCTTGCGATGAAAGGGTGGAGCTACACAACCGCGTGGGTTCCACCCTTTCTGTGTCTTTATACATAAAGAATCAATCCCCAAGAACCGGCGGAGACACACGCCCGACCCCACCCATATAAATCACCATCCCCCCATGCTTCACAAGATCTTTGAGCTGATCGACGACTTCGCCCCGCAGCCGATCCGGATCCCCCTCGACAAAAGCGAACTGGAAACCATCGCCCGTTCGCTCTTCACGTGGATGTTTCCCGTGTGCGACGAGCTGAAGATGATCAACGTCCGCAGCGGACTGATGGACGCAGCCATTAAGCTACACGCCAACATCGCCCGCCTGATCGGTAATCCCGAAGCCGAAGAGAAGACCGAAGCCTTCTTCAGTCGGCTAAGCCATGTGCGCGAACGGCTCTACAAAGACGCCGCCTGCTACCTCCGCAACGACCCCGCCGCCAAATCGCTCGAGGAAGTCATCATCGCCTACCCCGGCTTCTTCGCCCTCAGCATCCACCGCATCGCCCACGAGCTCTACGCCCTCGGCATCCCCCTCATCCCACGCATCTTCTCCGAATACGCCCACTCCAAAGTCGGTATCGACATCCACCCCGGCGCCACCGTCGGGAAAAACCTCTTCTTGGATCACGGCACAGGCATCGTCATCGGTGAAACAACCGAGATCGGCAACAATGTGAAGATCTACCAAGGCGTCACGCTCGGCGCGCTCTATTTGGAGAAGAAACTCTCCGACATCAAGCGTCACCCGACCGTAGAGGACAACGTGATCATCTATTCCGGCGCCACCATCCTCGGCGGCTCCACCATCATTGGCCACGACTCCACCATCGGCGGTGGCGCATGGCTCACTCATAGCGTAGCCCCTTACTCGCTCGTATATAACAAGGTCGACGTGAAGGTTAAGACCGTGAAGGGCTACGAGGAGCCACCGCTCAATCATCACTCCATCTAAAGCCCCACGATGAAGCGCGCACTCGCCCTCGTCTACACCCTCGTCGTGGCCACGATGGCCGTCGCCACTTGGATTGAGCACCTCCGCGGGACGGACTTTGTGGCCCAGCACATCTACGGCGCATGGTGGTTCACCCTGCTTTGGGCCGTGCTCGCTGCGTTGGGCGTGGCGTGGATCGTACGCCAACGCATGCGCCGATGGAGCACCCTGCTGCTGCATGCCTCATTCGTCGTCATCCTCTGCGGCGCCCTGTTGACACATCTCACCGCCTCGCGTGGCGTGTTGCATCTGCGGCAGGGCGAATCGACCGACAGCTACAGCGCCGAACTTCCCGGAGGGGCTACCGAAGTGCGCCGCCTGCCCTTCCACATCACACTCGATAGTTTCCGTGTCCACTATCACGCGGGCACCACAGCCGAACGCGATTACACCTCCCACTTCACCCTTCGCGACGGCCGCGCGCGCATCCCCGGACAAGTCGCCATGAACCGCATCTTCACCTACCGCGCCGTCCGGCTTTACCAGAGCGCCTACGACCCCGATCTGTCCGGCAGCTACCTCACTGTCAACACCGACCCCTACGGCATCCCTGTGACTTACACGGGTTACGCCCTCCTCTTCGTCGCCCTCTTCGGCATGCTCCTCGACCCACGCGCCACCTTCCGCCGCCTACTCGCTGATGCCCGATTGCGACGCGGCGCCTTTCTCCTCTTTGCCCTCACGGCCATAGCCGGACACGCCGCTGAGCCCCTCATCGTACCCCGCGAGACGGCCGATCGCTTCGGGCGCCTACACCTTTTATATAACGACCGCATCGCGCCCGTCCAGACCTTTGCCATCGACTTCACGAAGAAGCTCTACGGCCGCGCCACCTATCGCGGACTGACGGCGGAGCAGGTACTCATGAGCCGCCTCTTCGACCCCCGCGGCTGGGACGCGGAGCCGATGATCCGTATCAAAGACGCCAGCCTGCGCCATCGCCTCGGCCTGCCGCGCTACGCATCCGTCAACGACTTCTTTGCCCCCGGACGTGGCTACATCCTCGGGCCCTACCTGATGGAATACGAGCAGGGGCAGCGCGATGCCTTGCACCGCGCTTGTGCGGATATGGACGCCAAGCTGCGCCTCATCATGTCCCTGCGCGATGGCTCGGCCCTCGCCCTCTTCCCCCACGCCACACCCCCGGACGGCTCCATCCGTTGGCGCCACACCGCCGCGCCCCTCACCCCCGACGAGCTGCCCCGCATGGATGCGCTCTTCCTCCGCAGCTACCTCGCCCTGCTCCGCGAACCCATCCTCACCGCAGACTACCCCGCCGCCGACCGCCTCATCGACAAGCTCGACAAATACCAACACCTCCATGCCGGAGGCACGCTGCCCACCCCCACCGCCGACCGTGCTGAACGCCTCACCAACGCCATCCCCTTCGCCACCATCCTTTTCATCCTCAACCTCACCGTCGGCCTCCTGGCCATGCTTTACACCCTGCGCCGCCTCACCCGCCGACGCGATGCCCCCCGCACCGACCGCCTCGTCCATCGCATCACCTTCGCGTTGCTCACCCTCTCCTTCGTGCTGCTCACCCTCTGCGAGGCGCTCCGCTGGATCGTGGCCGGCCGCGCCCCGCTGGCCAATGGTTACGAGACGATGCTCCTCATCGCCTGGTTCGTCCACCCCTTCGCCCTGCTCGCCGCCCGCCGCTTCCCCATCGCCCTGCCTTTCGGCGCCCTACTCTCCGGCTTCTTCCTTTTGGTCAGCCACCTTGCCCTGATGGATCCTCGCATCACACCCATCATGCCCGTTCTCGGTTCGCCGCTGCTCAGCCTGCACGTCTCCGTCATTATGATGGCCTACGCCTTGCTCAGCCTTACGTTCATCTGCGCCCTGACGGCCCTCATCCTCCTCGCCCTTGGTCGGCGCGACCCGCATCGCGCCGCTGAGCAAGCCGACGCCCTGCGCCTGCTCTCCCTCCTCTTCCTTTACCCCGCCCTTGCCACGCTCGGTGTCGGCATCTTCGTCGGCGCCATCTGGGCCAACATCTCGTGGGGCACCTACTGGAGTTGGGATCCGAAGGAGACGTGGGCCCTGATCACGTTCATGGTTTACGCCGTCGTCGTTCACACCCACACTTGGCCCCGCTTTCGTCGCCCTGTGGCCTATCACCTCTACCTCCTCCTCTCCTTCCTCACCCTGCTCATGACCTACTTCGGCGTCAATTACCTGCTTGGTGGCATGCATTCGTACGCGTAGGGAGAGGCCGGGGGGTATAAGATGATTGCATCAAATTGGCGGAGATCTCCCGTACAGGTGTTTTTAATCACCGTACCCCTCCGGAGATCTCCCGTACGTGTGTTTTTGATCACCGTATCCTTACGGAGATCTCCCGGACGTGTGTTTTTAATCACCGTACCCCTACGGAGATCTCCCGGACGAGTGTTTTTGATCTCTGTCGGTCGACAGAAAGCTCCGCGCGTCAGTTTTTGATCTCCGTCGATCGACAGAAAGCTCCGCGCGTCAGTTTTTGATCTCCGTCGATCGACAGAAAGCCCCGCGCGTCAGTTTTTGATCACCGCCACTTGGCAGAAAGCCCCGCGCGTCAGTTTTTGATCTCTGTCGATCGACAGAAAGCTCCGCGTGTCAGTTTTTGATCTCTGTCGATCGACAGAAAGCTCCGCGCGTCAGTTTTTGATCTCCGTCGGTCGATTGGCCTTATAGGGGCGAGGTGTCAAAACGGGCTGCCCCTTGTGGTCGTCTTCCCTTCGTGATCCAAACCTTCACGCCTCCCATTCCTTAACGCTTTTACGGAATCCATTAAAGAAGAAACAGGGCGGAACAAGGGGGTAGGGAGTGGGGAAATAGGGTGTATGAGGTATCTATAATGACTCTCGGAGGTTTATAAATCTCGCGTCGGATGAACTGCGTAAATCACTATTTCACAAGGCAGTAAATCGTTTTCCGTTGTTCCCATACTTTACTTTTTGCTTCATATAACCCGGGTGCGCTGGGGCAGGGGCTTACATTTGGCATGCACATTGTTTATTCAACAAAATTTACACACAGATGAAAGATCCTATCCGGAGAGTGATCCTCTCATTTTCACTTTTGATGTTGTCCGTGAGCCTCATGCAGGCAGCGGAATTGAAGTCGCCCAATGGCCGCCTCGTCATGCACTTTGAAGTGGACGGCTTAGGGGCCCCGGTCTATACCTTATCTTATAAGGGCAAACCGGTGATCAAGCGGAGCCACCTGGGATTAGAGGCTGAGGGGTTCTCGCTGCGCGAAGGGTTTAAGTTGCAGAAGGAAGAGACGAAGACCTTCGATGAGACTTGGCAGCCCGTTTGGGGCGAGGTGAAGTCCATCCGCAACCATTACAACGAATTATCCATCACCCTCCATCAGCCAGATAGCGATCGCACGATGATCCTTCGCTTCCGGCTTTACGACGACGGGCTTGGCTTCCGATATGAGTTCCCCTCACAGAAGCAGCTCGTCTATTTTGTGATTAAGGATGAGTACTCCGAGTTCGCCATGGCAGGCGACCACAAGGCCTTCTGGATCCCAGGCGACTACGACACCCAGGAGTATGACTACACCGAGTCACGCCTCTCAGAGATCCGCGGACTGATGAAGGCCGCCATCACCTATAACTCTTCCCAGACGCCCTTCTCGCCCACGGGCGTACAAACGGCGCTGATCATGAAGTCAGCCGATGGACTCTACATCGACCTCCACGAGGCAGCATTGGTGGATTACCCCTGCATGTCGCTCGAGCTCGACGACAAGACAATGACCTTCCGCTCATGGCTCACACCCGATGCACAAGGGAAGAAGGGCTACATGCAGACGCCCTGTCACACACCCTGGCGCACCATCATGGTGAGCGATGATGCACGCGAGATCCTCGCCTCGCATCTCACGTTAAACCTTAACGAACCCTGTGCCCTGAAAGACGTCTCCTGGATCAAGCCCGTGAAATACATCGGTGTGTGGTGGGAGATGATCACCGGAAAGTCCACATGGGCCTACACCAACGATCTACTCTCGGTGCAACTCGGCGTGACGGACTATTCCAAAGTGAAGCCCAATGGCACCCATGCAGCAAACAACGAGAAGGTGCGTTGCTACATCGACTTCGCCGCTAAGCACGGCTTTGACCAAGTGCTGGTGGAGGGCTGGAACATCGGCTGGGAAGATTGGTTCGGCCATTCCAAGGATTACGTCTTCGATTTCGTTACCCCATATCCTGACTTCGACCTCAAGGCACTCAACGATTATGCGCACTCCAAGGGCGTCAAGCTGATGATGCACCACGAGACCTCCGCCTCCGTCCGCAACTACGAGCGCCACATGGAGAAGGCCTATCAATTAATGAACGATTACGGCTACAACGCCGTCAAGAGCGGCTACGTGGGCAACATCATCCCGCGCGGCGAACACCACTACGGCCAGTGGATGATCAACCATTATTTATATGCCGTCAAGAAAGCAGCCGAGCATAAGATCATGGTCAATGCCCACGAAGCCGTGCGCCCCACAGGCCTCTGCCGGACGTATCCCAACCTGATCGGCAACGAAGCTGCGCGCGGAGGAGAGTATGAATCGTTCGGAGGCAACAAGCCCTTCCACACCACCATTCTGCCCTTCACACGCCTCATGGGTGGCCCGATGGATTACACACCAGGCATCTTCGAGACCCGCATCAAGAACGTTAACCCCAACAACAACTCCTTCGTGCACTCCACGCTGGCGCGTCAGTTGGCGCTCTACGTGACGATGTATAGCCCCTTGCAAATGGCAGCCGACCTGCCCGAGAACTACGAGCGCTTCATGGATGCCTTCCAGTTCATCAAGGATGTGGCTGTCGATTGGGACGACTCGAAATATTTAGAGGCTGAGCCGGGGCGCTACATCACCGTGGCACGCAAGGCCAAGGGAACAAACAACTGGTTTGTGGGCTGCACAGCAGGCGAAGACGGCCACATGGCGCATGTCTCGTTCGACTTTCTCGACCCGGGCCGCAAATACACCGCCACGATTTACGCCGATGGCCCCACCGCGCATTATGAAAAGAATCCGCAGGCCTACACCATCAAGCAGATGAAGGTCACGAACAAGTCGAAGCTGACGCTTCGTGCGGCCTCGGGTGGTGGCTTCGCCATCTCAATCATGGAGAATCAATGAAAACACCCACTCGTCTCAGGTAGTTGTAGGGGGGAGTGAGGCAAATCTTCCCCCCCCCCTCTACAAAGCTTGCGGAACGCGTACAGGATATTCGAAACAAACCCACTTAAATCATAGATAGGAATGGAAAGAAAGAAACTGAGTTTATGGAAGAAGTGCATGTTCACGCTGCTGGTCGGGCTATTGACGGCCTTTGCTGGATATGCACAGACGGTGACGGTAAAGGGCGTCGTGGTGGACGCGACGAACGAGCCCGTCATCGGTGCCAACGTGGTGGAGAAAGGAACGACCAACGGCATCATCACCGACTTGGATGGCAACTTCACGTTGACCGTCAAGCAGGGAGCCACGATCGTCTTCTCCTTCATTGGCTTTACACCGCAAGAGCTGCCGGCCACTACGGAGCCCATGCATGTGGTGCTGCGTGAAGACACAGAGCTGCTCGACGAGGTGGTGGTCATCGGCTACGGTTCGGTGAAGAAAGACGACGCCACGGGCTCCGTGACGGCTATCAAGCCGGACAAGATGAACCGTGGTTTAACCACCAACGCACAAGACCTGATGGCGGGTAAGATCGCCGGTGTCAACATCGTCTCCAGCGGTGGTTCGCCAGGTGGCGGTGCCACCATCCGTATCCGTGGCGGTTCGTCGCTGAATGCCAACAACGACCCGCTGATCGTCATCGACGGTTTGGCTATGGATAACGACGGCGTGAAGGGCCTCTCCAACCCGCTGTCGATGGTGAACCCGAACGACATCGAGACCTTCACCGTGCTGAAGGATGCCTCGGCTACGGCCATCTACGGTTCGCGCGCCTCAAATGGCGTCATCATCATCACCACCAAGAAGGGTTCGCTCGAAGGTGGTAAGGCAAAACTGCGTGTCACCTACGACGGCAACGTCTCGATGGGTAACGTAAAGAAGACACTCGACGTGATGGACGCCGATGCTTACCGTGCTCGCATCAAAGAGCAGTATGGCGAGAATAGTAACGCCTACAAGGCACTCGGCACAGCCGACACCGACTGGCAGAAAGAGATCTACCGCACAGCCCTCTCCACGGATCACAACGTGAGTGTCTTCGGTGGTGTGGGCTCGATGCCCTTCCGCGTGTCAGTGGGCTACACCAATCAGAACGGTATCCTCAAGACTTCGAACTTCGAGCGTTACACGGCTTCGCTCAACCTCTCACCCTCCTTCCTCGACGGTATGCTGAAGCTGAATGGCAACCTGAAGGGAATGTATGCCAAAAGCCGCTTTGCCGATGTCGGTGCAGTGAATGCTGCCACGCAGATGGATCCCACGCATTCGGTGCGCGATGCAGGCGATACGTATCAGAAGTATTTCGGCGGCTACTTCCAGTGGACCACCGACGGCAAGTCGCTCAATGACCCCACGTGGCTGCTGACGAACAACTCGCTGGCGCCAGCCAACCCGGTCTCCATGTTGGAGATGAAGGACGATCAGGCCAAATCGCAATCGTTAGTGGGCAACCTCGAGGCGGACTATAAGTTCCACTTCCTGCCCGACCTGCGCATCCACGCCAACGGTGGCATGGACCTCTCCACCGGTAAGCAAACGACGGACATCGGGCCCTACTCCTTCTCGAACAACTACTACGGCAGCTACGGCTTTGAGAAGATTGACAAGTACAACCTCTCCTTCAATAGCTACCTGCAATACATGAAGGCCGTGGGTATCCACAACTTCGACGTCATGGTCGGCTACGAATGGCAGCATTTCCACCGCAAGGGGAATAACCGCTACGCAGGCCTCTATCCGTCGACTAACACCGTGAACCCCGGCAAGGAATACTCCCCCTCGAGCAAAGAGTGGGCTTCGGAGAATTACCTCGTCTCCTTCTTCGGCCGCTTGAACTACACCTTGGCCGATAAGTACCTCTTCACCGCTACCGTCCGTCGCGACGGTTCCTCACGCTTCCATAAGGATAACCGCTGGGGTACCTTCCCCTCGTTCGCCTTCGGTTGGAAGATGAAGGAAGAGGGATTCCTGAAGGATGTAGACGCGCTGTCTGACCTCAAGCTCCGCCTCGGTTATGGTGTGACGGGTCAGCAGAACATCGGTTCGGACTACTCCTACTTTGCCTCCTACACCGCCAACCGCGGCTTTGCCTACTACCCCATTGGCTATGGCAAAGGCGAATCGTATCGCCCCGACGCCTACAACAAGAACCTGAAGTGGGAGCGCACAACGACGTATAACGCTGGCCTCGACTATGGTTTCCTCAACGGTCGCCTGACCGGTTCCGTGGATTACTACTTCCGCCGCACGGATGACCTGATCAACTACGTCTACGTATCGGCTGGAACGAACTTCAAGAATCAGGTGAACGCCAACATCGGTTCGTTGGAGAATAAGGGTATTGAGTTTACCATCAATGCCAAGCCGATTGTGCAAAAGGACTTCACGTGGGATCTGGGCTTCAACTTAACTTATAACGATGGCAAGATCACTAAGCTGACAGGCGGCGATCGGACGGACTACTACGTGGCCACGGGTGGCGTAACAGTCGGCACAGGCGGCACCGTGCAGGCACATGCCGTAGATCATCCGCCGTATGCTTTCTACGTCTACCAGCAGGTATACGACGAGAAGGGTAAGCCGATCGAGAACACGTTTGTGGATCGCAATGGCGACGGCGTGATCAACGATGCCGACAAGTACTTCTACAAGAAGCCGACAGCTGATGTGCTGATGGGCCTCTCCTCGAAGTTCGTTTACAAGGCATGGGACCTCAGCTTCACGCTCCGCGCCAGTCTCAACAACTATGTGTATAACAATGTGGAGGCGGATGCCAGCAACATGAGCCAGCTCTATGCCCCCTCGGGCTTCCTGATCAATCGCCCCACGATGGTGCTTGAGAACAATTTCCAGGGCGACGGCAACTATTATATGTCTGACTACTTCGTGCAGAACGCCTCCTTCCTGAAGTGCGACAACATCACACTGGGCTACTCCTTCAACCTGAAGAAGGTGGGCACAGGCCGTGTGTTTGCCGCTGTGCAGAATGTCTTCACCGTCACGAAATACAAAGGGCTCGATCCTGAGCTGATCACCGGGTCGGGCACCGGCACGAACTACGGCATCGACCGCGACTTCTACCCGCGCCCGCTCACCTCGCTGATCGGACTTACGCTGAACTTTTAATCCGCAATCATTGAAATGAAGAATATCGATATGAAACGAAATAGGATCACATCATGGATCGCCGCAGCTGCGATCCTCCTTTCTGCTTCGGGCGTCGTGTCGTGTGTGGGCGATCTGGACGTGGAGCCGATTGACCCGAGCGTCACTACGACGTTCGACCAAAACAAGGTCTTCACGAAGATCTATGCCACGCTCGGCCTGACAGGTATCGAAGGGCCGACTGGTTCTGGCGACGTGGATGGACTGGACGAAGGTTCGTCAGACTTCTACCGCCTGATTTGGAACATGAACGAGCTGCCCGCTGACGAGGCGCATTGCTGCTGGACAGACGGCGGCGTGCCCGAGTTAGTACACGGCTCGTGGGACGCCTCGCATAAGTACGTCACCGGACTTTACTATCGCCTCTACTTCGACATCACGCTGTGCAACTTCTTCCTCGAGCAGATCGATGGCAAGACGGACGCCGAGAGCGTGACGCAGCGTGCAGAGGCTCGCTTCATCCGCGCCCTGAACTATTACTACCTGATCGACATGTATGGCAAGGTGCCCTTCGTGACGAAGGTGTCCACCGACTCCCCCTCGCAGGTGGAGCGCGCGGAGCTGTTCAAGTTCATTGAGAAAGAGCTGCTCGAGGCTTCTCAGACGATGAAGGAGCCGCGCACGAACACCTACGGCCGTGCCGACAAAGCCGCTGCTTGGTTGCTGCTGGCGCGCCTTTACCTCAACGCCGAGGTCTACACCGGTACACCGCAATGGGCCAAGGCGTCGGAGTATGCGCAGAAGGTGATCAAGTCGTCTTACACACTCTGCCCCGTCTATAAACACCTGTTTATGGCCGACAACAACGGCAGCAGCGTGAACAAGGCGAACACGGAGATCATCCTGCCGATCATCCAAGACGGCGCCACCACGCGCAACTATGGCGGCTCGTTCTTCCTTATCGCTTCCACGCACAAGACGGACGACATGCCGCCCTTCGGAACCACCGATGGATGGGGTGGCAACCGCTGCCGCCCGCAGTTGGTGAGCAAGTTCTTCCCCAATGGCAATGCACCGACTACAGGCGATGTGGACGCCATGACGAAGGCTGCTGGCGACGATCGCGCACTCTTCTTTAGCAAAGACCGCACGCTCTCCATCGACGTGGAGTCGGAGTTTACCAATGGCTACTCGTTCGTCAAGTTCTCCAACCTACGTGCCGATGGCGCTACCACGCACGACTCGAAGTTTACCGATACGGACGTGCCCTTTATGCGTCTGGCTGAGGCTTACCTGACGTATGCTGAGGCGGAGGTGCGCCAAAACGGCAGCTCCACAGCAGCAGCCACCGAAGCCCTCAACACGCTCCGCAAACGGGCGCACGCCAAGACGGAGGCCTCCTACACGCTGGACGGCATCCTTGACGAATGGGCGCGCGAGTTCGCCTTCGAGGGGCGCCGACGCTCTGACCTGATCCGCTTCAAACGCTTCACCGGTAATACGGGCTACACCTGGCAGTGGAAGGGTGGTGCCAAGGAGGGTACAGTTTTGTCTGGTCACCTCAGCATCTTCCCCATCCCCGCCAACGACTTCACCGTGAACTCCAACTTGGTGCAGAACCCAGGGTATTAATCGAACTAATAACTACAGAGAATGAAAGCAATCAATCAAATAGGGATCGCGCTGCTGGCCGCCCTGACACTGGCGCTGGCATCGTGTGAAGACGATCACGACTCGAACCCCACCCTGAAGATCCCCGAGAGCTTCACGCTGAACGCTCCGAATGCTGCAACCGTGTATGACCTCGAAAAGTCGAAGACCGTCGAGCTGACCTGCACGCAACCCGACTACGGCTTCACCGCCGCCACGGTCTACACCGTGCAAGTCTCGCTCGACAACGACTTCAAGGACAAAGCCAAGTTCATGGCCCTGCCCTCCACCTACACCAAAGCCAAGATGGCTGTTGACGCCAATGAGATCGCCGTGGTGCAGACCACATTGGCGCTCGATAAGGGTAAGACAGAGGCCGACTTCCCCCTCACCTCCAAGCTCTACATCCGCCTGAAGGCCACCTGCCCAATGGCAAAGCCGAGGTGTATTCTAACGTCATCTCCCTGAATGCACCACCAAGTTTGCGCTGGATCCCATCGCGACCCCCAAGACGATGTATGTGATCGGCAGCTCGAAGGCCATCGGAGAATGGAAATGGGGTGGCTGCGTGCCCATGGTGCAGACCGTGGCGCAAGACGGCACCTTCTGGCGCATCTTCTACTTCGATGCCGGAACCGCAATGAAATTCAACGCTGAGAAGAAGTTCGATGGCAACGAGTTCGGCAGTTCCGCCACGCTCGTGGATAATGCCTCGGCCGGACTCTCTGACGATGGCGGCAACCTGAAGGTGGCCAAAGCCGGATGGTACCTCGTCGTGATTAAGACGGCTGTCAAAGGGCGCGACCTGAAGTACACCATCAACTTCGAGAAGCCGAACGTATACCTCATCGGCGATGTCAGCATCGGCGGCAAGTGGGAGACTACGTCCGAGAACCTCTTCACCATCCCCACCACGGCCGATGGCAAGTTCGTCTCGCCCGCCTTTGCCAAGACTGGCGAGGTGCGCATGTGCGTCAAGATCGAGGGCGAGGAGTGGTGGCACTCCGAGTTCATCGTCCTGGCCGAAGGCGACATCCTCTATCGAGGCGCGGGCGGCGATCAGGATCGCTCTACCCAGAATGCGGGCAAGAAGGCTTACCTCAACTTCATGACCGGAAAGGGTGAATACAAGTAATTGAATAAGATGCCCCGGGGGGGCGGACGGATCTCCCCCCCCTCCGGGCGGATTTTTCATAGGATACATTGCAGAGCGTTCGTTTCCATAGCTCATATTCTGAAGCTCTGCATGGATCAAACTGGTTTTTCATATAGGCGGGCAGTGGCCGAGAGGGTCGCTGCCCGCTGCCCGTTTATCCCCGATCAGTCGTTAGCAACAGCCTCGCCGCCTCCGGCGGGTCTCGGGTCACTTTTGCCAAAGTAGCCCAATCTGGACCCCGTCTCGGGTTGCTTTTGTCAAAGTAGCCCAATCCGTACCCCGTCTCGGGTTGCTTTTGTCAAAGTAGCCCAATCCGGACCCCGTCTCGGGTCACTTTTGCCAAAGTAGCCCAATCTGGACCCCGTCTCGGGTTGCTTTTGTCAAAGTAGCCCAATCCGTACCCCGTCTCGGGTTGCTTTTGTCAAAGTAGCCCAATCCGGACCCCGTCTCGGGTCACTTTTGCCAAAGTAGCCCAATCTGGACCCCGTCTCGGGTTGCTTTTGTCAAAGTAGCCCAATCCGTACCCCGTCTCGGGTTGCTTTTGTCAAAGTAGCCCAATCCGGACCCCGTCTCGGGTCACTTTTGTCAAAGTAGCCCAATCCTCGGCGGGTCTCGGGTCACTTTTGCCAAAGTAGCCCAATCCTCGGCGGGTCTCGGGTCACTTTTGTCAAAGTAGCCCAATCCCCGGCGGGTCTCGGGTCACTTTTGTCAAAGTAGCCCAATCTGGACCTCGTCTCGGGTCACTTTTGTCAAAGTAGCCCAATCCCCGGCGGGTCTCGGTTCACTTTTGTCAAAGTTGTCCAATCTGGACCCCGTCTCGGGTTGCTTTTGTCAAAGTTGCCCAATCCGGACCCCGTCTCGGGTCACTTTTGTCAAAGTAGCCCAATCCGGACCCCGTCTTGGGTCACTTTTGTCAAAGTAGCCCAATCCGGACCTCGTCTCGGGTCACTTTTGTCAAAGTAGCCCAATCCGGACCCCGTCTCGGGTCACTTTTGTCAAAGTAGCCCAATCTGGACCTCGTCTCGGGTTGCTTTTGTCAAATTCAGCCCAAGGCGTGAGTCAGACGTAATGCGAAGCCTGGGGGTGAGAACGAAAAAAGCCCCGAAGCGCAATGCTCCGGGGCTTTGTGTTGACTGTGAAAACGTGTGCAGGTTACTCCGCGGCGGCTGGCGAGTCTGCGGGGGCAGGCTTGCTGACGGTGTGTGTCATGCGATCGGTGGCGGCGTCGTAGCCCAAGGTGATGGTGTCGCCCGGTTGGATGTTTTCCAAAAGGACGATCTCGGCCAGCTCGTCTTCGATGTAACGCTGGATGGCGCGCTTGAGCGGCCGGGCGCCAAACTGTGCGTCGTAGCCCTTCGTGGTGACGTATTCCTTGGCCTCGGGGGTGAGGTTGAGGCTGTATCCGAGGGCGTCGATGCGGCGGTAGAGGTCGCTGAGCTCGATGTCGATGATGCGGTAGATCGATTCTTTTTCGAGGGGGTCGAACATGATGATGTCGTCCACGCGGTTGAGGAACTCGGGGGCGAAGGAGCGCTCTAATGCCTTGCGGATGACGCCGCGCGAATGGTCGCGATCGGCCTCGGTGGCGGCGGCTTGCGGGTGGAAGCCGATGCCGCGGCCGAAGTCTTTCAGCTGCCGGGTGCCGATGTTGGAGGTCATGATCAGGATCGTGTTCTTGAAGTTGATGCGGCGGCCGAGGCTGTCGGTCAGGTGGCCTTCGTCGAGCACTTGCAGCAGCAGGTTGAAGACGTCCGGGTGAGCCTTTTCGATCTCGTCGAGCAGGACGACGGAGTAGGGTTTGCGGCGCACCTTCTCGGTCAGCTGGCCGCCCTCTTCGTATCCGACGTAGCCCGGAGGCGCGCCGATGAGGCGCGAGACGGCGAACTTCTCGAGGTATTCGCTCATGTCGATGCGGATGAGGGCGTCGGCCGAGTCGAAGAGGAACTCGGCGAGCTTCTTGGCCAGATGCGTCTTGCCGACGCCCGTGGGGCCGAGGAACATGAAGGTGCCGATGGGTTTGTTGGGGTCTTTCAGCCCGACGCGGTTGCGGCGGATGGCCTTGACGATCTTGTTGACGGCCTCGTCTTGGCCGATGATCTTCTGTTTCAGCAGTTCGTCCATGCGGCGCAGGCGGGCGTTCTCGGTGGTGGCGATGCGTTGTACGGGCACGCCTGACATCATGGCCACGACTTCGGCCACTTGGTCAGCGTCTACCGTTTCGCGGTGCTCCTGCATCTCGCGTTCCCATTGCTTCTTCGCTTCGTCGAGCTGCTGGAGGTATTGGCGTTCGGTGTCGCGGTATCCTGCGGCGAGCTCGAAGTTTTGTGATTTGACGGCTGCCAGTTTGGCGCGTTTTGTCTCTTCGATCTTCGCCTCTAATGCTTCGATGTGTTGTGGCACGACGACGTTAGCGATGTGTACGCGCGATCCGGCTTCGTCCAGTGCGTCGATGGCCTTGTCGGGGAAGTTGCGGTCGCTGATGTAGCGATCTGTCAGTTTGACGCATGCCTCAAGGGCGTCGTCGGTGTAGATCATATTGTGGTGCTCCTCGTAGCGGCCTTTGATGTTCTTGAGGATCTGGAGTGTCTCCTCGGCCGTGGTCGGGTCGACGATCACCTTTTGGAAGCGGCGCTCCAGGGCGCCATCTTTCTCAATGCTGGTGCGGTATTCGTCGAGCGTGGTGGCGCCGATGCATTGCAGTTCGCCGCGTGCCAGGGCGGGCTTGAGCATGTTGGCGGCGTCCATCGATCCGGCGGCTGATCCGGCTCCGACGAGTGTGTGGATCTCGTCGATGAAGAGGATGATGTGTGGGTTTCGGGTCAACTCATTGAGCAGCGCCTTGATGCGTTCCTCGAATTGTCCGCGATACTTCGTCCCGGCCACGAGCGAGCCCAGATCTAAGGTCACGACCCGCTTGTCGAAGAGGACACGCGACACTTTGCGTTGCACGATGCGTTGCGCGAGTCCCTCCACGATAGCTGACTTCCCGACGCCGGGTTCGCCGATCAGCACGGGGTTGTTCTTCTTACGCCGACTGAGGATTTGTGCCAGCCGCTCGATCTCGCGCTCGCGACCTACGACGGGGTCCAGTTTGCCCTCGGCGGCGGCCTTGGTCATGTCCGTGCCGAAGTTGTCGAGCACGGGTGTGTCGGTTGGGGTCTTCTGCGCCGTGGTGCCTGTCGAAGCGGGGGGTGGGGTGGGCTGAGGCGTGGGTTGTTGCTGGTTGGGGTTCCTCCTGAAGGGCGCGAAGGGTCCGTCGTCTTCTTCCTCATCGTCGGTAAATCCGTCGTGCGTCACCTCGCCCAATCGGTCTACGCCGGTGAGGGCGCTGATGCGGTCGTAGACGGTGCGGTAGTTGATGCCGCTTTTGTTCAGCACTTGGGCGGCGGTGTTGTATTCTTCTTTGAGGAGTGCCAGGAGGAGGTGCTCCGTGCGTGTGCGGTCGCTTTTGAACATGCGTGCTTCGAGCATGCTGATGCGGAGTACGCGCTCTGCATTCTTGCTCACGGCGATGTTGGTGGTCGATGTCTCGTTGTTGGTGTTGCGTATTTCGAGTTCGATGTTCTGCTTTATCTGTGTTAAGTCTACCTGAAGCTCTTGGAGGATGCGGATGGCGTTGCCGTCGCCTTTGCGCAGGAGCCCCAGCAGCAGGTGTTCTGGGCCGATGTAGCTGTTTTGTAAGCGGCTGGCTTCTTCTCGGCCAGCCTCGATCACGTCAATCATTCTTTTTGAATAGCTATTCTTCATAATCATCATGCTTTGTCGGGGGCAAAGTTAGTTATACATGCGGGCGCCTTTGTCAAACATCGTGCCAAAGGGATGCAGGGGGGGGTATGGGCGGGGGGATAAAAAAAGAAATAAGGAACCGGCCACCCTTCGTAGCCATGTTCCTTATTTCTCTTGAGGTTCCTAGCAGAATCGAACTGCTGTAAACGGTTTTGCAGACCGGCGCCTAACCACTCGGCCAAGGAACCCTGTTCTTGTTCTCTTGTCGGGGGCAAAGATAGAGGCGCCCTCTGAATGTGCAAATTATAGTAGGATGAAAATGGTTCGCGGTGGGGGCGGGTGGGTTATTGGTGTTCGCTTTTGATGGCATCGAGGAGCATGAGGAGGGCGGTGTTGACGGCGCGGGTGATGTTTTGATCGCGGGTGGCGGCGAAGTGGTGGAGCTTGGAGAGGGTGCGCGTGGGGGTGGCTATGGCGATCCAGACGGTGCCGACGGGGGTCTCGGGGGTGCTGCCGCCTGGGCCGGCGATGCCGGAGGTGGCTACGGCGATGTCGCAGTGTAGGGCTTCGCGTGCGCCGCGGGCCATCTGCTCGACGACGGGTTGGCTGACGGGACCGCATTGCTGGAGGTCGGTGGGGGAGACGCGCAGGAGGTGGCGCTTCACGGCGTTGGTATAGGAGACGATGCCGCCCATGAAGTAGTCGGAGCTGCCGGGCACGGAGGTGAGTGTGGCTGCGATGGCGCCGCCGGTGCAGCTCTCGGCCGTGCCGACGGTGAGCCCTGCGGTGCGTAGTTGTTCGCCGATGATGGCTTCGAGCGGGCGGTCGCCCTCGGCCAGGATGTGGCTGCCGAGGATCTCCCGCAGGCGGATGCGGAGGGTGTCTGCGATGCGGTCGGCGTCGGCTTGCTGGGGGCAGTAGGCGGAGAGGCGTAGGCGGATGATGCCGAGCTGTGGCAGGTAGGCGAGGCGCACCTCGGGGGGGAGGTCGCGCTCGAAGTCGGAGAGGAGGATGGCGAGGGCGGATTCGGCGTAACCCGAGACCCAGCAGGTGCGGTGGGCGATGCCGGCGCCGTGACCGAAGCGGCGCCGCAGCCGGGGGATGATTTCGTTGGTCATGAGCCACTTCATTTCGGAGGGTACGCCGGGCATGGAGACGAGGACGCGGCCGTGGCAATGGAACCAGGTGCAGGGCGCTGTGCCGGCTTGGTTCATGATCACGGTGGCGGCGTCGGGCACGAGGGCTTGCTGGCGGGTGAGCTCGTTCATCTGGATGCCGCGGCGGGCGAACATGTGGGCGATGTGGGCGTAGACGGTGTCGGAGAAGTGGAGGGTGGTGTGGAAATGTTGGCAGAGGGCGTGCAGGGTGATGTCGTCTTTGGTGGGGCCGAGGCCGCCGGTGACGAGGACGATGTCTGTGCGTGCTTGTGCTTCGCCGAGGGCGCGGAGGATGTCTTCCTCGTCGTCGCCGACGGTTTGTTTGTGTACAACGCGGATGCCTGCGTCGTTGAGCCGCGTGGCTATCCAGGC
This sequence comes from Tannerella sp. oral taxon 808, assembly GCA_002890585.1. Classification (GTDB taxonomy): domain Bacteria; phylum Bacteroidota; class Bacteroidia; order Bacteroidales; family Tannerellaceae; genus Tannerella. The sequence continues at coordinate 26,976 of MIQB01000011.1, forward strand.
GGAGTTGGTGTCGATGACTTGTCCGATCAGCAGTTCGTCGCCGATCGTGAGGATGGAGGCGGTTGTCATGGGAAACGAAAAATGAAAAAACGAAAAGTGAAAAGGGAAAAATGCCGGGTACACGGAAATGTACCCGGCATAATCATTGACCATTAACAATTAATCATTGGGGGAGGGGATCATTGCCCATCGGGTTTTTTGGGTGGTTCGGAGGGCACGTGGATGTCGTCGCCGCTGCTTGTGCCGCCGCCGGGTTTAGGGGTGGGTTGCTCGGTGTCACCGGGCTTTTTGGGGGGCTCGGAGGGCTCGTGGATGTCGTCGCCTCCGCCGGGCTTCTTCGGATCCTTGGGCTGCTTGGGGTCTTTGGGGGCCTTGGGGTCTTTGGGTTGCTTCGGGTCCTTGGGTTTCTTGTCTTTATCGTCCTTGAGCGCAGCGGCGCGGCGATTCAGTAGCTCTGTGTAGCGCTTGCGGATCACGTTGATGGCTGTCAGGGCCTTGCCCCACTCCGGTACGGCAGGATAGGCGTCCGTCATGGCCATCACGTAGATGCAAAGGCTGGTGTACTTATCCGTCAGCTCGCGGCGCATCTTGATTATGTGCGTCTCTTCGGCTTCTGCCTCCGAGGCGCGTCGACTGGCCATGAAGGTGCGGAAGGCATCGTTCGTGGTCCGTATGCCTGTCACTTCGGTTTCCAAATGAAGCGTTGTTACTGCTGATGCGAATGGCTCCTTCTTCAGGTCGTTGAGCAGGTTGTCCGTTGCGCCGGTCTGATTGGAGAAGTTCAGTTTCTGAATCCCGCTGTGCCGCTCCCAGAGGATTTGCAAATTGCCGTAGGCTGTCTGCTCAGCTGCGTTATCTGACAGCCGGGCGATTTGAAACTTCAGCATGAACCGGCTCACGGCCTTGTCGCGTTCATTGTCTTTTTGCTTCATCTCCGCTGTTTTCGGATCCTTCGCCGGATTACGTGTGACCACCTCAAAGTGATCTGTTCCGTCTTTCGTCTCCTTCAAATAGCGTTTGAGGGGTACGTCGGTCGTCGTCAGGTTTCCAGCTGCTGTTTCCACATCGGCTGTTGTCTCTCGCAGCAGGGTGATGAATTCCATCTGCTGCAATCTTGCCACATTACATGAATGAAGTGTCTTCATAGGAGTTTATGTGTTTAGAATAAATGATTTAGTTCCCAATCGCTCTATCGATTGGCCTTCGGAGCGCAATAATACGGCGAAAATGTTGGCTTTGAATTGTCGCTTCGCCTTGACTTCTCTTCTCCGCAAGAAGTGAAAAGGGCATTGACAGCTGTCAGAGGTATGCATCCGCCAGTTTTCTGCCCTCTGACAGTTGTCAAAGCCTCGAAAACTCGAGGATTCTACCCTCTGACAGTTGTCAATGCGCTGAATTCTCAAGTTTTTTACCCTTTGACAATTGTCAATGCCCAGAAATCTCAAGGATTCTACCCTTTGACAACTGTCAACGGGCAGAATCCTCGAGGTTGCATGCCGTTGACTGCTGTCAATGGCCGATCTCTTAAATGTTTTAACAGATAGGTGGGGGAATTGCTTCCTCCCCCATGTGCATTGTTACTTATTCTCGTCGAGCAATTCCTTGATCGCCTCCTTATCGAAGCCCAGGTCGTGAGCGGTCTTGAAGAGGTAGATCTTCTCCGTGGGGCGGACGATGTTGTCGACCTTGACGACGCTGATCAGGCTCTCAAGCAGGGAGGTGGCGTAGATCGCGTTTCCGCGGAGGCTGTTGAAGTCGATGTCCTGGAGCTTCTCGTCGTGCAGTTGCCCCACCAGCTCCATCTTGTCTTCGTCCGAGAGTTCGTCGGAGCTGTCGATCATGCCCGTGATGAAGTCCTTCTCCGCTTGGCAGAAATCGAAGTCGATCTTGGCAATGTTGATGCAGGCTTGGATCTTGATTTTCTCCAGATTCTCAGGCGCTTCCTGCACGTCTTGCTCCTCGAAAGCGACGTCCTCCACCTTGTTTTCGTCGAAGAAGACGTTCTCGTGCAGCGATCGCATCATGGGCATTTCTTCGCGCAAATGCTTGTGCAGCTTCTCGGCCATCGGTTTGAATGAGAAGGCTGTGATGGCGCCCGAAAGCACGCCGCCCAAGACGGGGATCGCCTTGCCCACACCCTTCCCGAAGGTGTCCTTGGTCATCTTGAAGCCGATCCACTTGGCAACCTGCTTGATGACGGGGTAATACATCGTCTTGGTGAGCGCCTGTTGTGGCAGTCGCTTGGCGGCTTGCATGGAGACGCGCTTGGCAACCTCCGTGACCAGCTTGGTGGCGGCCTGGGCGCCAAACATGATGCCCACGAAGAGCGTCAGCACGTTGCGCGTGCCCTCGGTGATCTGTCCCTTGTCGTCCAGCAAGTCGGGCCAACCATAGATGTAGCCCAACTTCTGCGCTACCACTAATACATGCCAGTAATACTGTGCAATATCTGCCGGCATCGTAGCGGCCATCGCAAATCCACCTGGGATGCCGGCCGCTGTAGAGGCGACTGTCGCCTTCGTCATGTGCGAATTGATGACGCCCCGCGCGGCACGCTCGAGGGCGGCGTCGTCAAACAGGTCAATCGGGCGTTTGTCCCGCAATTGATTGGCGTTGTCATACATGGAAAACTCTTTCATCAGGAAAGCGTTTCTGTCCACTTTCACCATAGGCATGGACAAGGCAACAGACATCACCTTGTCCCAAGAATTTGATTCATTCATTTTGTTCGATTTTCGTTTTTTGGGGGATTATGTATTCTGTTTTTGAGGGGATATTCTCGTTATGGCGTTTATTCTTCATCCGGCACGATGGTCGGCTGATCGCTTTCTTCCGCGACGCTCTCTGCCTCTTGCGCCTGTTTGGGGCGGGCCGATGCGGATGATTGGGCCGGGTGGCGGTTAGGCGATTTGGCCGGGGCGGACTGCGAACGGCCGGAAGAAGCAGGATCAGACGAGACGAGGTTGGAGAAGAACTGCGTGATATCCCTACTCTCCGCGTCGGTCAGTAGGGCGATGTCGTCCCAATCGAACGACGGGAAGACCATGCCGAAAATGCCGAAGCTGATGGTCTCGCCCTCGGGGTGAATCCGGTTGATGATCCGCGTCTTCGACCAAAAAGTCCCACGGATGTACTCTATTTGGTTAGACTGATTGAAACGATCCAGCAGAAACGATTGCACATAATCCGTCTTCATGGCCATCGACGTAAAGGGGCTCAGCAGCGTAGCGCCGACAAAGCCGAGCGACTCGTCCACCTTATCGTCCACACACTCGATCACTTCCTCACGGATGTTTTCCATGTGTTGCTCCTCGTCGGGCACGGTCCATTTCGCAATCAGTCCGACGACAAAAACAATCGCCACCAGCCCCACCAAGAAGACCGTCAGGCACCCCCCGACGACCATCCGCTGCTCCCGCTTGTCCTTCTGCTCCTTGGCCGTCTCTTCCGGCGATTTCGGTGTGGGCGGCGGGTTGCTCACTAACCACTCATTGCAGTGTTTACACTTAATCGCCCCCGACTGTATCTCCTCCCCGCAGTAAGGGCATCGCTTCGTCGCAACAGTTTCGTTATTCATCGTCCATCTCTTTTTTGAGGTTATATCCTATCACGGCATTTTCATGATTGGCCAATGGAACACAAGCGAGAGAATGAAAAACAGGGCGCCCATCCACCATGCGTCCCCTAAATCCCAGCCCAAGGAGCCCCAGAAGAAGGAGATGGCAACGCAATAGAGGAAGCGCACCGTGCGGAAGCCCAGCAGCAGAAAGCCGCCGATGCCAGCCAGCACCACCTGCCACCAGCTCCAATCGAGGGCGAAATAGAGCAGCGTAAGGGCTATGCCGCACTCTACCATCATCAAGCACCCGGCAGTCGACATCCCTTCGATAGCCTTTTCTGCCTTCCTGTCTTTCTCTTTCAATCGCTCTTCCAAGGCCGGATCCACCGCCTGGGGGATGTTATTCTCGCGTTCATAACGCTCCTTGGCAAACTTGTTGAGCCAGCTGCCGCAGTGTTTGCACTTCATGGCGTCGATCTTGACCCATTCCCCGCAGTGGGGGCACTTCTTTTCTAACCATTCGCCGCAGTGCTTGCACTTCTTAGCCGTAGCCAGAATCTCCTGCCCACAGTTCGGGCAGGCAGTCGTTGCTTCGTTGTGTAGTTCTTCTGTCATTGTCTTTGTTGTTTATGGTGTTGTTATTGTTTATGGCAGGTTGACCGTCTCGTCCCAAGTCTTGAACTCGCTATCAGCAAAAGACTCTCCTTCTTTTATCATTTTGGCATGTGTGACTACAGCTTGTCTGTTGTCGTTGATCAGTTGGATGTTTACTCCATAGTCCAAGCATTCAAATGATTCATAGTCGGTATCGTAGGCAATCAAGTAGGCTATATACCCTCCTGCATTGGCATTCGTGCTCCCAATAATATAGAATCGATCTCCTCTTACGAGGATTTGGCTTACCTCGAATATGACAGGCGTAACTTCCATTTGGCCTTCTTTTTTTGGATAGATCTTCGTCTTGCTTAGATCGATCACTCGAACTTTTCTATTCTCCAAATTGTATTGATAAAGTACCACCTGATACTCTTTCTGAGTATAGTAGGCACAATGGCGACCCGCATCGTTATATCTCGCGATCAGGGTGAAATCATTCGCCGTCAATGATCGATCGTTATCATAGTAACTGCATGCATTGGCAACATCCACTACCTCGTCGGGGATAGCGTTCGGATCATTGTTTCTCTCTTCCATTTCAGCAGCAGCGATGGCTTCTTGCGTCCCCCGGTAGGCCTCTTCGTATACGGCGTTTTTCGTCTGTCTATAATCATTGGATCTTATCGAAATCCAGATGATGGAAACACCTACGATTAGCACCATAGCCACAGCGGCAATGGCGTCCGTCGGCAATAGAGATTCCACCTTCTGCGCTTTGGTCTCCCCTTTGCGAGCCAGCAGCACAAGCAGCCACACGCCGCCCACGATGGGCACGAACTGGATGAAGAACCACCATCCGCTTAGCCCCGCATCATGCAGCCGCCGCACAGCCGCCGCAGCAAAGGGCACAGCAAACGCCAGGGCGCCAACAAGCGTGCAAACGAAGATCAGCCCCGTGACCAAATCGATGCAGAACAGCGTGAACAACAGCATGGCGAGACATAAGTATCCCATCCAGAATTGCCGGCGGCTCATCTTCCCTTTGAAGCCAGCATACTGACGAATAAAGGGATCAATGAAGTAATACTCAATGAACCCGAGCTTCCGTTTAGGCGCTGAGGTGGGCGCTGCTTCCCTCCGTTCGTTTGCCTGAGCCTTTCTCTGTTCAGGCTCCGGTGCAGGTTCACGGATCGGCTCGGACGGGAGTGTCGGCTGTGGCTCTGGTTCCTGCGCATTGTCAGTCAGCCACTCGCCGCAATGCTTGCACTTCTTGGCTACGGACAAGATCTCCTCTCCGCAGTAGGGGCATCGTTTAGTTGCGTCTTCCATCGTTCGTAACTCCTTCTATCTATTCTTTGCGATAACTCGGCCCCTCATCATTACAATGAATCTCCATCGGATCCACCTCCCGATCCACTGTGTAAGTGCGTGGTTCGCTATATCCTAAAAAGAGCGCGAACACAAGAGCCTGAACGCTTTCATCATTTTCATCGCCGGTAATCATCGCCTCGTCCGGATCAAAAACAACATGGAGTGAATTGCCGTTTAAAGTCCATCTAAACGGAGTTTCAACCGTCACATCCACATCGTCAAAATCTGCCACTTCGTATCCTGTTCCGTCTTTCTTTATGTAGAAATCAAACAGCTCAAATTCACCAATGCCCTCATATCTCCCAGTAATGTCACCCTTCTTCCCGCCCGAGCAGGAAATCACGGTTAAGCACCACAGCATCCATAGGGATGCGATCATTGTTATTCTTTTCATATGCATTGCTATTTGGTTAGTCGATAAGAGTTGGGGGAAGAAGAGTCCAAGGCGCACGAAGCTTCACCTCGCAGAAGTCCAATTCCTCTGTAGGGCGTCAAAAGCACGCCGTGCTTGTTCTTAAATGTTAAACGGGGGGGGGGTATTTTTAACAACCGTGTACCAAAATGCCTTCTCGGGAGCTTCTTCATGCTGTCTGTGGAGAGGCTGCGGTATGTTCTGGTTTGAAATCTTCATCGGTGCAATCAAACGGTTGTTGTTTTCCTTAACGGCTGCAAATATAGACGCACCTTTTTGCGAGAGAAATAAAATGGGTGTCTTTTTTTGGATACGGGTGTTCGTCCTACGCCCCTACAAATGGGTACATGCCCACGCCCAGCCGATGATCAAGGCATGCACAAAAAAAGGGCGACCACTAAGGGCCGCCCACGGGTATATAAAGGATGAAACTGGTGCACGCAGCTTACCCGAGCTGCGCACGGATGGCGCGGCTCTCGGCCTCAAAGCCGGGCTTGTCGAGCAGTGCAAACATGTTGCGTTTGTAGGCCTCCACGCCGGGCTGGTTGAAGGGGTTGACGCCGGAGAGGTAGCCGCTGATGCCGCAGGCGGCCTCGAAGAAGTAGAGCAACCCGCCGAGGCAGTCAGCCGTGAGGCGCGGGATGGAAATGCGGAGGTTGGGCACGCCACCCGAGGCGTGGGCTAGGCGGGTGCCGAGCTCGGCCATCTTGTTGATCTCGTCCACACGGCGGCCGGCCAGGTAGTTCAGTCCGTCGAGGTTGTCAGCGTCGGAGGGCACGGTGAGCGTGCGCTCGGGGGCGTCGATGGAGATGACGGTCTCGAAGATGGTGCGCTCGCCCTGCTGGATCCACTGGCCCATGGAGTGAAGGTCGGTCGTGAGGTCGACGGCGGCGGGGAAGATGCCGCGGTGGTCCTTGCCCTCGCTCTCGCCGTAGAGCTGCTTCCACCACTCGCCAACGTAGTGCAGCTTGGGGTGGAAGTTGGCGAGGATCTCGATCTTCTTACCCTCGCGATAGAGCGTCTGTCGGGCGGCGGCGTAGCGCAGGGCGGGGTTCTGGTCGAAGGGTACGTCGGGGCCGACGGCGCGCTCCATCTCCACAGCGCCGCGGACGAGGGCGCGGATGTCGATGCCAGCCACGGCGATGGGCAGCAGTCCGACGGGTGTGAGTACGGAATAGCGTCCGCCGACGTCGTCAGGGATGACGTATGTCTTGTAGCCCTCGCGATCGGCCAGGGTGCGGAGGGCGCCGCGGGCGCGGTCGGTGATGGCTACGATGCGCTCCTTGGCAGCCTTAGCGCCAACGTTCTTCTCGAGTAGGCTGCGGAGGATGCGGAAGGCGATGCCGGGTTCGGTCGTGGTGCCGGATTTGGAGATGTTGATGATGCCGAAGTCGCGTCCGCGGAGCAGGTCGCAGAGCTCGCTGAGGTAGTCCTCGCCGATCTGGTTGCCGGCGTAGAGGATGACGGGGTGTGTGCGGTTCTCGGTGCGTAGCGCGTCGAAGCTGCCGGTGAGGGCTTCGATCACGGCGCGCGCGCCTAAGTAGCTTCCACCAATGCCGATCACGACGATGGCTTGGCAGGTGCTGAGCTTCTTGGCCGTCTGCTCGATGTCGGTCAGCTGGGCGTCGGTGATGGAGCTGGGCAGGTGGAGCCAGCCGAGGAAGTCGTTGCCGGCGCCGGTGGCGTCGTAGAGGGTGTGGAGGCTGCGTTCGGCCTCGGGGCGGATGGCCTGGAGGCGCTGTTCGGCGTCAGGGCCGAAGGCTTTGGTGAGATCTAATTGAAGGGGGTTCATGGGAACTAAAAACTAAAAATGAAAAACTAAAATGGGGGAACTCAGAAGCGAAAAACTAAAAGCGAAAAGTGAAAAACATGGGGGCGGATGCGGCAGCCAGCGAAGTTTACCAAGTATCCGGCCATTTTTAGCTTTTAGCTTTTCGTTTTTCGTTCTACTTGAATGTCTCTGTCATGCGGCTGATGACGGCGGGGGGCGATTGGCGTTCGTAAAGGATGGCGTAGAGGGTGTCGAGGATGGGCATATCGACTTGATAGCGCTCATTGATCTCGTAGATACACTTGGCGCCGTAGTAGCCCTCGGCGATCATCTCCATCTCAAGCTGCGCCGTCTTGACGGAGTATCCCTTGCCGATCATGGTGCCGAAGGTGCGGTTGCGGCTGTAGCGCGAGTAGGCCGTCACGAGCAGGTCGCCAAGGTAGGCCGAGTCGGCAATGTCGCGCGGCAGCGTGTGGGCCGATCCGAGGAAGCGCTGCATCTCCTTGATGGCGTTCGAGATGAAGACGGCTTGGAAGTTGTCGCCATACTTCATGCCGTGGCAGATGCCGGCCACGATGGCGTAGATGTTCTTCAACACCGAGGCGTACTCGATGCCGCGGACGTCGCGGCTGCAAGAGGTGCGCATGAAGGCGTTGGTGAAGATGGGGGCAATGGCGCGTGCGCGGTCGATGTCTTTGCAGGCCAGCGTGAGGTACGAGAGGCGTCCGAGGGCGACCTCTTCAGCGTGGCACGGCCCGGCGATGACGGCCAGCTGCTCATCGGGCACTTGATAGCATTCGGCCAAGTAATCCGTGATGAGCATGTTCTCGTCTGGCACTAAGCCCTTGATGGCCGAGAGGATCATCTTGTCGCGCAGGGGGCGGGTGAGCTTCTTGAGGTGATTCTTGAAGAAGGGCGAGGGGGTGGCGAGGATGAGCAGGTCGGAGCGGTCGACGATCTCGTTGATGTCGGCCGAGAAGTGGATGCGATCCGTGTCGAACGTCACGGCGGAGAGGTACGAGGGGTTGTGTTTCGTCTTTCTGAACTCCTCAATGGCCTCCTGCCGACGCATGTACCAGTTCATTTCTGGCTGGTTCGAGAGCACGATCTTGGCCAACGCCGTGGCCCAGCTCCCGCCACCCATGATGGCGATCTTTCCGGGGAAGGTTTCCATTTTATCGTTCATGTATTTACGGGTTATGGGTTACGCTTTGTCAGGCATGCGTGTCCACGCCTCGACGGCCTCCAGCGAGGGGAGCTCGAGCCCGAGGGCGTATTTCTTATTCAAATCGAAGAGCGCGCGGCGGAGCAGTTGCGCGTTGGCGCCGGCCAACATGTCGGCCGTGGGATAGCCCGCCTTCTGCACGGCTGGCACCCACTCTGCGGGCACGCCGAGCGGGGCGTATTTCTCTGCGGCATCCTTGCGCACGGTCTTTTCCGGACGCATCTGCGGGAAGAAGAGCACCTCCTGGATCGTCGTCTGGCCCGTTAGCAGCATCACTAAGCGGTCGATACCGATGCCCATGCCGCTCGTCGGAGGCATGCCGTACTCGAGGGCGCGGACAAAGTCCATGTCGATAAACATCGCCTCGTCGTCGCCCTTCTCGCTCAGTCGCAGTTGCTCCTGGAAGCGCTCTAATTGGTCGATCGGGTCGTTCAGCTCGGAGTAGGCATTGCAAAGCTCCTTACCGTTCACCATCAGCTCGAAGCGTTCTGTCAGCTCCGGGTTATTGCGGTGACGCTTGCTGAGGGGCGACATTTCGATGGGGTAATCGGTGATGAAGGTCGGCTGCACGTAGTGCTTCTCGCACTTCTCGCCGAAGATCTCGTCGATCAACTTGCCCTTGCCCATCGTTTCGTCCACCTCGATCTCGAGTTGCTTGCAGACTGCGCGCAGGGCCTCTTCGTCCATGCCGGTGATGTCGACGCCGGTATGTTCGCGGATGGCGTCGATCATGGTGATGCGTGGGAAGGGCGCCTTGAAGCTGATCGTCCGGCCGTCCACTTCGACCTCCGTCGTGCCGTTCACATCGAGGCTCACCTTCTCGATCATCTGCTCGGTGAAGTGCATCATCCAGTTGTAATCCTTGTAAGCCACATAGATCTCCATTGCTGTGAACTCGGGGTTGTGTGCGCGGTCCATGCCCTCGTTGCGGAAGTCTTTGGAGAACTCGTAGACGCCCTCGAAGCCGCCCACGATGAGGCGCTTCAGGTAGAGTTCATCGGCGATGCGGAGGTAGAGGTCGATGTCGAGTGCATTGTGGTGCGTCACGAAGGGGCGGGCGGCGGCGCCACCGGGGATGGATTGCAGGATGGGCGTCTCGACCTCAAGGTATCCGCGGGCGTTGAAGAACTCGCGCATGGAGGCGTAGACCTTGCTGCGCTTGATAAAGATCTGCTTCACGTCCGCATTGACCACGAGGTCGACGTAGCGCTGGCGATAGCGCTGCTCGGGGTCGGTGAAGCCGTCGTAGACTACGCCGTCTTTCTCCTTGACTATGGGCAGGGGGCGGAGCGACTTGGAGAGGACGGTCAGGCTTTGTGCATGGACGGAGATCTCGCCCATCTGTGTGCGGAAGACGAAGCCGCGAATGCCGACGAAGTCGCCGATGTCGAGCAGCTTTTTGAAGACGGTGTTATATAGTTCCGTGTCGGCCGGATCGGGGCAGATGTCGTCGCGGGTGACGTAGACTTGGATGCGGCCGGTGGAGTCTTGCAGCTCCATGAAGGAGGCCTTGCCCATGATGCGTCGGCTCATGATTCGGCCCGCAATCGTGACGTGTCGTTTTTCCGTGTCTTCGTCATGATAGTGGGCCTTGATTTCCTCCGCATAACCATCGACGGGGAACTCCGCCGCGGGGTAAGGATCTATGTGCATTTCGCGCAACCGGTCGAGGCTGCCTCGCCGGATCAGTTCTTGTTCGCTGAGATCTAATACGTTCATTCTTTGATAATAGGTAATGGTTTATCTGCGGGCAAAAGTAGGAATATGCCTGTGTAGCCATTTTCTACCGTTTCAGCGGAGAGCCCGCAGCTCACGCAGGGCGCGATTGACGAAGGGGTGCTCGGGCTCGATGGAGCGCCAGAAGCAGAGTTCGCCAATGAGCCGCTTGACATACGCCGGATCGCTTGAATGGATGCGCTCGCGGTGTTCCGTGACGCCGTATTTGAGCACGAAGTGGACGTTCTTGCGGATCTCGCGTTTGCGTTCGCGGGGGAGGGTCAGCTTCTCGCCTGAGCCGATGGAAAGCCCTGTGACGATGCGCCGTGAGCTGGCCATGAGGCGTGTCTTTTTCGCGTTCAGGGTGAAGCCGTCGTACGTTGCGATGTGTTTGATATCGGCGATTAATTCGTTGCGGTTGAAGCTGTCGCCGGAGAAGGTGAGGTCGTCTGCATAGCGCGTGTAGGTCAGTCCGCGGCGGAGCGAGAGGGCTGTTAGTCGCTCGTCCATCTTGGCGGCTACGAGGTTGCTCAGCGCCGGGCTGGTGGGCGCACCCTGTGGCAGTCGGTTGCGGTGGGTGCAGAGGTCGACGAGCACTTTGGTGATGTGCGCATCGAAGCCCATGTCTCGAAATACGCGACGGATGGCGGGCCGTCGGATGGAGCCGAAGAAGTCGTGGAGATCCGTCTTCAGTGCACGGCGCTGGCCGAGGTGCGGGCGGGCATTGTCGGCAATGGACAGGCCGGGACGGAAGCCGGTGGCGGCTGTGTGGACGGGCAGTGGGGTGAGCAGTCGGTCGAGGATGGCGCGTTGGATGGCCTTCAGGGGGGGGGTGGGTGCCTCGATGTTGCGGTATCCGCCGCGCCGCTTGGCCATCCAAAAGGTGGTGTAACCCGCCCATCGGATGTCGCGCAGGACGTCGCGCAGTTCCCCTTCCGTGGTGCATAGTTGGGCGGCACAGCGCGCGATGGCGTCGGCGCCATAGATGTCGTTCAGCGGGTCGCGATCGGTGGATGGTGGGTTGACGGGTGGCGGCTGCTGGCGGTAGGGGGCGTCCGGTGCGGAGCCAGATAGTTTGCGCCGCTCGCGCTGCTTCTCGCGGAGGGTGAGCACGAGCATGAGTATGCCGAAGAGGACGGCCAATGTGGTCAGAAGGGTGGTGGTCATGGGATATCAAGCAGGGGGGGTAATAGAAAAAGAACGCGCGGCGGGGGGGAGCTTTAAGTCTTCACTTATGGTGAGCATGAGCATCATGCCGCACCATACCTATGAAACCGTCTGTTCCGGTTGAGGGGAGGCGACTGCACCTCCGTGCTTTGCTGAAGCTCTTTGCTCCCGTTCCCGTCCGCGCGCTTGTTTTATATAGACCCGACTAAGGGTTGTTCAATTACTTGTCGTCATAACCAGCCCTTCGTAGCATATCATCCAGTGATTCACCGGGCAACAGTTTGATGACTTTGATGTTTGCAGAAGTTCTGCAAATGCCAACTGTATTTCCGTGGCGTTTGCAGCATTCCTGCAAATGCCAACCGTATTTCCGTGACGCTTGCAGCATTCCTGCAAATGCCAACCGTATCTCCGTGAGACTTGCGGGAGTCCCGCAAACGCCAACTGCATCTCCGTGAGACT
>MIQB01000012.1 GCA_002890585.1 Tannerella sp. oral taxon 808
AGCCTGAGACGGTCGCCGAACCCGCGGAATGGTGAGGCCCCAAGACATTGGGAGCCGAAAAGAGATTGAGGGGGGCGTTTGCACCGTGCTGCAAGCGCCTCCCTACTTTTGTGGCCATTAAAAAAGACGCATCAATAAAGGACAGTAATATGGATAAGCAACAACAGAAACTCGTTTTGTATAACACCCTCACGCGCCGGAAGGCGGAGTTTGAACCCCTCCACGCGCCGCATGTGGGCATGTATGTCTGCGGCCCCACCGTCTACGGCGATCCGCACCTCGGCCACGCCCGGTCGGCCATCACCTTCGACATCCTCTTCCGCTACCTCACCCACCTCGGATACAAAGTGCGCTACGTCCGCAACATCACCGACGTGGGCCACCTTGAGCACGATGCCGACGAGGGCGAAGACAAGATCGCCAAGCGGGCACGCATCGAACAACTCGAGCCCATGGAAGTCGTGCAACACTACACGCGCCGCTACCACCGTGCGATGGATCTGCTGAACGTACTCCCCCCCAGCATCGAGCCACAGGCCTCGGGCCACATCATCGAACAAATGGAGCTCGTAAAGCAGATACTCGCCAACGGTTACGCCTACGAGAGCGAGGGATCGGTCTATTTCGACGTGGCGCGATATAACCAAGATCACCGCTACGGTATCCTCTCCAATCGCAACGTGGACGAACTGCTCAACACCACCCGCGAGCTGGACGGGCAGACGGAGAAGCGCAACCCCGTCGACTTTGCCCTCTGGAAACACGCTACGCCGGAGCACATCATGCGCTGGCCGTCCGAGTGGGGCGAGGGCTTCCCCGGTTGGCACTGCGAATGCACCGCCATGGGTCGCAAATACCTCGGCGACCATTTCGACATCCACGGCGGAGGCATGGACCTCATCTTCCCCCATCACGAGTGCGAAATCGCACAAGCCGTCGCCGCCGAGGGCGAACAGATGGTGCGCTGGTGGGTGCACAACAACATGATCACTTACAACGGGCAGAAGATGGGTAAGTCGCTCGGCAACGCCATCACCTTAGAGGAATTTTTCACCGGCCAACACCCGCTGCTGGCGCAGGCCTATCGCCCGGAGACGATCCGCTTCTTCATCCTTCAGGCGCACTATCGCAGCACGGTAGACTTCAGCAACGAGGCCTTGCAAGCCTCCGAAAAGGGCCTCGAGCGACTCTTTGAAGCCGCCGAACGGCTCGCCAAGCTCACACCCTCCGACACATCCACGGTCGACGTCAGCAACCTGCGTGCGCGCTGCGAAGAAGCCATGTGCGACGACATGAACACACCCATCGTCATCTCTCACCTCTTCGACGCCGCAAAAGCCATCAACACCGTGCACGACGGCCGCGGAACAATCTCCTCAGGCGACCTCCGGGAGCTGCAATCTGCCTTCCACCTCTTCATGGACGACATTCTCGGCCTGCGCAGCGCCGCCCCGTCAGACGAGAAAGACGAAGCCTATCGCCGCGCCGTCGATCTGCTGCTCTCCATCCGTCAGCAGGCCAAGCAAAACAAGGATTGGGCCACGAGCGACCGCATCCGCAACGAGCTCTCCGCCCTCGGGTTCGTGGTCAAGGATACGAAGGACGGCGCCGAATGGAGCCTGTAGCCATGAAGGTTGTCATCCTGCAACAAGACATTGCCTGGGCCGATCCGGCGGAAAACGTGCTGCGGGCAGAGGAAGCCATCGACCGTCGGCCGGGCGCCGACCTCTATGTGCTGCCGGAGATGTTCGCGACAGGTTTCGCGACGCATCCCGAAGGCGTGGCCGAACCGGCCGACAGCGAGACACTCCGCTGGATGGTTCGTAAGGCGGCGGCATGCCGCGCGGCTGTGGCCGGATCGTTAGCCGTGGAACATGGCGGTTGTTACTACAACCGCCTCTGCTTCGTCCACCCCGACGGCCGCGTGGAGACGTACGACAAACGCCACCTCTTCACCTACAGCGGCGAGGATCGGCATTACACGCGCGGCACGCGTCGCGTAGTTGTCAACTTCCGCGGCGTACGCATCCTGCTGCAAGTCTGCTACGACCTGCGCTTCCCCGTCTGGAGCCGCAACCGCGGCGACTACGACGCAGCCCTCTACGTGGCCAGCTGGCCCGTCGGCCGCATCTCGGCCTGGAGCGCGCTGCTGCGTGCGCGGGCCATCGAGAACCAGTGTTACGTCATCGGCGTCAACCGCGTGGGGCGCGACCCGGTGGCAGACTACAGCGGCGCATCGGTCGTCATCGATCCCTACGGCCGCACCGTCGCCACGTGCGAGGATCATCACGTCAGCGCAGCCGAAGCCGAGCTCGACCTGGAACGCCTCGCTGCTTTCCGCCAGAAATTCCCCGTCTTAGGGGATGGGGATGCGTTTAGCCTCTGATTGTGGGTAAAACCTGGTGGGGTTTCACATAACCCGAAATGAGAAAAAGGACAACGGCCCCATGCTTCCTCCTTTTCCTCCCTCAATGAATAGGAACAGAGCCGTTTTTGGCGCTCCGATACTTTTCTACATTTGCCGCCGCTTTACGTAATCGCTGGCGGGAAAGTATGAGAGGCCCGTTATGTTGCGTTTTGTTCCACATTCAATAACATATAAAGAGCAACAAGAGAATGGATTTAATCAAGATTGCAGAGGAAGCATTTGCTACTCAGAAAGAGCATCCCGCGTTTAAGAGCGGCGACACGGTGACGGTTTCATACCGCATCAGGGAGGGAAACAAGGAGCGCATCCAGCAATACCGCGGTGTGGTGATCCGCATCTCGGGCGCGGGTGAGAAGAAGCGCTTCACGGTGCGCAAGATGTCAGAGAACATCGGCGTGGAGCGCATCTTCCCGATCGAGTCGCCGTTCATCGAGCAGATCGTGGTAAACAAGGTCGGCAAGGTGCGCCGCTCGAAGCTGTACTACCTGCGCCAGCGGACCGGCAAGAAGGCACGCATCAAGGAAAAACGTGGCACAGCAGCTGTGTAAATCCGCACAGCAACAAGAAGCAAGCGAAAGAGAAACCCCGGAGGCCCTGCAAAAGCAGCCCTCGGGGTTTCGCGTTATATAGACATAAAGCCTGTTGATATGAGGAACAAAACGCTTTGCCCTCATGCTTTTGAGGTTGGGGAGATAACTTTGCCCCAATTAAAGATGATTGACGTATGATTTACAAAGCCATTGACATAGCCAATAAATTATTGGCAAGAGCAAAGAGTGAGGACAGCGGCGAGCTGATGTCGAACCTAAAGTTGCAGAAGATGCTTTACTACGAACAAGGATTCCATCTGGCCTATTTCGGCACACCGCTCTTCGAGGATGCAATCGAGGCGTGGATGTACGGCCCCGTCGTGCCCGTGGTATACGACCATTTCAAAGCCTCCGGCCGGCAGGGCATCGATCCCGGAGATGTAGAGGTGGTTGTGTTGGAGGACGAAGAGGAGGCACTCTTCGAAGATGTCTTCCGAGTATATGCCGCCTACAGTGCCGTCGGCCTGATGGAGCGGACGCACAAAGAGGCGCCGTGGAAAAATACGCCCACGGGCACAGGCAACGTGATTGACCAAAAGCTGATGAAGTCGTTCTTCAAAAAGCGACTGAGATATGAGTAAAAGAAAAAGAGGATCGCTTGTAAAAGAATTGCGAGATGAAAAGGCGAGAGTGGGGATCTATGAGCAGGTAGATCACCCGCTCTTTTCATTTAAATACTTGCAGGAAGACTCCATCGATAAATACGATGTGAATAAAGGAGGGAAACCTTACTTCGACTTTTTGATGCGCCTCAAAAAGCTCTCGGAGCTCGGATGGAAGGTGATCCGCACTTCAGGGCGCCACGGCTTCGGCATGGAGAAAGTCTCGCGCAGCCGGATTATCCCCCAAAAACCCCTCCCCCCATTCATCACGCCTGAGGTGGAAGACCTCCATGTGTTCCGATCTAAAGGAGATAATACGGCATTGGTCGGGTGGCAGATGGAGAAAGTCTTTTACATCTTCTATATCGAACTCCGGCACGGAGATATCTACCGCCATTCATAATCCTCACCCAGCCTCCGGCTCCGTGCGCTCCACTTCGGTGAGGCAGCGGACGGCGGCGGCTACGCTCGCGACGTTGCGGATGACGATGCTCCGCCGACCGTTCTGCTCGCGGAGCTGACAGGCGCGGGGGTGGAGGCCAATGTAGGTGAGCAGCCGTCCGAAGGCGCGGCTCTGGTAGTAAGGGCTGTCGGTGGCGGTGGGGAGGTAGAGGGCCATCAGGCTGCGCTTGAGGACGACCTTCTCGATGCCTAACCGACGCGCCATGCGCCGCAGCCCAACGACGCGGATCAGCTCCTCGCCCTCGGTGGGGATGCGCCCGAAGCGGTCTTGCAGGGCGGAGACGAAGCGCTTGAGGGCGTCGTCGGTTTCGATGGAGTCGAGCTCGCGGTAGAGGGCTACGCGCTCGGAGTCGTTGGGAATGTAGGTGGGGGGGAACATGAGCTCGAGGTCGCTCTCGACGAAGGTCTCGCGCACATAGGTGTCGCCCGTTTCGGAGGCTGTGTCGTCGCCGGCGTAGAGGTCGGCAAACTCGTCCGCTTTCAGTTCGTCGACGGCCTCTTCAAGGATTTTTTGGTAGGTCTCGTAGCCGAGATCGGCGATGAAGCCGCTCTGTTCGGCGCCGAGCATGTTGCCTGCGCCGCGGATGTCGAGGTCTTGCATGGCGATGTGCATGCCGCTGCCGAGCTCGGAGAAGCTCTCGATGGCTTGTAGGCGGCGGCGGGCGTCGGGGGGCAGGGTGGTGAGGGGCGGGGCCAGGAGGTAGCAGAAGGCTTTGCGGTTGCTGCGGCCAACGCGTCCGCGCAGCTGGTGCAGCTCGGAGAGGCCGAAGTGGTGTGCGTCGCAGACGATGATGGTGTTGGCGTTGGAGACGTCGATGCCGTTCTCGAGGATGGTGGTGGCCACGAGCACATCGTATTCATAATTCACAAAGTCGATGACGACGCGCTCCAGCGCTTCGGGCTCCATGCGCCCGTGCCCCACGGCGACGCGGGCGTCGGGCACTTCGCGGCGGATCAGCGCCTCGATCTCGTAGATGTTTTGTATGCGGTTGTTGATGACGAAGACTTGTCCGTTGCGACTCATCTCGAAGGAGATGGCCTCGCGGATGATGTCGGCATTGAAGCGTTGGATCTCGGTCTGCACCGGGTAGCGGTTGGGCGGTGGTGTGGTGATGTTGCTCAGGTCGCGGGCGCCCATGAGGGAGAATTGCAGGGTGCGGGGGATGGGGGTAGCGGTGAGGGTGAGGGTGTCTACGTTGGTGCGGAGCTGGCGGAGCTTCTCCTTGACGGAGACGCCGAATTTCTGCTCTTCGTCGATGATGAGTAGGCCGAGATCCTTGAACCGGACGTCGCGGCCGACGATGCGGTGGGTGCCGATGAGGATGTTGAGCTCGCCCGAGGCGAGGCGCCGGAGGATGGCTTTGATCTCGCTGGTGGAGCGTGCGCGGCTGATGTAGTCGATGGTGCAGGGGAAGTCTTTGAGGCGTTTGCAGAAGGTGCGGTAGTGCTGGAAGGCGAGCACGGTGGTGGGCACGAGGACGGCCACCTGTTTGTTGTCGGCCACGGCCTTGAAGGCGGCGCGCATGGCCACCTCCGTCTTGCCGAAGCCTACGTCGCCGCAGACGAGGCGATCCATCGGGCGCTCCCGCTCCATATCGGCCTTCACTTCGGCCGTGGCCCGCATCTGGTCTGGTGTGTCTTCGTAGATGAAGCTCGCCTCCAGTTCGTCTTGCATAAAGCTGTCGGGGCTGAAGGCGAAGCCCTTCTGCTGGCGGCGGGTGGCGTAGAGGCGGATCAGGTCGCGGGCGATGTCTTTGACCTTCTTCTTGGTGCGGTCTTTGAGCTTCTCCCACGTGCCGCTTCCGAGCTTGTTCAGGGCGGGTGCTTCGCCGTCTTTGCCTTTGTATTTCGAGAGTTTGTGGAGGGCATGGATGCTGACGAAGAGGATGTCGTTGTTGCGATAGATGAGCTTGACGGCTTCTTGCAGGTGGCCGTTCACCTCGGTGCGGACCAGCCCGCCGAAGCGGCCCACGCCGTGGTCGATGTGTACGATGAAGTCGCCGGGGGTGAACTGGTTGAGCTCCTTCAGGGTGAGGGCCATCTTGCCGCTGCGTGCGCGGTCGCTCCGGAGGTTATACTTATGGAAGCGGCCGAAGATCTGGTGGTCGGTGAAGAAGCAGCTGCGAAGGGTGTGGTCAGTGAAGCCCTCGTGGAGGGTGCGATTGACGGGGGTGAAGGCGATGTCGTCGCCGCGGTCTTTGAAGATGTCGCGGATGCGTTCAGCCTGCTTCTCGCTGTCGGTGAGCAGGTAGATGGTGTAGCCCTCGCTGAGGTATTGGCGGAAGGATTGGCTGACGAGGTCGAAGTTCTTTTGGAAGAGGGGCTGAGGGGCGGTGTCGAAGCGGACGATGGCGGCGGCGTCTTCGGCGCGGGCTTGGAAGTGCAGGCGTGTGAGGGGCTCGAGGGCGTGGGCGAAGCTCTCCGCCTGGATCAGCTTGCGGCGCATGGCTTCGCGGTCGGCAAAGCCCTCGTCGTCTTTGTTTACGGGCTCCTCATCCCACAGGGCGGCGATGCGCTGGCGGCACCATGCGGCGTCGCTCATCACCACGGCGGTGCCTCGCGGCAGGAGCTCCAGGAGGGAACTGTCGGCGTGGCCATAACGGCTTATCTCGGGGATGATGCAGATGGCCGTTAGCTTGTCTTGCGAGAGCTGCGTCTCCACGTCGAAGGTGCGGATGGACTCAATCTCGCTGCCGAAGAAGTCGACGCGGTACGGCCGCTCGTTGGAGTAGGAGAAGATGTCCATGATGCTGCCCCGGACGGCGTACTGCCCGGGCTCGTAGACGTAGTCCGTCTGCGTGAAGCCGTACGTGTCCAAGACGTCGGAGACGAACAGCGGATCGACCCCCTCGCCCGTGTGCAGCTCGAGGGTGTTCTTCTGCAAGGTGCTGCGCGCGGGGACGCGCTCGGCCACGGCGTCGGGGTAGCTGACGATGATGAGCTCCGGGTTGGCAGCTTGCAGGGCCGCGAGTGCCTCCGTGCGGAGCACCTCGTTGGCCGCATCCGTATGGCCGTATTTAATGTCGCGCTGGTAAGCCGAGGGGAAGAAGCTGACGCGCCCCTCGCCCGCGAGCTGCACGAGGTCGTTGTAGAAATAGCCGGCCTCCTCAAGGTCGTTCATCAGGCAGAGCAGGCACCCACCGAGCCGGCCAAAGAGCGCCGCAGTGCAGACCGCGCGGCTCGATCCGTGGAGCCCGGCCAGGAGCACGTCGCGCGCATCGCCCCGCTTGACGAGCGCAGCCACGGCGCCGATCTGCGGGTGGGCTGCGTAGAGGGTTTGTAGGTCTTTGATATCCATGTGTTACAAAAAAAGCGCCCAAAAGTGGGCGATTCCATGCGATACGCAACTGCCGATAGGCGCGTGGGGGAGGGGGGAGGGGTGATTGATGGCCTCTGATTAAGGATGAATGACCGCCGGGCGGCGGCGGCACGCCCATTCTCTATCATTGTCCGAAGCAATAATAACCGCGGACACTCCAAATTTAATATTGTCTGAAGCAATAATAAATCCGGATACTCCAAATTTAATATTGTCTGGAGCAATAATAAATCCGGACACTCCAAATTTAATATTGTCTCAGGCAATAATAACCCCGGACACTCCGGATTTAATATTGCTGTTGGAAATAACAAATCTGGATACTCCGGATTTAATATTGCTGTTGGAAATAACAAATCTGGACACTCCGGATTTAATATTGCCGTTGGAAATAACAAATCTGGACACTCCGGATTTAATATTGCTGTTGGAAATAATAACCCCGGATACTCCGGATTTATGATTCCCCCGCCGCAACGGAGCCTTCCGAGCCTCGCGACGCGCCACTCGCAATAACCCTGCCGCAGCCCCCGTTTCATCAGTCGTAAATCTTAATAGCAATAGAAATATGAGACGTATGATTATTCTTCTTGCCTGCGCAGCCTTCGCGCTGACGCAGGCCCGGGCACAGGTCACGATCGGCGCCAAGGCCGGCCTAAACCTCTCGACCATTAGCAACGTAGAGCTGATGAGGCTAACGGAGGAGGGGGGCCAGCTCCGCGCCGTCAGCTTAGACCCCAAATACCTGCTCGGGGCGCACGCCGGGGGTTACGCGCGCTACGACTTCACGCCCGTGCTGGGCGCGCAGGCCGAGCTGCTCTACTCCATGGTGGGCTACAAGCTCGAGATGCCGGTGATGCGCTACAATGGGGCGACCCTCGTTGACACAGAGATCAACACCCGCCTGCACTACCTGACCCTGCCGCTACTCCTCCGCGCCACCCTGCCCGGCACGGGGCTCTTCGCCGAACTCGGGCCGCAGATGGGCATCCGCTTAGGCGAGCGCGCCAACTACGACTTCACGGCCGGGTGGCTCAAGGGCCACTTCTCCGACAAAAGCCACCAAGCCACCGACCTCGACCTCTCGGGCGTCGTCGGCCTCGGCTATCGGATGCCGTGCGGGCTCTCCCTCACCGCCCGCTACGTCCACGAGTTCAAAACCTCCGACAAGCGCTTCATCCCCCACCTGTCGCGCAAGCGCGCCTTCCAGCTCTCCCTGGCTTACGACATCAAAACCTTCTGACAAAGGGCGAAAAACCACATCGCATGAAAAGAAAAGAGCCCGGGGCACATCGCCTCGGGCTTTTTCAGCATTTATCCGGGGGGCGCACACCGTGGCCATCCATCCCCCGCGGACATATCCACCCCCCGACCACCCCCGGCCGCCATCCGACTTTTACTTTGCTGTTTACCTTTGCCCCTGTAAATCTGATTAATTCAGTATATGTATTTACCGAAAGGATATTGCTTACAAAACGGGAAGTATGGCCTGACGGAAGTCATCGGACAGGGCGGATTCGGAATCACTTACTCGGGCGTGTGGAACACCGAAGTCAAAGGTGAGCTGGGCGCCGTGAAAACAGCCGTGCCGGTTTGCATCAAGGAATATTTCTTCAAGGATTACTGCTACCGAGATCCCGCCACCATGCAGGTGCGCGTCCATTCCGAGACGGGGCGCATGCTCTTCGATAAGTTCCGCGAGAAGCAGATCGAAGAAGCCCGGATCCTCTCCGAAGTACACCACCCCTACATCGTCAACGTCCTCGAAGTCTTCGAGGAAAACAATACCGCCTACATCGCCATGGAGCGCATCGACGGCCAGTCGCTCAAGTCCATCCTCGAAGGCTGCGAGCGGCTGCCCGAACAGCGCGCCCTGAAATACATCGGCCAAATCGGACGCGCCCTCGAGTTCGTCCACGGCAAAAGCATCCTCCACCTCGACATCAAGCCCGGCAACATCCTCATCGATGCCCACGACGACGCCCGCCTGATCGACTTCGGCGTGAGCAAGCGCTACGACATCGGCGACCAAGCCACAAGTACCACCACCCTAACCCTCTCCAAAGGCTTCGCCTCCATCGAGCAATACGACAGCGACGGCCTCGCCGGCTTCTCGCCCCGGCCAGACATATACGCCCTCGGCGCCACACTCTACAATCTGCTCACCGGCTGCGTGCCGCCCGAATCCATCCTGCGCGTCACCAAGCCCCTCGTGAAGCCATCCGAGCTCAACGCCGACATCACACCCAAGACGGAACACGCCATCCTGAAAGCCCTTCAGGTAGATCCCGCCGACCGCTACCCCTCCGTCCGCGCCCTGCTGAACGACCTCGACATCCCCCCCTATCCCGAAAAAGAAGACCACCCCATACCCACCGAAGCCCACCCCACGCCGGCGCCCACAGCCACCGACGACGAATGCACCCAGCTGCTGACGGACGACGCCGAAGCGACCACCCTCATCACGCCGCCATCGGGAGAGCCGCCGGCGAAGCCCATCCGGAAGAGTCGCCGCCGCATGTTAGTGCCGCTGCTCATCTGCGCCTCCCTGCTGATCGGCTGGGCAGCGTCGTATTTGATCGGTGGAAACCGTCAGCCCGCATCCATCGCGGCGCCCGTAGCTGAGCAGGCCGCACCGGGAGAGCCCGGCGCCGATCGCACAGCCTTCGCGCAGCCAACGGACGAAGCACCCACACGCCCGGCCACCGAGAAGGAGCGTAAACGCGAAGCCGAGGAAAAGCATAAAGCAGAGAAGAAAGCCGAGGAAGCGAAACCCGACGCCCCGGAGAAGAGTCCGAAAAGCGAAGAAACCGCCGACGCCGCCAACACGCGCTACACCGCCCTGATCGCCTCTGGCCGAGCGAAGATGGATCGCGGAGCCTACGCCGAGGCCAAGGCCGACCTCATGCGGGCGAAAGAGATCAAAGTCACCGAAGAAGTGATCCGCCTCGCCCTCGCCTGCGACGACCGCATGGAGGAAGAGAGCGTCCGCGCGCGCAGAGCCCTCTACGAGCCGGGCATGCCCTTCGGCAACTACACCATCGTCCGCAAGAAGCAGAACGGCCGCTACGGCGCCATCGACGCCCGTGGCATCGAGCGCATCCGTTGCATCTACCTCAGCGTGGGCCGGTCAGAAAACGGGCGCGCCTTCGAGCGCGAGGATCACCTCTACGACATCTACAATACCAGCGGAGCAATGGTGGCGCGTGGGCTTACTACTTATTGACGCATAAGAAGAAGATCATACATGAAGAAGTGGACGGGAATACTGTTGCTGATGCTCGCGTGCTGCCAGCCTTGGTGCACCCAGGCTCAGCGACAGACCGAATACAATCGCAAGGGCGACGAGGCCCTCGAGCGTAAGGACTATCGCGACGCCAAAATGTGGTTCGAAGAGGGCGTATTCACCGAATGCGACCGCTACAGCATCGACCGCTTGACGACCATCTGGCTCGAAGACGAGTCGATGCACCTCTCCATGCGCACGGTGATGAACAAATGTCTCAATTGCCTTGGCGAGTGGGCCACGGAACGCGACACGCTGGCCATTCAGAAGCTCATCCTCTACTACTCCCGCGGCATCGGCACGGCGGAGAACCCCGTGACAGCCGAATATTGGCGGCGCCAATTGGAGTCGGTGCGGCGCACGGTCTACGGCATAGATGAGGCGCCCCGCACGCCATACACGCCGATGCGTTTCTTCTTCGGTTATCAAGCTTCGGTGCTCGCACCTTTCGGCATACGCGCAGGCGGCGTCGCGGGTAGGTTAGGGTGGTACGCCGAGGCACAGACGAACTTCTCCTTCCGCAGCCACACCGAGACGTGTCGCACGGCCGGTGGGCACTTCACGATCGAGGGCCTCACGGGTTACTACGGCTACACGGGCAGCCGACAGGCCAACGTGATGATGGCTTCCGTAGGCCTCCTGATCCGTGCCTTGCCCGACGCCTACCTCTCCGTCGGCGCTGGCTACTGGCAGCGCAACCTGATCCGCCAATATGGCATAGCCGACAACACCGGCTACATCCGCGAGACGGCGTGGGCCAAAGACCTCGACGCCTCAGAGAAGGGCCTCAAGGTGGATCTTGGCGCCACGTACTTCTTCCCCCGCAACCGCTTCTACGCAACCGTTGAATGTGGCTTGCTCAATTTCCAATACGTCTACCCCGGCTTCGGTGTGGGCATGATCTTTTGAATAACAATACGCGGATTCCCCATGAACCATAAATCCCCCCTCTTTTACCTCGTCCCCTTTCTCTTCCTCCTCACCCTCCCCGTGGCCTGCATCGACGACCCGGAGGTGGAGCCCGGCATACAAAACGCCCGCATCCCGCTCATGGGCGAGACAGTAACCATCAACGCCCTCACCGCCTCGTCCGTTACGCTGACTGCCAGTGTGGCGCGAGCCAACGGCGCACGCGTCACCGAGCGAGGCTTCTGCTGGTCGGAGAGCCAGCACCCCACCGTAGACCACCACGCCAAAACCTTCGGTAGCGGCATCGGGGAATACCAAGGCACCGTCGAAGGTCTCGTCAACGGCCGCAGCTACTACATCCGTCCCTACGCCCGCAACGCCAAGGGCGTGGCCTATGGCGAGGAGCGCAAGGTGCAGACGAGCACTGGGCTGGGATTAGTGCGCACCCTCTTCATCGCCGACAGCACACACGCCGAGAGCGCCCTCTGCGGCGGACGCATCGAGACCCCGGGCGAGGGCGACATACTGGCGCGTGGCGTCTACTTCTCCACCTCGCCCGACATGAGTCCGAGGGACTCCGTCCTCAGTACCTCCGAGGCTGACTCCTTCCTCTGCCCGCTGAAAGGCCTCAAGGCCGCCACCACCTACTATGTGGAGGCCTTCGTCCGCAACCGCTTCGGAACCTACACCGGCGCCGACACCCGCCGCACCTTCACCACCTCCGACGGTCGCCCCACCATCTCCCGGTTAGACGTCATGGGCGTGGGCTACACCTCGGCCGCCCTCTCGGCCACCGTCATCGATGCCGGCGACGCGCCCGTGGTGGAGCGCGGATTCTGCTGGAGCACGCGGCCCAACCCCTCGATCCTCACCTCGCCCTACGTGACGATCGGCAGCGGTACGGGCGGCTTCGGCGGCGAATGCAGCCCCTTAGAGCCGAACCGTAAGTATTACGTCCGCGCTTACGCCATGAATAGGCTCTACGGCTACACCTACAGCGCCCAGGATTCCTTCACGACCCTCAGCAACCTGCCGACCCTCACCACCCTCACCCCGACGAACCTCGCGAAGGGCAGCGCCACGCTGGGCGGGCACCTCGTCGCTGCGGGCGAAAGCCCCGTCACCTCCTGCGGCGTCTGCTGGTCGCTGACGAACGAGTACCCCAACACCTCAACAGACGAATACATCACTTGCTCCATCGGCCCGGCGGGCAACTTTACTGGGCGCGTGGCCGGGCTCAAAGGGGGGCGCACCTACTACATCCGCGCCTTCGCCACGAACTCCGAAGGCACGTCGTACGGTGAGCCAATCACCCAGAAGATGCCCCCCATTTTCACCACCGAGGAGCGAGAATTCCCCGGCTCACCCCGTGTGCAAGGCACCCCCACCTGCTTCACCTTCGGCGATCGCGCCTACCTGCTCGGCGGCGACATCGGCCCTTACTACACCGCCGACCTCTACTTCTACAACACCGCCTCTCACCAATGGCGACAGATGCTGGCCTGCCCCTCAGGCCCCCTCAAGTGGCAGACGGCCATCACGCACGGCGGCTCGGCCTACGTCTTTGGCGGCATCGATGTGAACCATAAGACCAACAACCGCTTCTATCGCTACGATGTGGCCGGCAACACCTGGTTCACCCTCACCCCCGCGCCCGACTCCCTCTGCCTCTCTCTCGGTGTCGCCCTCAACGACCGCCTCTACCTCATCGGTGGCCGCGGCGACACGGCCACTAACCACGTCTGGTGTTACCACATCGCAGCCTCCACTTGGGTGCGCCAGCCCGACTTCCCCGCGCGCCACTATGGCGGTGTCGCCCTCGCAGCCGGCACCTCCATCTACGCGGGCCTCGGCCGCAGCCCCGACGGCACCTTCAACCGCAACCTCTGGCGCACCATCGACATGCACACTTGGACGCTCGACACCTACTGCTCCCTGGCCGAAGGCGGCATTCTGGCCGGTGCCTCCAGCCACAACAAGCTCTACCTCATCGACGAAGCCTTTAACCTCATCGAGTACGAGCCGACGACGCACACCTGGACGCGCCGCGCCAAGCTGCCCAGCACCTTCCACGGCATCCACTGCATGTATGCCATCAACGATCTCATCTACATCGGCCTCTCCCCCAACACCCCCAAGCTCCTCGTCTACGATCCCGCGTGGGATAATTAATGGCTCCGCTGGCGCGGAAAACGGATGGGCGTTTGCGGGAGCCCCAGCAAGTTCCGCGGCATTTGCCGAGACGTTTGCGGGAGGCCGCGCTGGGTACCGCGGCATTTGCCGAGACGTTTGCGCAGGCCGCGCAAATACCACGGCATTTACCGGGACGTTTGCGCAAGCTGCGCAAGTACCGCGGCATTTACCGAGACGTTTGCGCAGGCCGCGCTGGGTACCGCGGGAAATCAGATGGCTGTTTATTTTTGCGTCCGATAAAGGTTTTTGAGTAAATCATGAACGACATAGAGAACAGAATCACCGCGCTGAGGGAGGAATTAGAGAAGCACAACCATGCATATTACGTGCTCTCCACGCCGACGATCTCTGACCGGGAGTACGACGAGAAGATGCACCAGCTGCAACGCCTCGAAGCCGAACACCCGGAGCTGGCCGACCCCGCATCGCCCACGCAGCGGGTGGGTAGCGACCTGACGGAGGGGTTCGCGCAGGTGATGCACCGATACCCGATGCTTTCGCTCGGGAACACGTACTCCGAAGACGACGTGCGGGAGTTCTACGAGCGTGTGGCCCGGACGCTGGGCGAGCCGTTTGAGGTAGTGGCAGAGCTGAAGTTCGATGGCACATCCATCTCGCTCATTTACGAGCAGGGGCGGCTGACGGAAGCCGTGACGCGCGGTGATGGCGTTCGGGGCGACGACGTGACGGCCAACGTGCGCACCATCCGCTCCATCCCCCTCAGGCTGCGCGGCGAGGGCTGGCCCGAGCGACTGGAAATGCGCGGCGAAGTGTTGCTGCCGTGGCCTGAATTCGAGCGCATCAA
Organism: Tannerella sp. oral taxon 808; assembly: GCA_002890585.1. GTDB lineage: Bacteria > Bacteroidota > Bacteroidia > Bacteroidales > Tannerellaceae > Tannerella. The sequence continues at coordinate 14,595 of MIQB01000012.1, forward strand.
CCGGGAACGCGAGGCGCAAGAGGAACCGCTCTTTGCCAACCCACGCAATGCCGCGTCGGGTACGCTCAAGTTGCAGAACCCCCGCATCGTGGCCTCGCGGCGCCTCGACGCATACCTTTATTATATGTTAGGTGAGGACCTGCCCGCCGACAATCATTACGACAACATGCAGGCGGCGCGCACATGGGGGCTCAAGACGTCTGACGCCATGTGCCTTTGCCACAGCTTAGACGAAATCATGGCTTACATCACACGGTGGGACACGGAGCGGCACCGTCTGCCCGTGGCTACGGACGGCATCGTGCTCAAGGTAAACGCACTCCGCCAGCAGCGCGCGCTCGGCTCGACAGCCAAGAGCCCGCGGTGGGCCATTGCGTATAAGTTCCAAGCCGAGCGCGCCGAGACGCGCCTCGTGTCCGTTGCTTACCAAGTGGGGCGCACGGGGGTGGTGACGCCGGTGGCCAACTTAGAGCCGGTCTTGCTGGCCGGCACGACCGTCCGCCGCGCCACGCTCCACAATGCCAGCATCATGTCGGGGCTCAACTTGCATCTCGGTTGCCGCGTCTACGTGGAGAAAGGAGGCGAGATCATCCCCAAGATCGTGGGTGTGGATCGGTCGGAAGCGGTGGTGGGCGAGCCGATCGTGTTTATTAGCCGATGCCCCGAGTGCAACACGCCGCTTGTGCGTGTCGAGGGCGAGGCAGCACATTACTGCCCGAACGAGTGGGGCTGTCCGCCGCAGGTGAAGGGTCGGATTGTGCACTTCGTCAGCCGTAGGGCAATGAACATCAACATCGGCCCCGAGACGGTGGAGGCGCTTTACGATGCGGGGCTTGTGCGTAACGCAGCCGACCTCTACGCCGTGAGCGAGGCCGATCTGCTGCGCCTCGATCGCTTTGCTGACAAGAGCGCGAGGAACTATTGCGACAGCTTGGAGGCATCCAAACAGGTGCCTTATGCGCGGGTGCTCTTCGGCCTTGGTATCCGTGGCGTGGGCGAGAGTGTGGCTGCTCGGTTGGCCTTGGCATACCCCTCGATCGATACGCTGATGCAGGCGCCGGCCGAGGAGCTGGTGGAGACGGACGAGATCGGGGAAAAGATTGCCCGGAGCGTAATCGGCTTCTTTGCTGATGAGCGCAACCGGACGATGGTGGAGCGACTGAGGGCTTATGGCCTACAGATGGCGCTCAGAGAAAGTGATCAGGTGGGCGCGCGGTCAGATGTATTGAAGGGCTTGACGCTCGTCATCAGCGGCACCTTTGCGCACCATTCGCGCGACGAATACAAGGCCATGATTGAACGCCACGGGGGCAAGAACGCCTCAGCCATCTCTGGCAAGACGGACTACCTGCTGGCGGGCGAAAACATGGGGCCGGCCAAACGCTCCAAAGCTGAAAAGTTGGGAGTGAAACTCATCAATGAAGACGAATTCTTAAAACTGATTGGGGAATGATTCTTACAACATACTTTTTGAACAAGAAGATCCGCTCGCTGGCCAAAGAGGCCGCGACACGCACGCACTGCTATCGCTCGATGGACGATGTCCGCTACGTCCTCATCATGTGTGAGGCCAGAGATTGGAAGGCAGTAGAACCGTGCATCGATATATTGAAAAAGAAGGGCAAGACGGTGCACGTCTGCGTCTACACCCGCAAGGACGAGGACACCCCGATTTGGGACTACGCCTTCCTGCCCGTCGAGGAAGGGAAGGACGTCAACGTGTGGGGCTTCCCGGACAAGAACATGCGCACGCAGCTCAACAACCTCTCAGTCGATGTGCTGATCGACCTCACAAGCGAGGAGGTGCCCGTCATGCGTTACCTCATGCTGCAACAACCCTCCGCGTTCAAGGTCGGAGCCAAGTACGAGCAGGGCGCAAACCTCTTCGACCTCTCTATTGTGATGAAAGACGGTGTGCACGACATCCCCTTCCTTTTTCGCCAAATCATGGTCTATATGCAAGCCATCCGATCGTCGGCAGCAGCCGCTAACAATCCGGCGAAGTGACCCCCGTTCGGAAAAAAGAAAGGACGTAAACCTATATGGCGCTGATTGATTTGAAAGGCATGGGCATCGCGCTCGTCACCCCATTTAAGGCTGACGGCAGTGTGGACTATGAGGCGCTCATGAAGCTCGTGGAATATCAGGTCGGGAATGGCGCAGATTACCTCGTCGTGCTCGGTACGACGGCCGAGACGCCCACCCTGACGGAGCATGAAAAAGAAGAAATCAAGCGGCGGGTCGTGACGCAAGTGCGACGCCGTATCCCCGTCGTTTTGGGCGTGGGGGGCAATTGCACACGCGCCGTGGTGGATACCCTTCGGCAGATCGACCTGCAAGGCGTGGACGCCATCCTCTCCGTTGTTCCATACTACAACAAGCCCTCGCAGGAAGGCATCTTCCGCCACTACGAAGCCATCGCCGACGCCACCACGCGCCCCATCGTCCTCTACAACGTGCCCGGGCGCACGGGCATGAACATGACGGCCGAGACGACCCTGCGCCTGGCGCGCACCTTCCGCAACATCGTTGCCGTGAAAGAAGCCTCGGGGAACATCAAGCAGATGAACGACATCATCAAAAACAAGCCCGCTGACTTCCACGTCATCTCCGGCGACGACGGCATCACCTACCCCCTCATTGCGCTCGGCGCCGTGGGCGTCATCTCCGTCATCGGCAACGCCTTCCCCCGCGAGTTCGGCCGCATGGTGCGCCTCGCCCTCGAGGGCGATTACGACAACGCCCGCATCATCCATTCGCGCTTCATGGAGCTCTTTGACCTGCTCTTTGTCGATGGCAACCCGGCCGGCGTCAAGAGCATGCTCAACATGATGGGCTTCATCGAGAACCGCTTGCGCCTGCCCCTCGTCCCCACCCGCCTGACCACCTACGAGAAGATCCAAGAGATCCTGAACCGCCTTCAGAACAAATAGAGCCGCGGGGGGATTTGTCAACATTGATTATCACCCCTATTTTCGGGGCATTAATTCACACATAAGTATTGATTAATAAACAAGAGAAACGAACCATGACACGAACAATCACATTCAACAAACTCCGGTCGATCAAGGACCGCTTGCCTGATGGCACCATTCACCGCATCGCCGAAGACCTCGGCCTGACGGTGGAGACCGTACGTAACTACTTCGGTGGTGAGAATTACAAAGACGGCAAGAGTTGCGGTCTGCACATCGAGCCGGGTCCCGACGGCGGCATCGTCATGCTCGACGATACGGCCATTCTGGATCGCGCCCTCGACATCCTCGGGGCACAGCGGGTGTAATAGCGACAACGCAGAGACCACCCTCAGGTAAGCGCATACACACATATACGAGAGATCGAAACGATGAGATCCCGGACAACCAAGCTGGCCAGCACGATGTCCGGGATCTTTTTTTCACCCTTCTGTTCGACTATAAGTAATGGTCAATTATTAATTATCAATGATTAATGGTCGGGGCGGTGCCATGCTGCCCCGTGCCTCCGGGGTAATCATTGATCATTAATCATTGCCTCTTAATTAGAGCGTAAAAGACTCCGAAAACACTGTGCAAGGCCTGAGCGATCATTTCGGAGACTCCGAAAACACTGTGCAAGGCTTGAGTGATCGTTTCAGAGACTATGAAAACATTATGCAGGCCTGAGTGATCATTTCGGAGACTCCGAAAACACTGTGCAAGGCCTGAGTGGTCGTTTCAGAGACTATGAAAACACCATGCAAGGCTTGAGTGATCATTTCGGAGACTATGAAAACACCACGCAAGGCCTGAGTGATCATTTCGGAGACTCCGAAAACACCATGCAAGGCTTGAGTGATCATTTCGGAGACTCTGAGGACACCACGCAAGGCTTGAGTGATCATTTCGGAGACTCCGAAAACACCACGCAAGGCTTGAGCAATCATTTCGGAGACTCTGAGGGACATAGCGCAAGGCTTGCATGATCATTTTTAATACAGAATAAACCCTAACAACAGGAGAACCATAGACATGGAAAAGCAATTAGTTACCCTGGCCATTCATACGTATGAAAAGGCCCAAATCCTGAAAACGCTGCTCGAGGCCGAGGGCATCGAGGCGTACATCCACAACGTGAACCAGATTCAGCCCGTCATCTCGGCCGGCGTGCGGGTGCGGATCAACGAGAGCGACCTGCCCCACGCGCTGCGCATCATCGAAGACACGCAATGGCTCAAAGAACAGGCCGACGAGCCGAACCCGGAGGAGGAGAACGCGCCGAAGAAGGTGCTCATCCCCATCGACTTTTCGGATTACTCCATCAAGGCCTGCGAGACGGGCTTCCGCCATGCCGCCCGCATCGACGCCGAAGTCATGCTGCTGCATGCCTACTTCAGCGCCTACATCCCCTCGGCGCTGCCCTTCGCCACCCGCGACCCGATCGTCACCGGGGCAGCCGGCAACGAGTCCATCCACGCCGTCTACAAGCGCGTCCAGACCGACATCGAAAACATGTGCACACTGATCAATCGCAAGATGGAGAGCGGCGAGTGGCCACGCGTGAAGTACAACTACATCCTCAAGGAGGGCGTGCCCGAGGAGGAGATCTTAGAGTATGCCAAGGAGTATCGCCCTACGCTCATCGTCATGGGCACGCGCGGCAAGAACCAGAAGAACATCGACCTGATCGGCAGCGTCACGGGCGAGGTGATCGAGCAGACAGAGACGCCGCTCCTGGCCATCCCGGAGCATGTGCCCTACAGCGACCTCAGCGAGTGCCGCCGCGTAGCCTTCGCCACATCGTTCAACAAGCGCGACATCGAAGCCTTCAGCCGCTTCGTCGCCTTCTTCAAGGAATACCCCGTGCAGATCGAGCTCTTCAACATCTCCACCAGCCGCAACGAGTGGAACGAGATCCGCTTGGCCGGCATGGACGAGTACCTCACCAAGCAGCATCCGGGCCTCGACATCGAGCACACCGTGCTGCATGACGGCGACCTGCTCGACGCCATCCAGGCCTTTGTCGAAGAGAAGCGCATCGACATGATCGCCTGTAGCACCTATCGCCGCAGCATGATCACACGCATCTTCAACCCCAGCATCGCCCGCAAGATGATCTTCCACGGCAACACGCCCCTGCTCGTCATTCCTATTTGATAACCACAGCGCGACATGGCATCCATGAGCAAATCATCCGTCCTTTTGATCTACACCGGCGGCACCATCGGCATGGTGCAGAACGCCGAAACGGGCGCCTTAGAGCCCTTCAACTTCCGGCACATTCAGGAGCACATCCCCGAACTGAAGCGCCTGGGCCATAAGACGGCCTGCCGCTCCTTCGATCCGCCGATGGACTCATCCGACATCGGGCCCGACTCGTGGGCCGAGATCGTCCGCCTCATTGCCGACAACTATGACGCCTACGACGGCTTCGTCGTCCTCCACGGCACGGACACGATGGCCTTCACCGCCTCGGCCCTCAGCTTCATGCTCGAGAACCTCAACAAGCCCGTCATCCTGACCGGCTCGCAGCTACCCATCAACATGCTCAGGACCGATGGCAAGGAGAACCTCATCACCGCCGTCGAGATCGCCGCCGCAAAGGATGGCTCGGGCAAGCCCGTCGTGCCCGAAGTCTGCATCTTCTTCGAGAACCTGCTCATGCGCGGCAATCGCACCTCGAAGATTAACGCCGACGACTTCAACGCCTTCCACTCCTTCAACTATCCCCCCCTGGCGCGTGCTGGCGTCACCATCCGCTACGACGCGCAACTCATCTATCGCCCGCAGCTCGTCCGCCCGCTCAAGCCGCATTACGCCTGCGATAGAAACGTCGTCATCCTCAAGCTCTTCCCCGGCATCACCGAGGCCGTCGTCTCCTCCGTGCTCCACACACCCGGCCTGCGCGGCGTCGTCTTGGAGACCTTCGGCAGCGGCAATGCGCCCACCGCGGAGTGGTTCCTGAAGCAATTCCGCGAGGCCACAGAGCGCGGCATCATCGTGGTCAATGTGACGCAATGCACCGGCGGATGCGTGGAGATGCACCGCTACGAGGTGGGGCGTAAGTTGCTTGAGTGTGGCGTGCTGAGCGGCTACGACAGCACCTCGGAGTGCGCCGTGGCCAAGCTCATGTTCCTGCTCGGGCAGGAGCTGACGCCGAAGGAGATACGGGAACATATGCGTTACTCATTGATCGGTGAGGTGACGCTATGAACCCGGTACTGATCGTCCTGCCGATCCTCACCTTACTTATGTTCGACCTCGGGCTGACGCTTCGGCCCGCCGACTTTCTGCTCTTCCGCCGTCGGCCGCGCGCTGTGGCCGTCGGATTGGTGGGGCAGATTGTCGTTTTACCAGCCGTTGCCTTCGCCTTAGGCATGGCCTTCGCGCTGCCGCCCGTCTTCTTCGTCGGGTTAGTGCTCATCGCCTGCTCGCCCGGCGGCAGCTCGTCAAACATCTTCTCTAAGCTGGCCGGTGGCGACGTGGCGCTGTCCGTCACGCTCACGGCGCTGAGCAGCGTCATCACCCTCCTCACCATCCCGCCCATCATGCAGTTGGCCGTCGGAGTCTCCGGAGCCGAAGCCTCGGACATCCACCTGCCCGTCGGCCGACTATTCGTGCAAAACCTGCTGCTGATGCTACTGCCCATTGCAGCGGGCATCTGCGTGCGCCGTTGGTACCTCGGCATGGCCGCATTCCTCGATCATTACCTGTCGCGCATCGCCTTCCCCGCGCTCATCCTCTTGGCCGTCCTCTTCTTCATTCAGCATTGGGCGACGATCACGACCCACTTCACGGGTCTCGGCGCTTGCATCACCTTGATGATCCTCACGGCCGTTGCATCCGGTGCTGCCCTCTCCCGACTGATGCACTTGGAGCGTCGTGAGACGCGCACCGTCGTCATTGAGGTCGGCATGCAGAACGCGGCGCAAGCCATCGCCGTAGCCTCCAGCCCCCTCATCTTCCATAACGACGTGATGGCCATCCCCGCCATCCTCTACGCCCTGCTGATGAACGTCATCCTCTTGATTTATGTAGCAGCGGTGAAGGGGAGGAATGCCGGGGGCGGCGAATGATAGGGGTGGAGCGCCCCCCCGGGGAGCTCACCGCGGGCGGTATTTCGAGGCGGTGAGGACGGACTGGGCGTCGGTGGTGCGGAGCAGGCTGTCGAGGGGGGCGTGGGTGCGATCCATGTAGCGGCTGACGATGCGCAGGCCGATCCATGTGCCGAGGCGGCCGGGGAGTTTGTCGGAGAGGAAGTCGGAGGGGCGATCGAGGAAGTAACGCGCGGTGGCGGTGCGATCGGGGGTGTAGAGGGCGTGGCGCTCGATGATGAGGCGCCAGAGGTCGGGCTCGCGGTGTTCGACTTCGCTGAGCTCCTCGGGGGTCCAACCCATGAGGGTGTGGACGGGCAGGGTGGGCAGGGCGCGGAGGACGGCGTAGCGCAGCGCTCCCTCGTAGATCATGCGATCGAGCAATACGGCTTCGTTGCCGTGGAAGGGGTATTCGGACATGAGGTGGGCGGCAAGGAGGTCGGGGGCGACGTGTGCGGGCGTCATGCGGCGACGGGCGTAGGGGGGGAAGAAGTCGGTGTAGAGCGGATAGTCGGCGCCGAGGTATTTGTCGATGGAGAGGGAGAGGAGGCTGTCGCCCACGAGGACGTTTTGGTAGAGGCCGGAGACGTGGAAGCAGATGGCGGGGGGGAGGAGGCCGGGCAGGTCGGCGCGGAGGCGGGCGAAGGCGGCTCCGAGCGTGTGGCTGAGGGAGTCGACCGTGGGGTCGGGGTAATGGCTGACGGCATCGGCGTAGAGGCGATGGAGGTTGGGCTCGCTGTAGTAGTCGGCTAAGCGGTCGAGGGGGGGGGGGCGCCGGTCGTGTCCGGGTGTTCGAAGAGGGCTAAGGAGAGCACGCGGAGCATCTCGGGGTAGGCGTGGCGCAGGCTGTCGCCGAGGGCTGGCGCATGGGTGGAGTCGGCATCGATGTAGGCCAGGAGGGCGCGGTCGAAGCGGTGGATCTCGATAGGCTCGGCGTCAGGGTTGGAGGCTGTGCTGGCGGTCTGACAGGCGGACGTGAGAAGTAATAAGAAGAGAAAAGCGCAGGGGAGGAGGGGGTGTCGGGTCATCTTTTTTTAATGAGTACGGTGATTCGGAGGGAGAGGTCGAAGAAGATCATTTTGGCGTTGCCGTTTTGGGCAATGTGGCGTTCGGCTTCGGAGAACTCGCCCATGAGGTCGAAAACGTTGCGTTCGTTGACGAAGGGCGAGAAGCGGACGGAGAAGTCGGCTTCGTCGGGGCGGAGGTAGTTGAGGTCGTCGGCGCGGAAGCGGCGGACGAAGTTTTCGCGGATCATGTGTTGGGCGTATGCCAAGAAGGCGCGTTGCTGCTCGCGGGTGAGGGCGGCGAGCTCGTCGGCGGTGAGCTTCATTTCGCGGACGTTGCGCGTCCAAGCGTTGCGCATGATGCGCTTGAAGAACTCGAGGTAGAGGCGCTGGCGTTCGTCGTCGCTGCGGAGGCGTTCGGCGGCGAGCATGTCGCCGTGGGAGAGGTGGGCGATGCGTTGGGCTTCGTCGGGGGGGAGGCTGTTGCGTTGCTCGAGGGCGTGGGCTAAGGCGTCGTGAGCGATGGGGCGGACGTCGAGGCGTTGGGTGCGGGAGAGGATGGTGCCGAGGATGCGGTCGGGGGCGTCGGAGATGAGTAGGATGACGGTGCGCGCGGGGGGCTCTTCGATGAGTTTGAGGAGCTTGTTGGCGCAGGCGGCGTGCATGCGTTCGGGCATCCAGACGAGGAGGGTGCGATACTCGGCTTCGTAGATGCGGAGGGAAGTTTTGCGGATGATCTGGTCGCTCTCTTCGGCGTAGATGAGGGCTTGCTTGCCGGAGGTATCCATGTGGTCGAGCCAGAGGTCGAGGTCGAAGTAGGTGCGCTGGCGGAGCATGGTGCGCCACTCGTCGAGGTAGTCGTCGCAGATGGTCTTCTTGCGCTTCTTGTCGGAGACGATGGGGAAGACGAAGTGGAGGTCGGGGTGGGCCAGCTCGTTGAATTGGAGGCAGGATCGGCAATGGCCGCAGGCGTCGGTATCGGTGCGGTCGGTGCAGTTGAGGTAGCGGGCGTAGGCGAGGGCCAGGGGGAAGGTGCCGGCGCCCGGACGACCTGCGAAGAGGCGGGCGTGGGGGACGATGCCGCGGCGCGCCGTCTCGGTGAGGCGGGCCTTGAGTTCGTCTTGACCGATGATGTCGTGGAAGTACATACGTGAGAACTAAAATCTAAAATCTAAAAACGAAAAATGATCAGCTACGCCGGCCCTCGCCTTTCATTTTTCGTTTTTCCCTTCAATAGATCTCTCGGGCTACGCGGCGGATGCTGTCGGAGGCCATGAGGGTGTAGAAATGGATGCTGGGGACGCCGTGGGCTTTCAGGTCGCGGCACTGCATGGTGCACCATTCCACGCCAACCTCTGTGGCCTCTTCGTCGGTGCGGCAACGGCCGAGCTCGGCGGCAAATTCGGGCGGGAAGGTGCAGTGGAAGATGCGGGGGATGACTTCTAACTGGTTGCGCAGCACGATCGGCTTGATGCCCGGGATGATGGGCACCGTGACGCCCTCGGCTCGCATGCGATCGACGAAGGCGTAATACTTCGCGTTGTCGAAAAACATTTGCGTGACGAGGTACTCTGCGCCCTGCTCGACCTTCAGTTTGGCGTAGCGGATGTCGTCGTCCATCGAGCGGGCGTCTTCGTGCATCTCGGGGTAGCAGGCCATGCCGTAAGAGAAGGGTGTTTCGATGTCAGCGATCGGCGATCCGTCGAGGGCAATGCCGTGGTTGAAGTCGTTCACCTGGCGTTGCAGGTCGGTGGCGTGGGCGTGGTAGAGCTCCGGATTGTCGGGTTCGCGGAGGCGCTTGGTGTCGCCGCGGAGCAGGAGGAGGTTGTTGACCTCGAGGAAGTTCAGGTCGATGAGCCCGTACTCCGTCTCGTCTTTGGTGAAGCCTTTGCAGACAAGGTGGGGCACGGCGGTGATGCCGTAGCGATTTTGTATGGCCGAGGCGATGGCTACTGATCCGGGGCGCTTGCGGAGGTTGACGGTGCGCACGGTGCCGTCGGCGCCGCGCACTTCGACGGCCTCGCCGTGGTGTGAGGTGATGTTGATGTACTTCGGGTCGAACTCGCGCAGCTTGTCTATGACGCGGTAGACGCTCCGGATGCTGTTGCCCTTGAGCGGCGGCAGGATCTCGAACGAGAAGGCTGTGCCGCGGCTGTGGTTGATTAAATCGATTACTCTGTCCATATCCTGGGTTATAGGGTTGTGAGGGGCGTCGCCGTAGGTCTGCCCGGTGGGTAGTGTGTGGTTCATTCTCCCCCGGGGGCCAAAAGTAAGCAGCGGGGGAATGGTGCACATACCCCCAAAGCCCAGAAGGGTAGGAGCGGGGGGGGACGAAATTCACTGCATTTTGGGGGTCAACCTGAGGGAGAGGCTCGAAATTCACTGCATTTTGGGGGTCTCGGAAGACCTGTCAGTAGAAATCTATCTATTACAAGCACTTATACCCCCCCATGCACGATTTTGCAAGATGCACTCAGGTGAAGAATGCACGATTTTGCAAGAATTTTGGTTGAAATTGCAATGTCTCTTTGGTCGAAACCACCAGAACTTTGCGGTCGGAAAGGGATGAGGTAAACGCCTCGGCGCCCCTACCTCTACCCCCTCCGCACTCCCCCGGCCGGGCGTGTACTTATTCATCATTTATATCAACCCGCGGCTCCCCCCACAGCAAACGAGGGAGCTACACAAACACTTACTCATTATGAAAACAATAAACAAACATTCGAGATGGCTCCTCGCTCTGCTGCTCATCGTGGCGGGGCTGGCAGGAGCGATGGCGCCGCAAACAGCAGCAGCGAAAAACAAGAAGCCGCCCATACCGGGCGACTACGTGATTGGCTATCCTAAAGCCATTTCGCCGACATCCGTCCTCGTCAAGTGGACGCCGGCCACGGATAAGACGACAAAGCCGAATCATATGGCGTATCAGGTAGAGTGGAGAAAAGTGACAGAAAGCAAGTGGAGTAGTATTCCGAATCGCCGCGTAATGGGCGTGTTAGAAGACATGATCACCGACCTTGAGCCCGACACCGAGTATGAAATCAATTTGAATGTGTTGGGATTTTCCGGCGTGATTGTGTACTACGGAGTGCGCCGCGTCAAGACTCCGCCGGTCAACGGCAATGGAGATCCCAGGCCGGGGAACTACAAGAATGACAGATGCACTGTTCTCGGGCCTCACGCCATCAGGGTGGAATGGACCCCCGGCAAAGGCTACACGACGCTGCAAAGCGACCTGCGCTACCAGGTTACTTGGAGAAAGAAGGTCTATGGGCAGAATTGGAATTTCGGCCCCATACAGGAAAACCTATTCTCATACGTCGTCGAAGGGATCGAGGATAACACCACCTATGAAGTGGAGGTCATTCTGTATGAGAAAAACAATAGCGGAGCCTCCTATGGCATACGCGAATTCACGACCCCGTCGGCTGTTAATGACGCCGAAGCACCCGAGCCGAAAGGCTACGTAGCCGGGTACCCCAAAGCCACCTCCCCGACCACTATTGGGGTGAAATGGAATGCCGCCACGGACAATGTCACGCCGCAGGAAAAACTGCGCTACAGAGTGGCTTGGAAGAAAGCTTCTTGGACTGGCGAATGGTCTTACTACGACGAAGACAGAGTCCCAAGGGGCTCAACACAGTGGGTCATCGCAGACCTTGAAGAGAATACGAAATACAAGGTGGATGTGAGAGTGATGGACAACGTCGGTAATGTGAAATGGTATGGCGAAAAGGAAGTCACCACCCCGCCCGCCACCGGGGGCAAGGACACCGAGGCGCCCGAGAAGGGCACATACGTCGGTGATCCTGTTGTCACCGCCTCCACCATCACGCTGAAATGGACCCCCGGCAAGGACAACAAGACGCCGACGGAAAAACTACGCTACCGATTTATTTGGATGAAAGTGACTGATAAAGAATGGACGTCCAGTGTGCCCGATGGCGCTCCCTTAACAAGCCTTCCCCAAAACATCACGGAGTATTCCTTCGAGAGCCTCGCTTCGGGCACCGCGTACTGGGTGAATGTAGGGGCGTATGACGAAGCCGGTAACTATGTATGGTATGGCGCAAAGAAAGTCACCACCCTCACCGAGAACACTATCGCCATCAAGCTCACGCCTGAGAAGATGGAAGTGGGGGCAAACCAACAGTCCAAGGAAGTGGGGGTAAGCTGCGACAAGGCATTCCGAATCACCGGCATCGGAACGATGAGTGATTGGATATCAAACTTCTCTCCCACCTCTGAGGAGGTGAAGACGCAACACAGCGTAACCTTCAATGTCAAAGCCAACCCCGGCGCCGAACGAACCGGCAAACTCGTCATCAACACCACGCGGGGCTCTCTCACGCTCATCGTCACGCAGGCGGCCAAAAGCGCCGAGGAGGGGAACAAGGCGCCCGAGCCGCAAGGCTACGCCGGAGCTCCTGTCGTCACCGCCTCCACCATCAAGCTGAAATGGAATCCCGCCAAGGACGACCATACGGCTCAGAAAGACCTGCGCTACATGATCGCATGGAGACTGCCGTCTGAGGAAGAGTGGGAAACCAGCTCTTCTGAAGCGGACATGCCTAAAAACATCACCGAGTATGAGATCAAAGGCCTCAAGGAAAACACCGAGTACATTGTTAATGTAGGCGTGGTGGATGAAGCCGGCAAGGAGGCTCGGTACGGCGAGCTAAAGATTACCACCCTGTCCAAAGGCACCAAACCCGACGATCCCAAGCCCGACGATCCCAAACCCAATCCCGGGGTAGTGTCCAAGCCAGTCACCTCCCTGACGCTGGATCGGACTGCGGTGACGGTCAACGGCAACCTCGAGTCCTTCCTGCTCAAGGCCGTCGTGCTGCCCGCCGACGCGGACAACCCCGGCCTGAAGTGGAGCAGCAGTAACCCGAGCGTGGCCACCGTGGTAGCCATAGGCGGTGAAGCGCCCGAACCTTCAGGTAAGTTGCTCCGTTCCGGCCCCGTCACCGGTCGCACCGTCGCCGTGCACATCCACAGCAAAGGCAAGGCCGTGATCACTGCCCAAACCATCGATGGCAGCAACAAGTCGGCCACTTGCCAGGTGGATGTCCTCGCCACCGTCGGCAACATGGAAGCCGCCTCGGGTACGCGCATCTACACGGCCGACGGCATGTTGCATCTCACGCTCCCGACAGCTACGCGCGTAGAGATCTACACGCTGCTGGGCGTACGCCTCCGCACCCTGTTCGCCCCCGCGGGTGACACGTCTGTGGCACTGCCGCAAGGCCTCTATGTCGTGAAAGCTGGCCACACCGTGCAGAAAGTGCGAATAGAATGATGACCCGCGCCCGGGGCGGATTGAATGATTGATCCTCCCGCGGCCGGGGTTTCGCCTCACCCAGGGTTTTGCCTTGGGCTATCATCCGGCGCCTCTACAGGGCGCTCTGGGTACGAATTGAATGAATGATTATGCCGGGTACGCATGATGGGGAGGCCCATCACGCGTACCCGGCATTTTTCGTCCCCCCGTTTCTCCCCGCCGCCGCCTCATCCATATAACGTGAGTTCGACGTAAGAATGAGGTTCCTTACGTCCTACAACATGCCTTTGAGCAGGAGGCGCAAGTGGGTGGCTACTACACTGTCGACGTCTGCTTTGCCTTGCCCTCGCTCGCGCCGACGGAGACGGATGAGCTGGCGGACACGGTGAATTATGCCGAGGTCTATGCCTTGGTGAAGGCTGAGATGGAGCACCCCTCGCGCCTGATTGAGCATGTGGCGGGCCGCATCGTGTGCGCTCTACGCGCTTATCGCCCTGACCTCAGCGACCTCAGCGTCGCCGTCACGAAGCATCACCCGCCCCTCGGCGGCGAGGTTGCGGATGCGATGGTGACGTTATATGACGTGAGTTCGATGTAAGAATAAAGTCGGTGGTATGTCTACGGAAGTCCGCAACGGTTAAAACGGGAAATTTGAGGTTTGCGGGGTGCCCCGCAAATACCAAAACTGAGAATTTGATGCTTGCGGGGCGCCCCGCAAACGCCAAAACTGGGAATTTGATGCTTGCGGGGCGCCCCGCAAACGCCAAAACTGAGAATTTGATGCTTGCGGGACTCCCGCAAATACCAAAACTGAGAATTTGATACTTGCGGGGCACCCCGCAAACGCCAAAACTGAGAATTTGATGCTTGCGGGGCGCCCCGCAAACGCTAAAACTGAGAATTTGATGCTTGCGGGAATCCCGCAAACGCTAAAACTGAGAATTTGATGCTTGCGGGGCACCCCGCAAACGCCAAAACTGAGAATTTGATGCTTGCGGGACTCCCGCAAACGCCAAAACTGAGAATTTGATGCTTGCGGGGCGCCCCGCAAACGCCAAAACTGAGAATTTGATGCTTGCGGGACTCCCGCAAATACCAAAACTGAGAATTTGATACTTGCGGGGCACCCCGCAAACGCCAAAACTGAGAATTTGATGCTTGCGGGGCGCCCCGCAAACGCTAAAACTGAGAATTTGATGTTTGCGGGGCGCCCCGCAAGCACTTCCCAAAACGATTTTGGCCGTTTGGGAGCTGTTGTAGACCCTCTATCGGTCTTATCTATCCGTCAAACACACATCGGATCAAGGGTTTCCCCTGCCGAAAGGGGCGAATCCGAAACGGGTTGGGGGAGATCATTGCCATACACAATGCATCCAGCAGCCTATTTTTTCCCCATTCCGTGAACATTACCCCCATCCCCGAGCGTTTGTTAGTTGTATAAAACTTTAAGACTAAGATGATCAAAACACAAAGCATTCAAAAGAGCCAAATGTGGAATCTGTTTCTACATTTGCCGGCCAAATAGCATACTAACCATCTTTATTAGATATGAAACAGAAAATTACTATGCGGAGCCACGCTCCCAACGCGATGCCCCTACTCAGGGCCTTCATCGCACTTATCCTGCTTACGGGCAGTGGACTCGCCCGGGCACAGACGCCACAAGCCTTTTGGGAATCGGGTTTTCCCAAGTTCGACAACAGCCGCATCGTTACGATGGAAGGCGAAAACACGCTGAAGATTCGCTTTGCGGCTTTTGCAGCGCCTATCACTGATCCTAAGCTCGTCGTGACCTTCCCGACGGGTATTGATTTCGTATCGGCGGCGGGCGTTGATGGCGGCATTTCGTTTGTTGGTACGCCTGCTTTAGGTGCTGACCGCAAGTTAGTGCTCAATATATCGGGCACGTTAGCGGTCAACGCGATGAAGGAGGTGCACATCAAGGTGAAAGCACCGAGTTGCACCCAATCTGCGGCGGTCAACTTTAAGGTGCAGTTAATGGACGGAACGGAAACCTTAAAGGATGGCTTGGGCAATAAGTTCATTAATGCGCCAGCCAACATCGTGCGGCCCACTTTGACGCTTACGCCGCAAGCTTCAGTTGTAAACTTCGCCTCGCAGACTGAGACGAAGACGATCACCTACTACCTGAAGACGACGACGGCTGACAAAGTCTCTTCGGCCAAGGTGACCTTCACCACGCCAGACGCCCAGACGACACTCTCTGACTTCCAGGTGAATGGCGCGTCTGTTTCAGTCACGGAGACACCCATAGGGGGCGGAAAGACGCAGTACACCTTCGATGTGACCTCAGCCACGTTGGGAGGCACCCAGAAGATTGACAACACGAACAGCACGACCATCACCTTCACGGCTGCCTCAACAGGTGTAGGTACACATAGGGTCACGACCGCGGTGCAATTCCCCTCAGGCACGCCCTGCACCTCCAACCCGGGCAGCTCGGTGCAACTCGCCTTCCCCATCCTCACGCTGCCGCATATGGTGCATCTCCATACCTACTACACCAATTCGTCGGATGATAGCGTCCACCATAGCATGATCAATATGGACGGCTCGACTCCGACAACACTTAAGACCGTCTTTCTCAACACCGGAGGCCCGGCCAAGAAGATCGAATTTGATTTCTGGTGCTATGGCGAATATAACTACATCGACCTGGACAACATCGATGTGCAGATCGGCAGCAATCCACGCACACATGTCGCCACGAGCAGCATCCAAACGACTGCACAGGTCAGCAACGCGCCCTATCTCAGAGAGCGATACGGAGCCTTGAAGTCCTATGCCATAGACAAACCGAAACGGATCCATGTGACCATTCAACAGCTGCTGCAAGGTGGCGAAACGATCACTTTTTGGATCCCCACCATCAACGGAAACATCTACGACAATAGCACGACGAACAACGTATACTATAACTACCACACGAACACCATTAACGGCTTCTCCTCAAACGTGCTCTCCGTGATGGCTTCGGACGGAAAGATGGGTACGATGGAGACGATGCCTTCGCGGCGGATACCCTGGCTCAACTCACCGCACTATCGCGAGGTGCCCGCGTCGCTCAACCTGCGCGGTACCCAAACCAAGACGCAGACGGTCTACCTGGCTCCGGGCAGCACGAACGAGGTGCCCGTGGAGCTGCATGTGAAGACGCCGCCCTTCTTGAAGATCACGGGTATGGAGCTATTGAATACGGACGGATCGGGGAGCTACTCCTCCACGTACACCTCCTCGGCCGACAATCGGGATAATTACCTCACCATCACCGGCCAGGGCAATCTCCACGCGGCTTACCTGCACGTCACTTATAAGGGGGAGCCATGCGGTTCCACCAACGAGAGTGGCAAGATCGAATATTGGGCTAACCATAATTGGCAAGTCGGCACAATAATGAAGCGCGTCTCGCATGTCTATCAGGATGTCACGCACCTCTGTGAGGTGGAAGGCATCGTGCTTGACACCTTCCACCTCGTCCGCACCACTGTGGGGCGGAAGGACTCGTACGATAACCACATACCCGACGACGCCACATCCCCGGCGCCAGCCAATGAGATCCGCAACGACATCTATATCGAAGGTGACAAAGGTCATTTCTATTGGAAGGGCAAAGTGCAGAGCACGGGATACACCGTGGTCGAAATGCCGATCACGCTGGCCGCTGGGCTATCGTTTAACACATCCGTCCAAATGGAAATTACGGGCAGAGGCAAGGTGAACGGCATATCATCACCCATAGGCACAGTGAAGTTTAATAAAGGAGACGACAACAAAGGAGTGGTGCGCTTCACACCGGGCACGTCACTGGGCAACGGAGATACAGTGGAAGTGGAAGCACCCTTCACCATTATAAAGGGCATAAACAGAACCGTGGGTATAGAGACGAAGATGTCCGTCCGCACCACCCCGTCGAGCCCCCTTGTGGGCAAAGACAAGGCGTCCGTGATGATGGGCACCTACGCCATCGATTCGTTGAACTGGTGGTATCACGACGGGCTCAACCACAGCTTTCCGAGCAACGCGGTGGTGGACTTCAATGGTAGTGGCAATCCGAGTCTATCTCTGGGCTACACCGATATCTTCCATTACATCTATTTCCCTCCTCCTTATTTCAAGAATGAGGCGCGCGTGGTGCGATACTTGGATACGCTCGAGTTCGACATGCCGAAGGGCTACCACCTCATCCCGGACATTCAGGTCAAGCGTGAAGACCCGGGGCCGGGACCGAATCTCGTGACGGTTTCTCCTGACGGCTCGTCCACCAAGACGCGCCGCCGCTATGCCGTGGCCGCAGCTGCTTACGACACAGCTTACTACGAAGGAGGCACTTTGGCGTCGGGTAAATGGCCCCTCCCGGACGACCGTTGGCGTATCTATTCCTACGGTAAAATTCAGGCTTACCCCTCCGCCAAACGTGGTGAGAGCATTATGAAGCGCACCTCCGTCTGGCGCAATCCCGCGACCAATACCGTGACGCGCCACACGCGTGACATCACCTTCATCTATACCGGCCCGGGGAATACGGTCGCCGCCAGCCCGGACACAGTGAACGCCAAAGGCTCCCGTATAAAGACGACAACCTTGCAGGTGGGGAAACAATCGTCGGTGTCTATCCCGCACCTCTATTTCTATTTCGATGGGCCCATCAAGGACGTGAAGCTGAAAAACATCGATACGGACATTGAGTACAACGGTCAGGGCTTGGACAACCACTGGGTAGGGGTCGATTCATCCATCGCGAAGACGCAGATCTATCAAATGACGTATACCTACAAGAACTTCGAGACGGCCACGTGCAATCAGGTAGATACTGTGCACGTCTACACGGGCTTTGGCCCCAACGCCGATTGGCCCGACTTTACGAAGCCCATGAATCTCGACAGCGCCAACTTCTCCGCCGCTGACACCTTCTTTATTACAATGGATAAGCCGGCCTCTCTCAGAGGCTGGATCTCAGCGAAGCGCGATTCTATCCCGGCTCATAACGGTCCAGCCCCGAATCACTACACGGTTTATGCTGTCTTTGAAGCCATGAATACCGGTGGCGCCGTGAAGAACCCCACAGTGAAGCTCACCATCCCGCCCCATCAGTGGTATGTGTCTGGTTCAGCCAAGCTGCGGCACGATGGGCAGGAGAGATCGCTCAACGCCTCCTCTCTGACTGAGACAGCACTTAGCAATATTCCGTTGGATCACCCCGACACTCAAAGGGTTGAACTCCACCTGAAGGACTTTGGCAGCGGCGACCTCCTCGTCCCCAGCGGCGCACTGGAAGACTCACTGATGCGCCGAGACACGCTGGTACTGGATATGTATGCCGGTTGCGGGACAGACTTTACGGGGATCACTTACTCTGGGGTCTTTAATGGCACAGACGTCTGCGGCAACGATGCAGGTGGCGGCTCGAATCAAAAGCGCCTCTTCCCCATAGTGACCTATAACTACCGTTTTGGCGAGACAAATCTTGCCATGCAGAAGATGGTTGCCTTCAATGAGTTCCGCACCCGCGACACGCTGACGTTTGACTTCCAAAGGGTCATCGGATTCGTGAACGACATGGACACAGCAGACTGCCTGTTGCTGCGCCTGCCGAAGCCGATCAAGGTGGGAGACTCGGTGCATTACACATGCCCCAGCTGGCCGCTGGATAAGTACGTCACCGTGACGGCGGCCAACGACAGCGTCAGCCCAACCGGCGCGCACTTCGTCAAGGTACCTCTGCCGATTGATGAATACAAGCACCATTCGCAGAAAGGCGAGGGTAAGCTTGTCACCTGCACCATCCCCGTGATTTACAACCGCCCATCGGGGGCAGACTCTACGTACCTCATCGAGCATCCGGTGGACACCGTGGAAGCCTCCATACGCCTCTTCGCCCGCTTCGGCCACTGCCCGCCCCGACCGTTCAAAGACGGATTGCAGATTGATAGCATCGCGATGGCCATGGCCAAAGGCCCCTTCCCGCCAAGACTCTATGTCGGCGAAGAGGATTCGCTCCAGATACTGAGCAAGGGATTCCATGGGTACCTATACACGGACAGCTCAAGGATGCACCAAGTGCCTAACACAGCCGAAGGGCCAGTCTGGAAACCTATGCCGCGCGATACGAACCAGTTGGGCGAGGTGAATTACTACTTCAGCCCCCTCTTTGGCCCCACTGACTTCGGTGGTGCAAAGAGCGCCCCGATACCCACCAGCACTCACCAAGGCGTGCTCCCCTTCCCCGTGAAGATTTGGATTCACCCGTGGTTCATCAAGAACCTGCCGCGGTTCAAATACATCTGTGAGGAGGAAGACACGCTCCGCGTCAAGGGCGGCGGCATGGACATCCGCTACCAGTGGTTCCGCAACGAGATCGCCATCCCCGGAGCTACGGACACCTTCCTCGTTGTGCGCGAGAGTGGATTCTACTACGTGCAGATCACCGACACGGTGCCGGAGACGGTCACCTCTGACACGTGCGAGGTTGTCTTCCGCGAGATCCCTGTCATTCTGGAAGATCTGAAAGACATCCGCGACTGCGATAAGATCTACATCCCGCTGGCCGTCAAGCACACCGGTCGCTACATGCTTTACCAATGGTATCGCAACGGCCGACCCATCAAGGGCGCCACGGACTCCATCTATCGCGCCTCGGCCTACGATTCCTCGGGCTTCTATCGTGTCCGCGTCATGAACCCCTGCGGTGATAGCGTCATGAGCCGCCGCTGCTACGTCGACTTCTGCGACGACCGCTGGGATGGCCCCGCACGCGTCGTGGAGCTCTACGCCCCGGCCACGGTGGAGACGCAGCCCGGCACGGTGCGCAACGTCATCCCCAGCCACACCGACTTCAACTTCACCATCCGCGCCCGGAAAGGCCAGTCGCTACGCTACATCACCATCACCGCCAGCCACCCGAATTGGACGGAACAAGGCGGCGGCATTGAGCGCACGATGATCACCGACAGCCTCATGCAGGTGCGTGTGCGGCGCGTGACCCAGAATTTGGAGATCCGCGTCGGTGGCGTCAGCCCGACAGGCAACGATCTCGTCAGCGATGCCTCCCGCCGCGCCTGGACGCACCACAAGTTGCTCTACCTGCAAGTCGACCGTGCCCAATCCGTGCGCCTCTACACCCCTATGGGCTTCCTCTACCGCGAGCAGTCGCTCCCGGTCGGCCTCACGGTGGTCAGCGACCTGCCCACGGGCATCTACCTCGTCCGCTTTGCTGACGGCCATGCTGAGAAGGTGCGCGTGGAGTAACGATTGATCTCTGAGGCCGCATTTGCCCCTCGGAACACGATGACGGCGCCCCGCCGGCGGAGGTTCTCACCCTCTGCTGGCGGGGCAGGTGGTGGGGGAAACCGCCAAGACGCTCTCCGAAAGGTTCGGCAAAGTCCTGCAAAGAAGGCAGTCCGTCTCCATCAATCGGCAGGACGTCTCGACCTCGATCAACACGCAAATGGACAGCCTGATCCCGGCCTCGAAGATCAGCAACCTGACGCAGGGCATGTTCGTTGGTGCCGTGTCCGACAACTTCGATGAGCGCATCGAGCAGAAGATCTTCCACTGTGAAATTGTGGTGGACAATGCGAAAGTGGCTAAGGAAACAGCTGCCTACCGATCAATACTCATTCTGACAGACTTCATGGATGAAAACGGAGAGGATATGATGGAGCAGGAGATAAAAGTGAACTATGACCGGGTGAAGACGGAGGTTCGGGACATTGTGGGATGGGAGCTGCAACGAATTGCCGACGACCCGGAACTTTCCAAACTGCTCAATGCCAAGAAATAACGGCTATTTCCCTTGGCTATGAGGTAGGAATTTTGTATTTTTGAATACGCTAAAAGATTACACTATGAATTGTTTTAATCATACTCAAGAATCGGCGGTAGCCCAGTGCTCCGATTGCGGAAAAGGGCTGTGTCCCGAATGTGCGGGAAGGTATAAGCCGATACTTTGCACGCCATGTTTTCAGAAAAGGAAACGCAGCGAGGTTTGGCGAAGCATCTTCAGCTTGTTGTTTCTCATCGCCTTGTTTGTCATAGGTTTCAGGTGGAACTTCTTGGCGACCAAAGGTTTTGAGGATATGAGATGGATGTCCGGATATACCCTGATGGCGATATGGTCGGGCTATCTCTTCGTGGAGAAGTTCATTCCCTATAAAATGATTGCAGGCACAAATGGACAGTGGATTGTTTACTATATTACCAAACTACTGCTCTTTGTCGTCATAGGAGTCTTTACCGCTCCTTTCACCTGCTTGTGGGCTGTCTATAGAGTTATCAAGGCTTTTCGATAGATCATGTGGAAACCTTATGAGAAAAGAATGAGTACGCATAATATATCGCTCATTTCGACAGAATACCAGAGTTCTAGAGACGAGATAACCAAGCGCATTCGCTCCGCACAATACGAGGCGTTGAAAGCCGTCAATAAGGAGATGATAGCCCTTTATTGGGAAATCGACAGACGTATTACCCAACAGCAGAAAACTCTCGGATGGGGAAAGTCTGTTGTGGAAAACCTATCCCAAGATATTCAAAAGGAGTTTCCGGGTATTAAAGGGTTTGGAGTTTCCAATATGTGGGATATGGCATGCATGGTATTATGCTGAATATCATCCGAATGAAATTCTCCAACCATTAGTTGGAGAAATCAGTTGGTCGAAGCATATCGTCATTCTGACCAAGTGTAAGGAGACACAACAGAGACAATTCTATATCTTGGCAACCAAGAAATACGGATGGACGAAAGACGTGCTGATGTGCAAAATAGAACTGAAGGCGTATGAGAACTTCCTGCTCGGACAAAGCAATTTTGATACCACGCTACCCAAAAATATCCGTAATCAAGCCGTCCTTGCCGTAAGTATACTTTGGATTTTATCGGATTGGGCGAGGGACATTCGGAATATGAGTTGGAACAGGCTATTATCAAGAATATCCGTTCTTTTCTGATGGAGTTCGGAACTGATTTTTCGTTCATGGGAAACTAGTACGACTGGAGGTGGACGGCGGGGAGTATTTTATAGATCTGTTGCTTTACAACCGTCGCTTGCAGGCAATGATAGCCGTTGAGTTGAAAATCGGAGAGTTCAAGCCTGAGGGCAAAGGGAAGATGGAGTTTTATCTCAATGTACTGAATGAGAAGGTTAAGCTGCCACATGAGGATCCTGCTATTGGTATCATCATTTGCAAATCCAAAAGCAGGACGATTGTGGAATATGCCCTCATAACTTCGACCATGCCTATCGGTGTGGCAACATACAGCCTCTCTCCCGAATTGCCCGAAGCCTACAAGGAACTGCTTCCGACATCCAAGGATATAGCCAAGAAATTGGAAGTGTTTATCAAAGAATAAGACAAAGGGAATACTCCGAAACTTGAGTATCTTCCTTTTATTTACCACTTCTTAAATTTTCCGCCTTTCAGGTCGCTCTCTACCATTCATTTGTTCAATTTCTCTCGGAGTTCATCAAGGAAATAGGTACGACTGTCATCCTTGCGTCGTTTCATGTTCATATAGACGTTGTAACAGTTCTTGATTTCTACGCCGAAGATGTCGGAAAAGGCGTCCGCTAATTCCTCCACTCCGATTTCTCCATCGTTGATACAGTCACAGGCGTCAAGGGCATAGAGTAGTTCCACTAAATCCACTACTTTGTCTGTCTAGCGGAACTTCTTAGCAGGAATGAGGGGGGACGGTAGATAAAATTTTCTACATCCGCATATTCAACAGTTCCAGTTCTGTATTAATAACAGACAATAGCTCTGCCACATTTTTTTCCGCCCTATCCGATGAGGGTTTCTCTTGCATAGATTGCAATCGGAAACGGGTATAACGAAGAATACGGAGCACAAAAATGTTATCGCTCTCTTCCGTGTTCAATTTAATGATCTCCTTTAACGTGAGTTCGATCTAAGCAACCGGCAGGAAAGAGGGATGTACAAACTCCTCGG
>MIQB01000013.1 GCA_002890585.1 Tannerella sp. oral taxon 808
CGAGGCTCATTTTGGGGCCTTACCCGAGGGAGAGCCCCATTCCGAGGCTCATTTTCCACTTTTCGTTTTTCACTTTTCGTTTTTACTTCCTCCTTTTCCACTTTTCGTTTTTCACTTTTCGTTTTTACTTCCTCCTTCCCCTCATGGATTTCAAACTTGTTTCTTCTTACCGTCCCACGGGCGACCAGCCCGAAGCCATCGATGCGCTCGCCCGCGGCATTGAGGAGGGCGTCCCTTATCAGACCCTCCTCGGCGTCACCGGATCGGGCAAGACGTTCACCATCGCCAACGTCGTGGAGCGCGTGCAGAAACCGACACTCGTGCTGAGCCACAACAAGACGCTCGCCGCGCAACTCTACAGCGAGTTCAAGTCCTTCTTCCCGCAAAACGCGGTGGAGTATTTCGTCTCCTATTACGATTACTACCAGCCCGAGGCCTACCTGCCCACCACCGACACCTACATCGAGAAGGATATGTCCATCAACCAAGAGATCGACAAGCTGCGGCTGCGCGCCACGGCCTCGCTGCTCTCCGGTCGGCGCGACGTGCTCGTCGTCTCGTCCGTCTCCTGCCTTTATGGCATGGCCGACCCGCGCGCCTTCGAGGAGCAGGTGGTGCACGTGGAGCGCGGCATGCGCATCCCGCGCGACAAGCTGCTCCGACGCTTCGTCGACGCCCTCTATGTCAACAACAAGGTGGAGTTCAACTCCGGCAGCTTCCGCGTCAATGGCGACACGGTCGACATCTTCCCCGCCATCGAGGGCTACGACGGCATGGCTTACCGCATCGAGTTTTGGGGCGACGAGGTGGAGCGCATCGCTTCGTTTAACCCCATCGACGGACATGAATACGACGAGCAAGACACGCTCCAGATCTACCCCACGAACCTCTTCGTCACCACGCAAGAGCGTATCCACACGGCGCTCGGGCAGATCCATGTAGACCTCGGCGAGCGCGTCAGGCAGCTGCAGGAGATGGGCAAACCCTTCGAGGCCAAGCGGCTCGAGGAGCGTGTCACATACGACTTGGAGATGATTCAAGAGCTCGGCCACTGCGCAGGCATCGAGAATTATTCGCGCTACTTAGATGGGCGCGGGCCGGGCGAACGGCCATTTTGTTTGCTGGATTACTTCCCGAAAGACTTCCTGCTCGTCGTTGACGAAAGCCATGTGACGGTGCCGCAAATCCGCGCCATGTATGGCGGCGACCGCTCGCGGAAGGAGACGCTCGTGGAGTATGGCTTCCGCCTGCCTGCCGCGCTCGACAACCGGCCGCAGACCTTCGAGGAGTTTGAGTCGCTCACGCCGCAAGCCATCTATGTGAGCGCCACGCCGGCCGATTATGAGCTGTCCAAGAGCCAGGGCATCGTGGTGGAGCAGGTGATCCGACCCACGGGCCTGCCCGACCCCGTCATCGAGGTGCGCCCCAGCCAAAACCAAATCGACGACCTGATGGAGGAGATCTCGCAGCGCGCGGAGGTGAACGAGCGCGTGCTCGTCACAACCCTCACCAAGCGCATGGCCGAGGAGCTGACGGACTACCTGAAGCGCATGAACGTGCGTTGCAACTACATCCACAGCGATGTGGACACGCTCGAGCGCATCCGCATCATGGACGACCTGCGGAAGGGCGAGTTCGACGTGCTCATCGGCGTCAACCTGCTGCGCGAAGGGCTCGACTTGCCCGAGGTGTCGCTCGTGGCCGTGCTCGACGCCGACAAGGAGGGCTTCCTTCGCTCGCATCGCTCACTGACGCAGACGGCCGGGCGCGCCGCCCGCAACCTGAACGGCCGCGTCATCTTCTACGCCGACAAGATCACCGACAGCATGCAGCAGACGATCGACGAAACGAACCGCCGACGCGAGAAGCAACTCAATTACAACCGCGCGCACGGCATCACGCCGCGCACAGCCATCAAGCAGGCCTCGGCCTCCGTCTTGGGCGAGCGGCAGCAAGCGCCCGTTGTGCCCTATGCCTACACCGACCCGGAGCCGTCGCTCGCAGCCGAGCCCGTGGTGAGTTACATGACGCGGCCACAATTAGAAAAGGCCATCGAGCGCGCCCGACGCCGCATGACGGAGGCGGCTCGCAAGCTGGAATTCATCGAGGCCGCACAGTATCGCGACGAGATGCTGAAGCTACAAGAGCTGCTCGAGGCCAAACCAAAGGATGAAAAGGAGGCGAAGCGATGAAGCGCGTGGCCATCCTGCTGCTCTGCGCCCTGCTGTCGATCACGGCGGGTCGTGCAGATGATTGGGAGGGGAATCTGACGTTCTCGGCTGAAGATGTGGCCGCCTTCGAGGGCTGTATGCAGTCCGTCCGGAGTGCTGCGCCGCAGACGGTGGGCGATGCCACCTTGGCGGCCGCGCGTCACTTTGTCGGCCGACCCTATGTGGCGGCCACGCTCGAAAAGGATCCGGAGCGCTTGGTGGTCAACCTGCGCGAATGGGATTGCACCACGCTCGTAGAGTCGGCCGTGGCCTTGGCCCGCACCGCACGCAGCGACGCACCGTCGTTCGCGACCTACCTCCGCGAGCTGTCGCGCCTGCGCTACCGCTCCGATACGATCAATGATTACACCGACGATGGCTCAAGATAAACCCATCAAACTCTTCCCCGAAGGCGTGCCTGGAGGCACTGACACGCTGCCAGAAAAGAAGGACACGGAGGGCAACCGCGTGGCCGGCGAGACGGTGCTGCGCATCACGAACGTGAGCCAACCCACAATCACCGTCTACCAGCCCTCGCAAGAGTTCGCCACCGGATCGGCCGTCATCGTCTGCCCCGGCGGCGGCTACGATCTGCTGGCCTACGACTTAGAGGGCGACGAGGCCTGCCTCTGGCTCAACGAGCTGGGCATCACGGCCGTCTTACTCAAGTATCGCGTGCCCCGACACGAGGGGCGACCACCCTACGAGGCCCCTTTGCAAGACCTTCAGCGCGCCATCAGCTATGTGCGCGCCAATCGTGCGATGCTCAACATCGATCCAGACCGCATCGGCGTGCTTGGTTTCTCCGCCGGGGGGCATTTGGCCGCGATGGCCGCTACGAGGTTCGACCGACGCACCTACCCGACGAAGGCCGTGGACAAGGCTTCTTGCCGACCTAACTTCTGCCTGCTCGTCTACCCCGCCTATTTGGGTCGCGTCGCTGGAGACAGCTGCATGCAGACGGCGCCCGAGCTACACGTCACGCGGCGCACCCCCCCGACGATGATCGTGCAAACGGAAGACGACAAATCATTCATCGACGGCAGCCTCGCCTACTATCTGGCCCTGAAGGAGGCCGGCGTGCGCGCGTGGCTCTTCTTCTACAGCCGTGGCCGGCACGGCTACGGCCTGCGCGACACGGGGGCGATGGTCAACAGTTGGCCGGATCGGGCCGAAGATTGGTTTCGGGAGATTGGCGTGATCCGGGCTGACGCTGGGGAGTGAGCGGGGCGCCCAAGACGGACCTCGGATCGGGTCACTTTCGGAAAAGTTGCCCAAGACGGACCTCGGATCGGGTCACTTTTGGGTTTATCTTGAGCCATCGTCGGTGGCAGGTAGCTCAGACAGAGGAAGAGAAGTAGCAAGTTCTTCATTGCTTGGGGTCTGTTTGTTTTAAGGAGTAGAGTGGGAGGGGGGGGGGGGCGGGGGATCAGCCGTTTGCCTTCGGCTTTTCGCTCTTTGTCTTGCCTCTCACCTCGCGGTTTTCTTTCTCCTCCTGCATATCCAGCTCGTTGCGGTTCTGGTCATAGAATTTATACTCAAGGAAGGCGAGGCTCTGGTCGGGCACCACCTTGAGTTGGTGCGTGTATTTCATCTTCCACTTCATGGCCAGCGAGAAGATTCCCTTGTTGATGTAAGCTGCCACGTAAGGGTGCACATGCAGTGTGATTCGTTTCTCGTTATGCCGATTTACCAAGCAATCGATTTTGCCTTCCAAGTTGTCCGTGAAGAGGATGGACGATTTCACCACGCCCGTGCCGAAGCATGAGGGGCAACTCTCCGTCGTTTGCACATCGAGGATGGGGCGCACGCGCTGACGCGTGATCTGCATGAGGCAGAATTTGCTAAGGGGGAGGATGTTGTGTTTGGCGCGATCATTAGCCATCGCCTTCGTCATGTGTTCGAAGAGCTGTTGGCGATTGGCGGGATCGGAGAGGTCGATAAAGTCGATCACGATGATACCGCCCATGTCGCGCAGCCGGAGCTGTCGGGCGATCTCATCTGCTGCGGCAATGTTGACGTTGAAGGCTGTCTTCTCCTGTTCCGTGTTGCCCTTCACGCGGTTGCCACTGTTGACGTCGATCACATGCATCGCCTCCGTGTGTTCGATGATCAGGTAGGCCCCGCCCTTGTAGGTCACCGTGCGCCCGAAGAGCGACTTGATCTGTTTCGTTACGCCGAAGTTGTCGAAGATGGGCAGCTCGCCGGTGTAGAGTTTCACGATTTCCTTTTGCTCTGGCGCGATCAGGCTGACGTAGTCGTAGACGCTCTCGAAGACGCGTTGATCGTTGACGTAAATGTTTTGGAACGAGGCGTTGAATATGTCGCGCAGCAGTGCCACCGTCCGGGCCGTTTCCTCATAGATGATGAGTGGCGCCTTCGTCTTACCGGTGACTTTAAGGATGTTGTCCTCCCAACGTTTCTGCAGGATGCGCAACTCACCGTCCAGCTCAGCCACCCGCTTGCCCTCAGCCGATGTCCGCACGATGACGCTGAAGTTTTTCGGCTTTACGCTCTGTATCAATTGGCGGAGGCGTGCTCGCTCTTCGCTCGATTTAATCTTCGTCGATACTGAGATCTTATCCGCAAAGGGGATGAGTACGAGGAAGCGTCCGGCGAAGGAGATCTCTGCTGTCAGCCGCGGCCCTTTGGTCGAGATGGGTTCTTTAGCGATCTGCACGAGGATTTCATCGCCCACAGCGAGCGCATCGCCGATGGTGCCATCCTTATCGATGTCTGGTTGCAGCCCCACTTTCGGCACTGGCTGTCGCCGTTTAGGATCGCCGCGCCATTGCTTGAGAAACTTCTGTTGTGTCTTGAAGGTCGCGCCCAAGTCTTGGTAGTGCAGGAAGGCTTCCTTCTTGTATCCCACATCGATGAAGGCTGCGTTGAGCCCTGGAAGCAGCTTCTTGACGCGCGCCAGATAGATGTTGCCCACGGCGTAGGAATCGCTTTGCTGTTCCTTTTGCAGTTCCACGAGGTTCTTATCCTCCAGCACAGCGATCGAAATCTCGTCGCGTTTCACGTCTACAATTAATTCACTTACCACGGTTGATCTTGGTTTTGGGTTTGAAATGAAAATGGAAGAACAAACTTAAAAGCGAGCTCAAGTTTGTTCTTCCAAAAATTCTCCAGTCTATGAGAGGCTTACTTTTTCTTATGCCGATTTTTCTTCAGTCTCTTCTTACGCTTATGCGTGGACATCTTGTGTCTCTTTCTTTTCTTTCCGCTTGGCATGATTAAAAATTTAATGGGGTTATGTAGTCCTGTTATTTGTTCGCCACTTTATTCATGAAGACACGAGCCGGTTTGAAAGACGGGATGTCGTGTTCGGGGATGATCATCGTGGTGTTCTGTGAAATATTACGTGCTGTCTTTTGTGCACGTCTTTTCACGATAAAACTTCCGAATCCGCGGAGATATACATTCTCACCTGCTGCCAGCGACTCTTTCACTTCTTCCATGAATGACTCCACACTTGCCAACACTGTGTTCTTATCTATCCCCGTGTTTTTTGCGATCTCGCTTACAATATCTGCTTTCGTCATATCTCTATTATAATATATAATGTACGTTCTAATATTTTGGACTGCAAATATATAGCATTTGCGAAACCGGGGAAATCCGCCTTAATGAAATTGGAAAAGTGGGGCTTTCAGACGTGCCCTCCGTATGTGTATCCGAGGTCGTCGATGGCTGTGCGGAGGGTGTCGTCCGTCACATCGCCCTCCACCTCTGCGGTGCCTGCTTTCAGGTCGACCCGGACAGCCTTTACGCCGCTCAGTTGGGCCAATCCTTTCTCCACGCGATCCTTGCAATGACCGCAGCTCATTCCGTTTACTTTGATTTTTATGCTCATGATTCTTTCGTTGATGATTATGATGTAGATGTTGGAATTATTCCCGTTGTCTGGCGCAAAAGTAGATTGAAATGGCGCTCCCCGCCTACTTTTGCGGCCGTGCATATGGATGGCACACGAACGGAATACATTATTATATAGCACAATACACAACAATATGAATCATTTAGAATGTGTGACGACGATGCGGAACCGGTGGTATTGGTATCTGCTCGTCCTTTTTTTGAGTTACATGGTGGCTAACACCATCGGCGTCATACCCTATGTGGCGGTCATCGCATGGAGCATCTTGCAGTCGGGGGATGTGCTGAGCATGCAAGGCCTTCTGTCTGGGGGCGACCTTGCCTCGCTGATCGAAGGGATTGACTCGAACTTGATGCTCTTCGCCATGCTCTGCGTTTTCGCGGTGATGTTAGTGGCGGGGGCTTACTTCATCCGGACGTTTCAGGGGCGGACGTGGACGCAGGTCGTCAATGGGAGGAGGCGCATGCGATGGGGGCACTTCTTCGCTGGATTCGGGGTGTGGGGAGTCATCACTGTGGTCACGTTTGTGATTGCTTATGTGACGGATCGGGAGAATTTTGAGTTCCGCTTCGATGCTGCACGGTTCATCCCTTTGGTGCTTATTGCTGTGACGATGATTCCCATCCAGTCGGCTGCGGAGGAGTTCTTCTTCCGGGGGTATTTGGCACAGGGGGTGGCCTCGTGGACGCACAGCCGGTGGTGGGCGCTCGTGGTGCCCTCGGTGTTGTTCGGACTGATGCATGTGGCGAATCCTGAGGTGGCCGAGTATGGCTTCTGGGTGATGATACCGCAATACATCTTCATGGGGGCGGCGTTCGGATTGGCGGCGCTGCTCGACGATGGCATTGAGGTGTCCATGGGGGCACATGCGGCGAACAACCTCTGCGGCGCTGTGCTGACTACTTATCAGGGCGCGGCGCTACGGACGGATGCGTTGTTTACGATCCGTGAACTTGACCCCGCAAACGAGCTGCCGGGGATGATCGCCGCCGGGGCCATCTTCGTGGGGGTGTTGGCTTACCTATATAAATGGAAGTTTGGCGTGATGAATAGCAGGGTGTCGCCGCCCGTGCCCGTCGTGATGCAGGGGAAGGCGTGATGGCATACAGTTTTCGCACCTATCTGCCTTTCTATCGGCGTAACCTGAAAGTGGCGCTCCCGATCGTGTTCTCCCAGCTCGGGGGCGCCCTTGTGCAGTTAGTCGATACGCTCATGGTGGGTCGATTGGGCACCATACAGCTGGCGTCCGTCTCGTTCGCTACATCCGTCTTTATCATTGGCTTTGTCTTTTCCATTGGCATACTGATGGGCCTCACCCCGTTGGTGGGCATGGCCTATGTGCGCGGCGATCGGAACCGCGTGACGGACCTCTTCCAAAACTCGCTCACACTGGCCACCCTCTCGGCCCTCTTCATGTGCAGCATCCTCTTCGGCGTCATCCACCTGATGCCCTACATGGGGCAGGACGCGGCCGTGGTCGAGACGGCCATCCCATACTTCAAGGCCCTTGTTTTCAGCCTCATCCCCTTCCTCTATTTCACGGCCATCAAGCAGTTCCTCGAGGGCATGGGTAACACGATGATTGCGATGGTGATCACGATCATTTCTAACCTCATCAACGTGCTCTTTAACTACCTGCTCATCTTCGGCAAGTGGGGATTCCCGGAGCTGGGCGTGCTTGGCGCCGGTGTTTCTACGCTCATTTCGCGCCTCACGATGCCCCTCATGTACCTCGTGGCCATCCGTCTGCGCCGTGAGTGGTGGGACTATTTCCGCGCCTTCCGCCTACGCATCTTCAGCCGCCGTCGCCTCTGGGAGCTTGTCCGGGTGGGTGCGCCCATCGCTGCCCACATGCTGCTCGAGGTCTTGGCCTTCGCCCTCTCGGCCATCATGGTCGGTTGGCTTGGCGCCACGCCGCAGGCAGGCCATCAGATCGCCCAAAACATGTCGCACCTCACCTACATGATCGTGCTTGGCATCGGCGCCGCCACCACCGTCCGCGTCAGCCATCAGCTCGGGGCCCTCGACCTCGAGGCCGCCCGCAAGGCTGGCAACGCCTCCACCCACCTCTGCCTCGTCTACAACGCCCTGGCCGGCACCCTCCTGATTGCCTTCCGCCACGCCATCGCCTCGGCCTTCTCCTCCGACCCCGCCGTGATCGACATCGGCGGACGCCTGCTCATCATGGCCGGCATCTTCCAAGTTTCCGATGGCCTACAGACGGTCGGCGCCGGCATACTCCGCGGCCTGACCGACGTCAAAATCGTCATGTTCTACGCCTTCATCGCCTACATCTGCATCAACATCCCCTTCGGCTACCTGTTCGGCTTCGTCTTCCATCTTGGCGCTATGGGCGTTTGGGGCGCCTTCATTTTCGGGTTAAGCGTGGCCGCCGTGCTGTTTCGTCTGCGTTGTCGCAAGATGTTTCGCCTGCTCGAGCAGTCGGGCAAATACACCGTGAAAACCACCTAAGTAGGCGCGCGTGCCTTCATATTTATTTGCGAAATACCCCTCGATATGTTCCGAAATACCCGCCAAGTAGTTCCGAAGTAGTCACCGATACGTTCGGAAC
Organism: Tannerella sp. oral taxon 808; assembly: GCA_002890585.1. Taxonomy (GTDB): domain Bacteria; phylum Bacteroidota; class Bacteroidia; order Bacteroidales; family Tannerellaceae; genus Tannerella. Next base: position 8,666 of record MIQB01000013.1, read on the forward strand.
GTGGTGTGAATATGTTCCGAAGTGGTCACCGATACGTTCGGAACGTAGTGTCGATACGTTCCGAGGTGGTCATCGATACGTTCGGAACGTAGTGTCGATACGTTCGGGACGTAGTGTCAATACGTTCGGAGGTGGTCATCGATACGTTCGGAACGTAGTGTCGATAGGTTCGGGACGTATCGATGGGTACTTCGGAACAGGGTGCAGATAGGTTCGGAACGTATTACCCCCCACTTCGGAACGTATCCACACCACGTTCTGAACGTATCGATGGGTGCTTCGGAACGTGGTGGTGATACGTTCCGAACGTAGTCTTGATAGGTTCCGAACGTATCATTGGGTAGTTCGGAACTACCCGTCGGCCCTCTCCCAAGACCCCAAGCCCTCCCTCTTTACCCCTCGGCAACATATTCGCCACATCCCTTCGACGAGTAAATCCCCCCTCGCCGACAAGCCCAACATTCCCCGCGCACATATTCCGAAACATCCTCGGATACATTTCTAACACACCCCGATCCATTTCATCATTGGGTTACAAGATCACCGCTATTTATTAGGATATACATTTATATCCGTATACAAGGCTATGAGATACACACATGTGTATACATCGTGGTATACCAATCCCTTTTCTGAATATACAAGTATGCGATCCTGTTATCCTATTGTTACGCTTGTATACTACAGGCGTATACATAAACAACCTCTGCGATATATGTTCGTAAATACCAACATATACCTCATATAACACCTGATGAGTAGTATATATCAGCGTTTTATCTATCTTCTATCAAGCAACACTTCAATTAAAGGCCAACCAGGAAGATGTATCGAATGATATACACCCGGATATAGACTCATTTCAATGGATATAGATCAGTTACTGTCAATTAAATACGAGGATGAAGGAAAGCAAGTCTTTATGGGGTATATCCTTGTATAATGCACCAACCACACAAGTAGGTGTTATCGTTGTATATTCTTCGTATACTGATGTGTATTATCTCAGGTATACAATTGTTTCCTCTCGAATCCAGTTTGCTGTTTATCTTTGTATACCCGTTTAGTCAAACGGATAGGATAGATATGTAAATCAACGATTGTATATTATGACTGAGAGAGAGCGAATTATGCAGGTGATGACCCAGAAAGGCCTCACCTCCTCACAGTTTGCCGAATCCATCGGCATACAGCGCGCCGCCATGTCGCACATCACCTCCGGCCGCAACAACCCGAGCTTAGACGTGATGAAAAAGATCTTGGAGCGCTTCCCCGACATCAGCGCAGACTGGCTGCTCATGGAGAAGGGGCCGATGACACGCGGCACCCAGCCCACAGCCGCACCACCGGAAGCGAAAGCCCCGGCACCAAGCCTCTTTACCCCCCCCACATCCTCGCCGCCACCCCCCGAACCACCCCCCAGCCCTACGCCAGAGGTGCCCGAGCAACCGAAAATCATCGCCCGAGAGGTCGACCGCATCCTACTCTTCTACTCCGACGGCACGTTTGAATCCTTCGTTCCGGAGCGGAAAGAGCCCGGGGAGGTGTAGTCGCCCCCTGGCAGGGATTGGGCCGCGAAACAGTTTCTACACAATATCCCCACACGATGCAACGTTTCGTACACAAGTGCATCATCAGGGAAAAAGTAGAAAAACATGAAAGCATTACTCTTATCTTTTTTCGCAGTCGTCCTGTGTTACTCCCTCTTTTTCGACGGAGAAGTGCAGCCCGCTCCGGCAGATGAAATCAACGATACGGCCATACAGACAGGGGTAAATGATTACGTCCAGTTGCGCGATACGACAACATTCTATGCCGAAATAGCCTCCCTGCCTTGGTCTTGACATCGGCTACCTATGCCGAACGAGTCCTCCGGACACAAAAAAAGTTGCAAGCGGTGGTTGATACCCCACTTGCAACTTTTTTATGCCCCCCCAACGGGGGAATGGGTCGTTACGGTTTGTTAATCTCCTCCCTACTTGCTGGCCGCTTTCAGTTCCTTTTTCAGGTTACTGATCTCTTCGTTCTGATTGCGGATGGTGGTCAGCAGCGAGTTCAGTTCCTCATTTTCAATGGACGCGGGGAATTGCGCCTGCACGCGCAGGATGAAGTCAGAGAGCACATTCATGTAGTTGTTGAATGCATCGTACGGATTGTCATACGGGCTAAAGAGGTTGTAATGCTTCGTGCTCATGTAGTAAAGGTGGTCGCTGCTTTGCAGGTAGATCCAGTCCTGCTGAATGCGGCGATTCTCGCAGAGGCGTACACGCTCACCGATCCCATAAATCTTCTTGAAGGCCTCCTGTTGCAACACATTGCCAAGCCACGAGCTGCAATCCTTCTCCTCGTCCACCCACGACATGGGGTAAGGCGACGAGATGGAATCGACAGGGTTCATCTGGGCGAAGATCTCGGAGGGCAGCGAGAAGGTGATGTCGTTGCGCTCGGCGTACTGCGGCAGGGCTTTGAAGAAATCGAAGATGCCCGTGTCAGCGGCATGCATGGAGCCAAGCACCTCGTAGTTCATAAAGGCGTTCACCACCTTTTCGCCCTCGGCTGTGGCAGCGATGGCGGAGATGTACTTATCGGCCGTGAGGGGGTACTCCGTCCACGTGTGGTCGTCGAAGCGGATGGAGAGGTCTTCGCTGAAGCGGTCGTTCTTGAGCAGCAGCTTCAGCTGTGGACGGATGGCAGAGGCATAGACGTAGTTCGGGCTTTTCCAACCCAAGACGTGCTTGGCGCCTTCGGTCAGCATACCCTCGAAGCCGAGCTCATAGACCAGTTCGGAAATGTCGTCGGAATAGATCAGTTCAGTGTTTCGGAACACTTTCGGTGTGACGTTAAACAGAGACTGGATCTTCTCCGTGTGCATGCGTACTTGAGCCTTGAACTCCTCCGCATCGCCTAACGAGGACAGGGAGTGTGCATACGTCTCGGCTAAGAACTCCACACAGCCGAGCCCAGCCAGTTCGCGGAAGCTGTCAATCACTTCCGGGGCGTAGATCTCCATCTGTTCTAAGGCTGTTCCGGAGATGGAGAAGGCAACCTTGAACTTGCCGCCACTCTTGCGGATCATCTCCATGATGGCGCGATTGGCCGGCAGGTAGCATTTCTCAGAGATGCGGTGGAAGATCTCTTCGTTCTGGAAATCGTCGTAGTAGTAATGGTTGTTACCGATGTCGAAGAAGCGGTAGCGCCTTAGGCGAAATGGTTGATGTATTTGAAAGTAAAAGCAAATGGTCTTCATATCTCTCTTCTTATTTATTGTTTGCCATACAGTACTTGATCATAGATTTTACGGACTTTCTGTCCGGCGTATTCCCACTTGATGTTGTTGACCTCTTTGAGGCCTTCGTCGCGGAGGAAGGTGTGCAGTGTCGGGTAAGTGATGAGGCCATACATGGCGTCGGCCAGGGCTTCGATGTCCCAATAGTCCACCTTGATGGCATACTTCAGGATCTCGGCGCAGCCTGACTGCTTGGAGATGATGGAGGGTACGCCACACTGCATGGCCTCTAAGGGGGAGATGCCGAAGGGTTCGGAGACGGAGGGCATGACGTAGACGTCACTGGCTTTGAGGATCTCGTAGACCTGTTTGCCCTTCATGAAACCGGTGAAGTGGAAGCGGTCGGAGATGTTGCGTGAGGCGGCCAAGCGGATCATCTTGTCCATCATGTCGCCATTGCCGGCCATGACGAAGCGTACGTTGTTGGCCTTAGCGAGCACCCGGGCAGCGGCTTCGACGAAATACTCCGGCCCTTTCTGCATGGTGATGCGCCCAAGGAAGGTGACGATCTTGTCTTTCACTCCGCGTTTGTCGGGGATGGCGAGGATCTCGGGGCTGAGCGGCTCCACGGCGTTGTGGACGGTCGTCACCTTGGCCGGGTCTTGGTGGTACTTCTCGATCACTGTGCGGCGGGTCAGTTCGCTCACTGTCATGATGTGGTCGGCGTAGTCCATGCCGTTCTTTTCGATGCCGTAGACGTCGGGGTTGACATTGCCGCGGCTGCGGTCGTAGTCGGTGGCGTGGACGTGGATCACGAGGGGCTTGCCACTGACTGTCTTGGCGTGGATTCCGGCGGGGTAAGTCAGCCAGTCGTGTGCGTGGATGATGTCATACTCCTCGGTGCGGGCGATGACGCCGGCTACGATGGAGTAGTTGTTGATCTCCTCGAGTAGGTTGTCGGGATAGCGACCTGAGAACTCGAAACATCCCAGATCGTTCACATAGCGATAGCTGAAGTCGGCATAGATATGGTCGCGCAGGCGGAAGTACTCCTGCGGGTCCATGAACTTAGAGAGGCGCTCGGAGACGTAGTTGTAGTCGACGTCTTTCCAGACGATGGGGGTGTTGCAAGCGCCTATGATCTTCAGGAAACTTTGGTCTTCGTCGCCCCAGGGCTTGGGGATCACTAACGAGATATGCATATCGGGCTGCAGGGACATGCCCTTGATCAGGCCGTAGCTGGCTGTGCCGAGGCCGCCCAGGATATGCGGGGGAAATTCCCACCCAAACATCAATGCTTTCATATCGTGTGTGTGTAGTAATTATTCTTCTACGTTGTAGGCTTTGAGCCGTTCGATGACGGTCAGGATGGAGGCCACGCTCATGAGGAATGAGATGGCGCCGCGACCGGTGAAGGGCGGGTTGCCGTCGAAGAGTTCGGAGATGGTGCTGACGCAATGCATGGACATTTCTTCCTCCATGCTGATCAGGGTGCGCTCGGCGAAGGAGACGCCGCCGCGGCCGAAGAGGCTGAGGTAAGCCGTAAGGTACATGCCGGTGAGCCAGGGCCAGACGGGGCCTTGATGATAGGCCAGATCGCGTTCGTATTGCGGGCCGATGTAGTCCGGCCGGTAGCCTTCGCTTTTGGGGCTGAGGGAGCGGAGGCCTTTGGGGGTGAGGAGCTCTTTGGTGACGATGTCGAGGGCGCCGCGCTTCTGCACGCGTGTCAGTGGGGAATAGGGGCAGGCGAGGGCGATGACCATGTTGGGGCGTACGCTCCAGTCTTGATTGGTGCCGTTGTCCACGTAGTCGAAGAGGTAGTTGTATGGGTTGACGAACGTGGCGGGGAAGGAGAGGTCGAGGGCGGAGATGAGGCGGTGGACTATTTCGGGTGTGTCGTCGCCTTGCATCTCGCGATAGAAGCAGAGGGCGTTGTACCAAAGGGCGTTGAACTCTACGATGTAGCCTGTGCGGGGGACGACGGGCCGGCCGTTGACGACGGAGTTCATCCATGTCACGGGGCGTTCGCGGCCGTTGGTGTAGAGCAGGCCATTGTCGCGCAGGATGAGGTTGGGGTGCTTCTGTGCGAGGAGGTATTCGATGATTTCATGCACGATGTCGCCATAGAGTCGGCGGGCATCGTCGAGGCCTTCCTTGAGGGCGAATTGCTGGACGTTCCACACGACCCAGAGGAGCACGTCGGGCTCGTCGATTTCACGGATGATGGTGTCGGGGAGGCCGTTGCGCATGAAGGTCTGGAGCGCTGGGATGGCTGTCCGCATGAGGCGTTCGTAGCGGTCGCGTTCGTTTAAGTAAAGTGTGCAACCGGGCATGGAGACGAACATGTCGCGGGCGCGGACTTTGAACCAGGGGTATCCGGCCAGAAGGTAGACTTCGTCGCCGCCGTGGGGGATGTAGAACATTTGGTGGGCGGCGTTCTTGAGGCAGTTGTAGAAGCTCGATCGGGGGGTGCGCTCGGCTGCTTCTTCATCGAAGAAGGCGGGCAGGTGATCCAGCTCTTTGTAGGGTTTGTCGCCGGCGCAGAAGACGATGGACTCGCCGCGCTGGATGGGCAGCTCGAAGTATCCGGGCACGAAGAGGTCTTCCTTGTAGGGGTAGCCGCGCTCTTGTTCTTTGGGGTACTCGATGCCGTGATACCAATAGGGCTCGTAGATGAACTGCGGGGCTTTGTTGAACTGCATGTAGAGGGGGGCGTAGCCGGGGTACATGCAGGTTTTGATGCCGTTGGGCACTTCTTCGTAGGATCGGTCGGCCATGCCGTTGACTTGCGTCAGTTCTTTCACGCTACGGAAGGCCATGAAGGGGCGAAACCGCAGCGTGGTGGGCGAGTGGGCGTCCATGAGTGTGTACTTGATCATGATTTGGTTGTCTGTGCGGGAGAAGATCTTCTCTTTCGAGAGGACGACTCCTCCGACGCGATAGACGGTCCGCGGGACGGCTTCCATTGTGTATTCGCGGATGTACTTGTGCCCGTTGGGGCTGAAACTTCCGCCTTCGTATTTGTGAAGGCCGAGGTTGAATTCGGCGCCGTGCTGGATCACCGTCTCGTCGAGCGATGAGAGGACGACATGGTTGTCGTCGTCCAGATTCGGCTCCGGCATGACTAGCAAACCGTGGTATTTCCTTGTGTTGCAATCCACGATGGTGGTGCAATGGTAGGCTCCCTTGCGGTTGGTGCGGAGCACTTCGCGCGAGAGGGATTCTTCCAGGTTTATCAGTAGCGTTTTGTCGAATTTTAGGTAGCTCATTGTATTCCTTCCTCCTAACTTATTGTGTTTGATGCCCCAAAAGTAAAAGTTGGAGGTGATTCTGCAAAGGGGAAAATGGGTCGGGGTGGGTCGGAGTTGGAGTTTCTGTTTCTCTTTTGGCCAGTTGGTGTGATGGGGTGTGCGATTGCTTTAGGTAATAATAAATCGGGAGTGTATGGATTTATTATTTCCAACGGCAATAATGAATTTGGAGTATCCGGATTTATTATTTCCAATGGAAATAATGAATCAGGGGTGTCCGGGTTTATTATTTCCAATGGAAATATTAAATCAGGAGTGTCCATGCTTATTATTGTCTGAGACAATATTAAATCAGATGTGTCCGGACTTATTATTGTCTGAGACAATATTAAACCGGGAGTGTCCGGGTTTATTATTGTCTGAGACAATATTAAATCAGGAGTGCCCTGGCTTATTATTGTCTGAGACAATATTAAATCAGGAGTGTCCGGGCTTATTATTGTCTGAGACAATATTAAATCGGGAGTGTCCGAGCTTATTATTGTCTGAGACAATATTAAACTGGGAGTGTCCGGACTTATTATTGCGAGCGGCGAGGGTGGATTGTGATCGGGCTGACAGCGAAAAAAATGCCCCATCCACGGGTGCGGACGGGGCTAAAGGAGGGATGGGCGGCCAGAAGGGCTCCGCCTAAGTGAAGAGGAGGACCATGAGCTGGGCGGTGAGGACGCGTAGGAACATGGTGAGGGGGTAGACGGTGGCGTAGCCGACTGCGGGGGCGTCGTTGCCGGCGGTGGCGTTGGAGTAGGCCAGGGCGGGGGGATCGGTGGTGCTGCCGGAGAGGAGGCCCATGAGGGTGAAGTAGTTTAGGCGGAAGAAGCGGCGGGCGATGAGGCCGACGATGATGAGGGGGAGGAAGGTGATGAGGAAGCCGTAGGCTACCCAGGAGGCGCCGCCGCCGCGGAGGAGGGTGTCGACGAAGCCGTCGCCGGCGCTGATGCCGACTGAGGCGAGGAAGATGGTGATGCCGACTTCGCGGAGCATGAGGTTGGCGCTGGTGGTGGTGTAGGTGACGAGGCCGTAGCGCGATCCGAAGCGGCTGAAGAGGATGGCCACGATGAGGGGGCCGCCGGCCAGGCCGAGCTTGACGGGGCGGGGGATGCCGGGCAGGAGCAGGGGGATGCTGCCGAGGAAGACGCCCAGGGCGATGCCGAGGAAGAGGGGGATGAGGTTGGGCTCGTTGAGGCGCTTCATGGAGTTGCCGAGGACTTTCTCCACGGCTTCGATGGCCGCGGGGGTGCCGACGACGTTGACGCGGTCGCCCACTTGCAGGCTGAGGCGGGGGGTGGCTACGAGGTCGATGCCGGCGCGGTTGATGCGGGTGATGTTGATGCCGCCGCAGGACTGGCGGAGGCGTAGCTCGCCGAGGCGTTTGCCATTGACTTCGGGCTTGGTGACGAGGATGCGGCGGTTCACGAGTTCGCTTTCGCGGCGGAGCCATTCTTCTTGCTTCAGGGGGGCTTCTTCGCCGACGAAGGTGCGGACGGTGGGGGCGTCGTGTTCGGTGGTGATGACAAGGACGCGGTCGCCCTCGTGCAGGGTGGTCAGGCCGGAGACGATCTCGGTGCGGCCGTCGCTACAGTAGCGGATGCGTGAGATGACGAACTCGCAGTGGGTCATGAGGGCGGAGAGCTCGCCGACGGTGCGGCCGAAGAGGGCGGGGTTTTTGACGACGAGTAGCATGGGGTGGGCTTCGCGGTCGTGCGTGTCGTCTTCGGCCTCGAGGTGGGCCGTCTCTGTGTCATAATCGATGCGGAAGAGGAAGCGCAGGCTAATGATGGCCAGGATGATGCCGACGACGCCTAAGGGGTAGGCTACGGCGTAACCGAGGGCGATGGTGGGGGCTGCTTGGCCGTGGACATCATTGTAGGCCTCCTGCGCGGCGCCGAGGCCGGGGGTGTTGGTGACGGCGCCTGAGAGGATGCCGACCATCGTCTCTACGGGTGTGCCGGTGATATAATGTATGACGAGCGCGAGGGTGGCGCCGAGGAGGACGATGGAGGTGGCCAGCAGGTTGAGCGTGATGCCGCCGCGCTTGAAGGAGGAGAAGAAGCCGGGGCCGACTTGCATGCCGATGGAGTAGACGAAGAGGATGAGGCCGAACTCTTTGAAGAAGTGCAAGACGAGGGGGTCGATGGTGAGGCCGAAGTGGCCCATGACGATGCCGACGAAGAGGACGAAGGTGATGCCGAGCGAGATGCCTGCGATGCGGACTTTGCCGAGCAGGATGCCGAAGACGATGACGAGGGAAAGCAGGATGACGGAGTGCGCCACGCCGGTGCCCCACAGTAGATCAGTGAACCAGTCCATGATAATGAAGAACTAAAGGTGAAAAATGATGGGTGTAGTGTGTAGTGTATTATGGTATGTGTTACCGGGGGCAAAGGTAGGCCCGCGGAAAACGAAAAGCTAAAAGCTAAAAATGGCCGGGCACCCACGGTGTGTACCCGGCCGTTTTTCGTCTTCGTTCTACAGGCGGCTGTTGATGCTGCCCACGCCCGTGTCTCGTTGGCGGGAGCGCTTCACCTTGTCTGACCCGAAGCGGTAGGTGAAGCCGAGGAGGATGTATCGGTAGTCGGACTGGGCCCAGCCGTCGTTGTCGATGTTGCTGTAGCGGAAGGTGTAATAGGAGGTTCCCCAACGGAAGGGGTCGTTCAGTGTGGCGGAGAGCGAGCCGCGGCCGTCCCAGAGCGATTTCTCGGCGCTGAGCTCCATGGAGCCGTACGCCCGGTAGCGCCTCGCGAGGTACCAGCGAGGCGTGACGGCGTAGCCGCTCAGCTGCATTTGCCATCCACGACCCCAGTCGAAGCGGTTGTTCAGGTATACGTGGCCGTAAACGGTAGTTTGCTTGAAGTCGCCGCCCATAAATCGCGACTGATAGTTTCTGTAAAAGCCGTTGGCACTCACGTTCATCGTCCAGCGGGGGAGGAGGTTGAGCGGCAGGTTCAGCGAGAGGGTGAGGAGGTCGACTTTCCCGAAGTTCGTGTAGCGGTAGCGCTGCATGCGGGTGGCGTCGTCTTGCGAGGGCTCTTGGATGATCATGCCGTCGGTGTGGGTGTAGGAGAGGGAGAGGCTGTAGCTGCGGAGGCGGTAGACCATTTGCAGGTTGTGGCGGTAGCTCGGCTGCAGGTCGGGGTTGCCCTCCTGATAAGCCGTTGGCGATTCGTAAAAGCGGAAGGGGTTCAGGCTGCTGAACGAGGGGCGATCGACTTTGCGCGCGTAGGAGAGGGAGAGCGACTGCCCGCGTCCGAGGGCCACTTGCGCCGAGGCGGAGGGGAAGAGCTCCCAGTGGCGGTGGGTGAAGCCGGTGTCGCCCACCTCTTGGTAGCCATCTTGGAAGGTGTGTTCGGCCCGCAGCCCGGCCGAGCAGCTGAAGCGTTCGCCCCAGGCGCGGCTAAGATTGACGTAGAGGCCGCCGATCTGCTCTTTGTAGATGAAGTGGTTTGACTGGCGCGGGTTCTCCACCCATGCGTCGGCCGCAGCCAGCGCGAGTCCGCGCAGGTCGTTGTCGCGGCGGATGGCGCTCAGCTGGATGCCCGTCTCTAATTTGACTTCAGCAGGCAGGGGCGCCTCGAGGTCTGTTTTGAGCATCCATGCGTTTGTCTTTTGGAACACGCTGTGGCCACTGCCCTCCCGGGGGCGGAGCTCACGGCCGTCGGGGGCGACGTAGTGGAAGACCATCTGTTGCTCTTGGTTATGGTCAGCGTAGGCATAGATGGCGTCCGTGGAGAGGCGCGTCTGCTTGGTGGGTGTCCAAACGTGGTTCAGGTCTAAGGAGAGGTTGTTGTTATAAATATCCATCGTCAGCGAGGAGGCGATTCCCGAATCGACCTCAGCGTGACCGATGCGGCGGATGTCGGTCGTGGAGCGGTTGGTGTTGCCGCCGTCGTAGCGGCCGACGCGTGCCAAGAAACCAAACGTGTGGCGGTCCGAGGCGTACCAATCGACGCCGAGGGAGCCGTTGTGCCCCGTTCCGCTGGGGCGGAACACGCTGTGCTCGGTGTACTCCAAGGGGACGGCGAGCGTGTGGTAGCGGTTCACGTTGTGGTTTTCATGCTCGTAGCGCCCCATGTTGCCGCCGTAGCTGCCGTAGACGTTCCATCGGCCGGCGCGGTAGTTGGCGCTGAGGTTAGGCTCAAAGGCGGGGCCGGTGGTCTTGAGGTAGTAGTTCGCGGAGGCCGTTCCGTTGTACCCCATCGACTCGTCGCGGCGCAGGCGGATGTCGATGATAGCCCCGGAGTGGGCGGCTTCGTAGCGCGCCGGCGGATTGGTGATGAGCTCCACGCGCTCGATGCGTTCGGCCTGCAAGGTCTTGAGGAGCTGGTCAACGCTCGCCCCTGTCAGGTCGGCCGGCTTACCGTTGATGTAGACCACGGCCGGCTTGCCCACGACGGAGAATCCGCCGGTCGACTCGGTGATGACACCCGGCAACTGTCTGAGGACATCGGCCGCGTTCTTTCCGGCAGTCAGCATGTAGACCTCGGGGCGGACCACCAAGCGGTCAGACTTCTGCAAGACGGGCGGTGCGGCGGCCGTCACCGTCACCTCGCTCAGCCCGACGCCCGTTTCGGCGAGGGTGATCACGCCGGCGTCGGTGTGCGAGGGGCCGACGTCGACTTGTTTATGCACCGTTTGAAAGCCGATTAAACGGACTTCGAGTGTGTAGCGACCGGCGCTGACGCCGCTGAATCGGAAGAGGCCCGTGGCGTCCGTGACGCTCCCGCCGCGGAGCACGGAGTCGGCCGTGTAGAGTGCGGCTGTGGCAAATTCGAGGGGTTTGCCGGCCGAGTTCGTCACGCGGCCGGTGAAGACATTTTGCGCCTGAGCTGCGGTCAGGGAGAGGCTCAGGTAGATGAGAAGGAGTGGGATAGAGTGTTTCATTTTTGAGGGTATGTTGATGTGAATGATGATGCCAAATATCGCACCTCCCAAAGCAACCGCATCAAATTGGCGGTAAGCCCAAGTACAAGTGTTTTTGATCTCCGCCAATTGGCGGTAAGCCCAAGTACGAGTGTTTTTGATCTCCGCCAATTTGATGCAGTTGCCCTGATTCATCATGTGAATGATTGACAATTACCCCATCCCCCCCCATCTTTGCCCGCCGATAAACAAAAGGTAAACACATAGGCTGTATGGACGTAAAAAAGATCGTCAACCAAACCGTCAAGGTCGCACTCCCGTTGCTACTCGGCGTGCTCCTCTTCTGGTATCTCTACCGCGAGCAAGACTTCGGCGCCATGATGCAAGTCATCCGCGGCGGCGTGCGCTACGACATCCTCCTCTTCTCCCTCCTCTTCGGCCTTGCGGCCAACATCACCCGCGGCTATCGCTGGGGGCTGCTCATCGACTCGCTTGGCCGACGCGTACGGCGGCGCAACGTCGTCTTCGCCGTGCTGGGCAACTACGCCGTCAACATGGCCCTGCCGCGTGTGGGCGAGATCTGGCGCTGCGGCGTGACGGCCAAGTATGAGCGCGTGCCCTTCACCAAGCTCCTCGGCACCCTCTTCGTCGATCGCATTATGGACACCCTCATGGTCGGCCTCCTCACCCTCAGCCTCGGCGTCTTCAACATCGGCTTCTTTCGCCACTTCTTCGCCGAGAATCCGCCCACGCTCATCGCCACGCTCTATGCCCTCGTGCGCTCACCGTGGACTTACATCGCCCTCATCCTGACCATTGCTGCCGGCTGGTTCGTCTTCGTTCGCATGAAGCACCTGCCGCTTGTCCGCAAGCTCACTCAGCTGCTGCTGAACGTCTGGGAGGGTATCCGCAGCCTATGGACGATCCATCACAAGGGGCGCTTCCTCGTCCAGACCCTCGCCATTTGGGTGGGTTACTTCCTCTACTTCTACACCACCTTCTACGCCTTCGACTTCACCCGCCCGCTCGGCATCCGCATCGGCCTCATCGCCTTTGCCATGAGCAGCCTTGGCGTGGCCGTACCCGTGCAGGGCGGCATTGGCGTGTGGCACTTCATGGTCATCTCCACCCTTGTAGCCTTCGGTGTCGATCGCACCGATGCGGCCGCCTTCGCGCTCGTTGTCTTCACCGTGCAGACCGTCTGGGTTATCCTCTGCGGCCTCTTCGGCATCTTCGCCCTTCCGCTGCTCAATAGCGACACCGATCGAGCGCCCGAGCAATAGCCGCTGCCCTAACGCTCAGGCAGCAAGCGCGTCTGTATGGCTATTATATAGCCGCACAGAAACGAACGCGCCCCCCCACGATATATAAAAGGTATACCCCCACGCCCCACATTCCACTTCTTCCTTCCTTGCGTTCTGCTACTTTTGCCCCCGTTATTTACTTTAATCATAGATAGAAATGAAACGTATCTTATTTGTATTGACAGCCATCCTCCTGATGGCAGCGGGCACCATCTCTGCCCAAGAAAAGAGCGCGTCGATCACAGCCACAGGCAGTGCGACCTTTGACTTCGGTGACATTAAAGAGGCGGCAGGCCCCGCCAGCCACATCTTTACAATCATGAACAACGGCGAGTTGCCCCTCGTCATCTCGCGCGTCGTAGCCTCCTGCGGCTGCACCACGCCAGAGTGGACCAAGGAGCCCATCGCCCCAGGCAAGACGGGCCAGATCAAAGTGACCTACAACCCCGCCGGACGCCCCGGTAAGTTCGTCAAGACCATCTCCGTCTACAGCAACGGAAAGGCCGACGGCAATTATGTCCTGACCATCCGCGGTAATGTCATTCAAAACTCCTGACACTGGGATGGCCGGTAAACATCACCACGCACTCAGTCTATTTATAGCAATTCAATGTCTCTTTCTGTGGCAGAGCCTATCTGCCCAGAAAGAGGCAAAATTGTTTATAGCCCAAACCGTTCACGACTTCGGACGCATCGAGGCCAAGCGCGGGCCAGTGAAGCACACCTTCGTTGTACGCAATGATGGCGAGGCACCCCTCGAGCTGCTCCGCGTCGCCTGCGCCAACCGCCTCGTCACCACCCAGTGGCCCAAGACGCCCATCGGCGCCGGACAGACGGCACGCATCGAGGTGACATACAACCCCGCCGGGCAGTCAGGCGACTTCAACACCCTGCTCGAGGTGCTCAGCAATGCATCCACCGAGGCCACCGCGCTCGTGATTAAAGGCAACGTCCGCCCCGATCCAAACGCACCCAAAGCCGCCGCGGCCGAGTTCTCCCCCGACCAGTGGACGTTCGACTTTGGGAAGATCAAGGAAGAAGACGGCTTTGCGATGCACGTCTTCCGCATCAAGAACACGGGTACAGCACCGCTGAACATCTCCCACGTGCAATCCTCATGCGGTTGCACAGAGCCGGAGTGGACACGCACCCCCATCCCCGCAGGCAGCACGGGCGATGTGGTCATCACCTACGACCCGACAGACCGCCCCGGCCCCTTCCGCAAGAACGTCACCGTCTACTCCGACGCCAAGGGCAGCCGCCATAAGCTAACCATCACCGGCGAAGTGATCCCCGCGCAGCATGATCAGAAGATCACCTACCCCGACACCATCGGACACATCGGCGCGCAGCAACATCGCTTCGACTTCTACCTGCTCCGCGAGCGCGAGATCGCCTCGCAAGAGGTGTGGATACAGAACCTATCCGAAAGCGACATGAGGCTCTCCTTCACCCACCTGCCGGCTTACATCCATGTGGAAGCCCCCACGATGCTCTCGCCCCAAAAGCCAGAACGCATGAAAGTGACCGTCGATGCTAAGGCCATACATGGCAAAGGGCGCATCATTGGGCACTTCGTATGGAAGTCGCAAAAGGCATCGGGCGGTGAGGCCGTCACGCGTGAGATCCCCGTAGCCGTGAATGTGGTGGACGACTTCAGTACCCTTTCGCAAGCGGATAAGGACGCAGGACCTGCACTGAAACTCTCCGCCACCGTCATTGACTTTACCCAGAAGAAGGGCACCACCAAGCAACAGCTCACCCTCACGAACGCTGGCCGTAGCCCACTCGCCTTCTATAGCCTCACCTGCGACGCGCCGTGGCTCAAGATCGCCGGTAACAAGAAGAAGACGCTCCGCCCAGGCGAATCGATGACGCTCACGCTAACCCTTAAACGCAAGGAGCGTACGGGTCAGGCTGGCGCCGATCTCTACGTCGTTTGCAACGACCCGCAAGGCCCTGTGCGCATCGTGCGCATCAAGGCTGAATAAAGTAGTCAGGAGGCAGTTAGGGGTAGTAAAGAGTAGAACCTACTATTTCTCTCTATATCCTTCACTACCTCTGGCTACTTCCAACTACCCTCTAACTACTTCTAACTCCCCTCTACTACTCCTCACCACCCTTTATAGCACAACATGAACCATCCCGAAAACGATGAGAAATACAAAGGCCTGAAGGTGAACAGCGGCACCTCTTACGCGCCGACCATCAGCCCCTACCTCGCGGCCCGACGCCCGCGCCGATTCACCACCACAGAGTTTGTCGAAGGCATCCTCCGCGGCGACACCTCCATCCTCAGCCAGGCAGTCACGCTCGTGGAGAGCTCGCGGCATGACCACCAACAGCAGGCGCAAGAGATCATCGAACGCTGCCTGCCACACACCGGACACTCCGTCCGCATCGGCATCACGGGGGTGCCAGGCGCTGGAAAGAGCACCTCCATCGATGTCTTCGGGATGCACATCCTGAAGCGAGGCCACAAGCTGGCCGTCCTGGCCATCGACCCCAGTAGCGAGCGCTCGAAGGGCAGCATCTTGGGCGACAAGACGCGCATGGAGACACTCTCGCGCGAGAAGAACGCCTTCATCCGCCCCTCGCCCACGGCTGGTTCCTTGGGCGGCGTAGCCCGCAAGACGCGTGAGACGATCATCCTCTGCGAGGCCGCTGGCTTCGACACCGTCTTCGTCGAGACCGTCGGCGTGGGCCAGAGCGAGACGGCCGTCCATTCGATGGTCGACTTCTTCCTGCTCATCCAGCTGGCTGGTACGGGCGATGAGCTGCAGGGCATCAAGCGCGGCATCATGGAGATGGCCGACGGCATCGTCATCAACAAGGCCGACGGCGACAACATCCGCCGCGCTGAGATGGCCGCGGGCCACTTCCGCAACGCCCTCCACCTCTTCCCCCCGACGGAGTCTGGCTGGTTCCCCAAGGTGCTGACCTACTCCGGCTATTACGGCCTCGGCATCGATAAGGTCTGGGCGATGATCGATGAATACATGGCCTTCACGAAGGCGAACGGATACTTCGACCTCAAGCGTAACCGCCAGGCGAAGTATTGGATGTACGAGAGCATCCACGACATGCTGCGCGACGCCTTCTATCGCCACCCGGGCATCGAGGAACGCCTGCCCATCGTCGAGCAGCAGGTGCTTCACAACGAGCTCAGCTCCTTCGTGGCCGCAAAGGAGATGATGGACATCTTCTTGAAGAAGTGAAATAGAAGAAAGGGGGTGCACACATGATGAGCGTAGCTGAATTGAAATATGCCTTGTTCAAAGACATTGATCAGATAGAGGATGAGTCCTTGCTGCGGAAACTCTCTGCCTACATCCGCCGCAAGACGCAGACGATGCCACGGTTAGAGGAGATACCGGAGGAGTATCGCCAAGACCCCTACCGATACAGTCCGAGCGGCGACACGTTTTATGCTGATCGCCGCAACACAGACGAACTCGATCGGCGCTTCCGACTCCGCGAGGAAGGGAAAGACGACATCGTCGCCACCGTGCATACCGCCGAAGAGCTGAAGCACTTCCTGGATTCGCTGTGAGACATGTATAGCCCTCAGCTTTACCCGAAAGGCGGCTAATGACATCCGCATCATCAAGAAGAGCGGCAACAGGTCAATAATCAAGAAGCTAACAGAGCTGCTCAATGAGATCCGCGAGCATCCACGCAGTGGCACGGGGCAGGTGGAGCGGCTGAAGCATTACAGGAACACGGACACATGGTCGCGGCGGCTAAGTCGGGATTACCGCATCGTTTATACAGTCTATGAAGAAAAGATCGAGGTGGAGATTCTCTCTGCCATCGGTCATTATGGCGACAAATAGCCCTCAGGGGCAAAGCACCAAGCGCAGGCGAGGAGAACGCATCCGGCTTCTCCCCGCCTGCGCGCTTTTTATGTCGGGTTACGTTGGGTTAACGTGAGTTCGACGTAGGGCAATTCATTCACTCTTTATAGGGATGGGACTCCCCCTTGCACGACGATTGCAAGCTACCTCGCACGATGCCTGCAAGCCACCTTGCACGGTGGCTGCGAGCCTGCTTGCACGGTGTCTACAAGCTACCTTGCACGACGGCTGCAAGCTACCTTGCATGGGGTCTACAAGCATCCTTGCACGATGGCTGCAAGCCATTGGGTAAGGTGTTTCCCCCGAGGCGGGGAAGATGTTTCCCCCGGTGCGGGGAAGGTGCTTCCCTCGGTGCGGGGAAGGTGCTTCCCCCGGTGCAGGGAAGGTGTTTACCCCGAGGCGGGGAGGGTGCTTCCCTCAGTGTGGGGAAATGGATTTCTCACGTCGAACTCATCTTAGGTTATCGCCACACAGAAATAATCAGATGCCCGATTGACAGCCCCAAGCACGATTCCTCAAAAACAAAGCCCCTCCACCCGGGGAACGGGCAGGGGGGCTTCAGAACAGATGCGTCCACCCGTACAATGAGGGGGCGCAGAGGGGAAGGGGATCAATCGTGGTGGTGATGCGGCTTAGCCGTCTTGCTAAGCACCACGTTGCGCGTCACGTACGACTCGTTGCCGGCCGCATCCGTGCAGTAGATCATCAGGTGATACTTGCCCGGCGTAGCAGTGTCAGGGATCTTGATGTCGTGATGGTGGACGTGCGCCTCGCGCTTGTCCTTCAGGTCGTACTCCTTCGTGAAGCTGAAGGGCGTCGTTCCATCGCCGGCTTTGGTGTGGCTATGGCCGTCGAAGTTGTTGTGCACATCGATCTTGTACGACCGCAGCATGACGTTGTCCGAGAGATCCATCTCCAAATGGACACCTTTCGGATCGCCAATCAAGAGGCTGTCGCCCTCTTCGGGCTCGGCCAGTTTGATGACGGGTTTCGTAACGTCTGAATCGTTCTCCTTCTCACAGGCGGTAAAAAGGACGGCGCTCACGGCCAGCAGGCAGAGCGCGGCTGCAGTAAAAAACTTTGCTTTCATTTTGAATGTGGTTTAAGTGGAACTTTAATAGATAGCTGGAAGTTTCGACCCGGTTCGGGGATCTCTACCTTCCGATAAAAACTCAGGTGATTGTAATACTTCGTATCGAAGACGTTTCGGGCATCGAGGGCCACCTCGACCTCCGTGCCGAGGGCGTGCAGGTGCACACAGCCGCCGAGATGGAGCAGGTTGGCGCCGTCGGTCTCATCCTCGTTGCGGGCGATGCGCCGCTGACGGGCGATGGCCTGCCATTCGGCGTAGAGGCGCACATGGCCACGCTCCCACGTCAGGGTGTTACGCATCGAGGCCGGGGGCGAGAAGCTCAGCGCCGTCCGCTCGTCGCGGTTACGGGTGTAGACATATTCGCCAGCCAGGCGGTAGCTGAAGTGGGCAGGCAGGGGCACATCGAGCGCCATCTCCCCTCCGGCAAAGACGACCCGCGCACCGGTGTAGCGATAGATCTGCCCAGCGTGAGGCAAGACGGACCACTCGCCCGTGGGGCGCAGGTAGATGTAATTGTCGAAGAGGCTGAGGAAGGGCGACAGAGAGACCTCCAACCCGCCGCGGCGGAAGCTATACGAGGCATCCACCTGCCATCCGCGCTCGGAGCTGAGCGAGGGGTCGCCCTGCTCGTGGCGGAAGGTGCCGTGGTGCACACCGTTGGCGGCCAACTCATTCGCGCCGGGCAGCCGGAAGCTGCGCCCAAGGTTCACCTTCACTAAGTGCTGCGGCGTAGGGTTCCACACGATGCCCGCCGAGAGGGAGTAGTCGCCAAAGGTGCGATCGGCCCCCACGCTGCGCCGTTCGTAAACCTTCACCTTATCCTCCTCATAACCCCGGAGGCGGAGAAACTCCGCGAGGTAGGGATCCGTAGAGGCCGCGACGTGCACATGGCCCACATCGTAGCGCAACCCAGCACTCACCATCAGGCGATTGCTCAGACGGTAATTCGTCAACCAATACGCACCAGCCGTGATCCGCCGATACTCCGGCAGGAGGAAGGTGTACCCATCGATGTCGTTGCGCTGCACCTGCGCGTCAAGGCCCACGGTGTGCTCCCACGTGGAGGAGGGCAGCAGCCTGAGGCGGAACGATGAGCTGAAGGTGTGGAGGCGAAACTCGAGCTCCTTGTCGGGGTCGCGCTCGGGCAGGGGCTGCGTGTCGTAGTGGGTGTGGAAGGCGCTCCACTCCTCGCGGTGGTTGTATTGCCAACCGAAGTCGCCGGAGAGGGTGAGGCTCTCATTGAAATACTCCTGATGGGTCGTCAGCTTGAGGTGGTCCACGCGGCTGAAGGGCAATTCGATGTTGCGCGAGTTGCCATCGTCTTGCAGCCGGGCCAGATCCGGAATGCCGTGTGCCCCGGCGAAGAAGCCCATCTTCTGGTAGGCATTGCTCAAGGCTACGTTCATGCGATAAGCGCCGCGAGCATAAGCGGTGAAGAGCGATGCATTACGTTCCACGCCTGCCGTGTTTTTCAGCCGTCGCCCATAGACAGGCATCTTTTGCGTCAGGTATACGACCGTATCCGTAGGCACGCGGTAGTCGCCATAGCGCTGCTCGGAGTAGCGCCCCTTGACGTACCACGCGCCACGCTTCCAACCCATCATCAGCGATCCGCCGACGGTGCCGTTGACCGTCTTGCCCAGCAGCACTGCCTCGCCAGCGAGTCCGCTGAGGATAGGTGTCGCAGGCGGCAAGATCTCGATGACGCCGCCCATCGCATCGCTCCCGAAGAGCAGCGACGATGGCCCTTTGCGGACACGCACCTCATCGATGTTGAAGGCGTCGATCTCCAATCCGTGATCGCTGCCCCACTGTTGGCCTTCTTGTTTGATTCCGTTTTCGGATACAGCGATGCGGTTAAATCCTAACCCGCGAATGATGGGCTTGGAGAATCCCGCACCGATATCCATCGAGTGCACGCCAGGGATCTGTTCGAGGGTCTGCACAAGGTTGCCCGAGAAGTGTCGCGTGAGGAAATCCTTACGCACCACCTCGACAGGCAGTGCCGTCAGCTTCTCCTGCCGCTGGCGATAGCTCTCTGAGACGACCACCTCATCGAGCGCCACCGTGCGGACCGAATCAGCTGCCTGCTGCGCGTGGATAGCCCCTGCGAACAGTATGCCCAGCGTACCCGAAATGATTCCGATACGCATAGTAGTATGTGATTAATGTTTTGGGGGAAATGATTGCTGAATGCGCGTGTCTCGCGCGCTGCTTCCTTTTACTTATATGGGGAAGCGGGGGGGGATTCAGCAGGCGGGCGGGCCCCGCAATAGACATGAAGCGACGGGCCGGCCGAAAAGCGGCGTGAGGAGTATGCCCGGTTCGTGCTCGGTATAAGAAAAGGTGACGCAGAGATTCAGGCTCTCGCCCGAGGTGAAAGGTTCGAGGGAGAAGTGGCAGATGGGGCAGCTGTCGTTGCAAGGCGTCTGCGGCTGCCCGGCGTCGTCCGTCGTCTGACAGATGGCCGACGGCATCACCTCGTGGTGATGGATGGCCTTCACCGCGAAGAAGGGCATGAGCGTTGCCAAGAGCAACCATGCGATGCGTATTCTGCCTTTGAGACTTGTCTTCACTTGATCCTTCAGTTAAATCACGCGCTCTACGTAGAGAGAGTAGCCCCCCTGTGTGTGCAGAGGCTGCCCTCCTTTTCCGAGCGGCGGCAAAGAAAAACCAAAATCCAAAATCAGGAAGTGGGAAGCGGAACGGTTATAAGCCCTCTATGTTTTGGATCCCTCCATACTTTTGCGCCATTAAATATTCAGTCTTATGAAAGTAATTAGTGAAGCAGAATTAAGCGGCAACGTGACGAAGTACCTTGATTTCGCAGAGAACGAAAAGATCCTGATCCAAAGAGGGAAGAATGAAATTTTCGCCTTGGCGAAAGAAGAATATTTGGAACCAGACGATGATTTTCGACGTGCCATCACAGCCGAGGAGCTGATGGTTCGCGTAGAAAAAGACATCCGTGAGGCGTTCAGGAAACGCTCGCAGTACGCATGAGCGTTCTTTTCTTGCCTGAAGTGCAACAATATTTCCAAGAATTGGAAACGTTGCTCTTTGAAATGGAATACTTCAGTTTTGAGGAATTTGCTGTCCGATATGTGCAGGAATTGATTCTTGATATACGTGATACGCTTCCGCTGCGGCCATCAAAAAAAGCTCCGCCATACTTTAACCGTTATGGGAAGGACTTGTATTATGCTGTATTCCGAAAAAACAAAACCACACAGTGGTATGTCTTCTACAATCACTATTGGAATGATGGTGAGGTACACCTCTTAGTCTGCTATATCAGCAATAACCACATCGTTGCCCAACATCTATAGCTTCTCCCCCATGCCTCCCGTCTCCATCATCTCCCTCGGCCCGGGCGACCCCGAGCTGATCACCCTCAAAGGCCTGCGCCTGTTGCGCGAGGCCGACCGCATCTATTGCCCTGCCACGGCCGGGGCCGACGGCACCCTGACCTCGCGCGCAGCCGACATACTCCAAGCCCTCGGCATCGACCCCTCCACCGTGCGACTTTTCCCCGTTGCCATGCACGACGACCGAGCGGCGGCCCAGGCGGATTATAGTGCGGCTGTCGAAAGGATCGCGGCGGAGTGTGCCGATGGTCGCCGTGTGGCCGTAACGGCCGAGGGCGATGCGGGATTCTATTCCTCGTCGGGTTACGTCAGTGCGCTGTTGGCTGCGCAGGGCATCGCCACGACGCGGATCGCTGGCGTGCCCGCCTTCGTGGCTTGCGCGGCGTCAGAGGGTGTCGTCATTGCTGAGCAAACGGAGGAGACAGACGTGCTGACCCATCTCGCTTCGGCCGACGAGCTGCTCCGCCGCGTCACTTCGGGATGCAGTGTGGTGCTGATGAAGCCCTCGCGTTACGCATCGGCCGTGAAGGAAGCTCTCGCGCAGGCTCCTGCGGGCGTCACGTTCCACTATTTCGAGCACACCGGTGCCACCCGCTCCTTCTACACCTGCTGCCGCGACGAGATCGCCCGCCGCCGCTTCCCCTACTTCTCGCTGCTGATTGTCCGTAAGGGTTGACTAAATAACGTGAGTCCGATGTAAACCGACAGGATATCTGCGGATACCACATGAGCCTTACACGGTTTTGTCAGACGCTCCGAATACATCTTGTAAGGGGCTTGCGGGGTTCCCGCAAACGCTAAAACGGGGAATTTGATGCTTGCGGGGTTCCCGCAAACACTAAAACAGGGAATTTGATGCTTGCGGGATTCCCGCAAGTCCCACGGAGATGCGGTTGGCGTTTGCGGGATTCCCGCAAGTCTCACGGAGATGCGGTTGGCGTTTGCGGGAATCCCGCAAGTCTCACGGAGATGCGGTTGGCGTTTGCGGGAGTTCCCGCAAGTCTCACGGAGATGCGGTTGGCGTTTGCGGGATTCCCGCAAGTCCCACGGAGATGCGGTTGGCGTTTGCGGGAGTTCCCGCAAGTCTCACGGGAAATGCCGTGGCGTTTGCGGGAGTTCCCGCAAAGACTTCCGGAAAAAGAATGAGCCTCTACATCCAACTCATGTATATGGATGACATTAGAAGGGAGAGAATGGGGACGAGACAGGTGAATACACGTTATACAAAGCCCGCGAGCTGCTCCTCCACCCGTCTGACAATGTGCGTGGGCGAGATGCGCGTCAGACAGGCCCAGTCGCCGCGGTGGCAGGGCTTTTCTCCAAATGTGGAGCAGGGGCGGCAGTCGAGCGCCTCTTGTATCGCATTCGCTGGCGGTACGCCGTAGGGATAAAAACCGGCGTAAGGGTGCGTGGCCCCCCAAACGGAAACGACGGGTGTGCCGACGAGCGCGGCGAAGTGCATGTTGGCTGAATCCATCGTGAGAAAAACATCCAAATGGCTGATCAAGGCCAGCTCCCGATCGAGCGCGTAGCGACCCGCCATGCTGCGTACCTGCGGCCGCCCATCGGCCCACCGGTCGAGCATCGCTTTTTCCTCCCCCCGGCCCCCGAACAGAAAAACAGTGATCCCCTCACGTTTAGACAGCCTCTCCACCACCTGCTCCATCTGTGCAGGCGGGTAAATCTTGCCCGGGTGACGGGCGAAGGGCGCAATGCCCACCCACCAGCCCACCTTCTCGCCCGCCATCTCATGGACCGCGTCCTCATCGGCCGGTTGCGATGCAAATAGGGAGGTAAACGTGATGGTAAACTGCCATCCGGCCGCCCGAAATACATCAGCATAACGCTCCGCAACAGGGCGCAGCGGACGAATCGTCTTGGGGGGGCGCGCTGTCAGGGCGCGACGTGCATGCCGCATCTTGTCGAGGTGATAGACAGGCACGCCCCATAAGCGAAATACAAGTCCGATCGCCCGGCTGCGGATCACGTTGTGCAGATCGACCACTCGATCGAATCCTTCGCGCGTTAGCCGGAAAGCCAACTGCAGCACGCCCCACAGCGACCGCTCGGCGCCCTTCGTGTCGACTCCGATGAGGGTCACATTCTCCGGTCTGTGGATGAAGAGAGCCGTGAGGAAAGGCTGCGTCAAGACTGTGAACGTGTCCTCTGGGTAGGCACGCGCGACGGAATAAATGATGGGGATGGTCATGGCCACATCGCCAATGGCCGAAAGTCGGATGATGAGTGTCTTTGCCATACGTCAAGGGGCTGGGCGCGCCGTCGGTTAGCCCTGCCCGGGCAGGGGCGTCCCACACACCACGTGCTCAATCACCTGCGGGTAGTAGGCATACTCCAGCGCATGCACACGGGTCGCCACCTCCAGCGCGCCGTCGCCCGGCAGCACGGGGCAGCACGCCTGAAAGATGATGCGCCCCTCGTCGTAGCGACTATTAATATAATGTATAGTGATGCCCGTCTCCCGGTCGCCAGCAGCAATCACAGCCTCGTGCACGTGCACGCCATACATCCCCTTTCCGCCATGCCGAGGCAGCAGGGCGGGGTGGATGTTCAGGATCTTTTCGGGATACGCCCGGAGGATCACATCGGGGATCTTATTCATGAACCCCGCCAGCACGATGTAATCGATCGCAGCCTCGGATAATTTGTCTAAGACCTTGATCCCGTCAGCAAACTCGGTGTTGGAGAAGGTTACGGAGGGCACCTCAAGGCGTGCGGCGCGCTCAAGCACACGTGCGCGGGGGTTGTTGGAGCAAATCAGAACGATGTGTGCAACAGGGTTTTCGGAAAAATATCTCGCGATGTTTTCCGCATTGCTTCCGTTGCCCGAAGCGAAGATGGCGATGCGTTTCATTTCGATATATGGAATGGTTTGATGCACAGATAAAGGACGAGTGTGCAGAAATTGGGCTTTTTTATAGGCCACAGCCCCTTTGTTAGATAGAAAAATAATTTCCTTTGCGCCCGCAAATGTATAAATGTTGTATAGTAATAATCTTCAAAACTTTAGAATTATGTCAGACGTAGCATCTCGCGTAAAGGCGATCATTGTGGACAAGTTGAGTGTCGAGGAATCGGAAGTAACGAACGAAGCGAGCTTCACCAACGATCTGGGTGCAGACTCACTCGACACCGTAGAATTGATCATGGAATTCGAGAAGGAATTCGGCCTCTCCATTCCCGATGATCAGGCAGAGAAGATCTCCACGGTAGGAGACGCCATTGCTTACATCGAAGCAAACGTGAAGTAATTCACAGCCCCGCTTTTTTTATTCATCATGGAATTAAAAAGAGTCGTAGTGACAGGCCTCGGAGCCATCACACCGATCGGAAACACCGCCCCGGAAACGTGGGCGGCGTTGCTGGACGGGGTGAGCGGCGCGGGGCCTATCACTCAGTTTGACGCCTCCAAATTCAAAACGCAGTTCGCCTGCGAGGTGAAGGGGTTCGATGCTTTGCAGCACTTCGATCGGAAAGAGGCTCGCAAATACGACCGCTACTCCCAACTGGCGCTCGTGGCAGCCTCGGAAGCCATCGACGACGCAGCGTTTGACCTTGAAAAGGAGGACTTAAACCGGATCGGGGTGATCTTCTCCGCTGGCATCGGAGGCATCCGCTCCTTCGAGGACGAGGTGCGGGACTACAACGAGGAGCGCGGGCCGCGCTTCAATCCCTTCTTCATCCCGAAGATCATTGCAGACATCGCTGCAGGGCATATCTCGATCAAATACGGATTTCGGGGGCCGAACTTCGCCACCGTATCGGCCTGCGCATCGTCGACAAATGCCATCGCTGATGCCTTCAATTATATCCGCTTGGGTAAAGCCAACGCGATCGTGGCCGGCGGGGCAGAAGCTGCCGTGGCCATCGTGGGTATCGGTGGATTCAATGCGATGAATGCGATCTCTACGCGTAACGATTCGCCGCAGACGGCCTCGCGCCCCTTCAGCGGAAGCCGCGACGGATTCGTGCTTGGCGAAGGCGCCGCAGGGCTGATCCTCGAAGAGATGGATCACGCCGTGGCACGTGGAGCTAAGATCTACGCCGAAGTGGTGGGCACAGGCCTCTCGGCCGACGCGTATCACCTGACAGCCAGCCACCCCGAAGGGTTAGGCGCCATCCTTGTGATGCAAAATGCACTGGAAGACGCGGGGCTCGCACCTGACGCCATAGAT
The DNA here is from genome assembly GCA_002890585.1 of Tannerella sp. oral taxon 808. Lineage (GTDB taxonomy): Bacteria > Bacteroidota > Bacteroidia > Bacteroidales > Tannerellaceae > Tannerella. Next base: position 33,878 of record MIQB01000013.1, read on the forward strand.
TACATCAATGTGCACGGGACATCGACACCGATCGGTGACCTGTCGGAGGTGAAAGCCATTAAGCACGTGTTCGGTGAACATGCATATAAGTTGAACATCAGTTCGACCAAGTCGATGACGGGTCACCTGCTCGGAGCTGCCGGTGCATTGGAGGCGTTGGCCTCGGTGTTGGCCGTGAAGAACGACATCGTACCGCCAACAATCAACCATGCCGAAGGCGACAACGATCCGGAGATCGATTACAAACTGAACTTCACGTTCAACAAGGCACAGAAACGCACCGTTCGCGCGGCGCTCTCCAACACATTCGGATTCGGCGGACATAACGCCAGTCTCATTGTGAAGAAATTCGAAGCGTAACGGTGAATCGATTTTTTCAAAAGATGATAGCGAGGCTCTTTGTTCTTCGGAACAAGGAGCCTTATTCGTCCATACATCGCATGTTGGGCTTTTACCCCAACAAGGCGTGGCTCTACGAGCAGGCCTTCACCCACCGCTCGTCGCACAACACGCCCGAAGGACGCAGCACAGGCGACAACGAGCGATTGGAGTTCTTGGGCGACGCCGTGTTGGGCATCGCTGTGGCCGACATCCTCTACAAACACTTCCCGAATAAAAACGAGGGCTTCCTGACCAGCACACGGTCGAAGATTGTGCAGCGCGAGACACTCAACCGCATCGCCATAGAGATGGGGTTAGACAAGATGATGGTCTCCACCGTGCGCCCACAGACGCACAACAGCTACATACTCGGCAATGCCCTTGAGGCGCTGATCGGTGCCATCTATTTAGATCAAGGCTACAGACGCTGCCGCCAATTCGTGCAGGAGCGCATAATCGACTGCTACACGCCGCTCGACAAGGTGGCGCAGAAGGAGGTCAACTTCAAGTCGTACCTCTTGGAGTGGGGCCAGAAGGCGAAGCTGCACATCGCCTTCGTCCTCATTGAGACGTCGATGGACAAAGACGGCAACCGCATGTTCCAAAGCACAGTGAATGTGGAGGGCGTCCCCTTCGGATCGGGGACGGGATACACCAAAAAGGAATCGCAACAGATAGCGGCCAAGAAGGCCATCAAGAAAATACGGTACGATCGCGAGGCGCAGACGCTGATCGCCGACTTGCGCAAGCGCGCCTTCGAGGCAAAGGAGGCGGCAAACGCATCCACTGTCGCCCCTGTCTCCCCGGAGGCAGAAGCGGTAGTGGAGGAGGGGGTAGGCTGAGGAGGCCTGCCGACCGCCCGGAAGAGGGTATTTCATGTATCAGCCCCCACTCGGCACATGTCGAGTGGGGGCTGATATGTTATAAGGCAGGCGGGGGGAGCCTCACCCATTGACGCACTTTATCTCGAACCCGGCCTCAGTGCCTTTCCCGGGCTGGCTGCGGAGGATGAGCTGGCAGCCATTGCGTAGGAGCAGCTCGCGGCAGATGTTCAGGCCGAGGCCACTGCCCTTTTCGCCGCGTGTGCCGGGCGTAGACCGGAGGGTGTCGGTGTGGAGGACGGTGTAGATCTGCTCCTCGGTCATGCCCTCCCCGCTGTCGTGGACGAAGGCGGAGATGGTGGAGCCGCTGCGCGTGATGGTGAGGCATATCTCGCTACCGGGATCGGAGAACTTCAGTGCGTTGTTCACCAAGTTGCGCACCACGGTGTGGAGCATCTGCCGATCGGCTCGGACAGGACAGGGCTCATCGGTGAAGTCCGTCCGGAGGGTGATCTCCTTGTTCTCGGCCGACATGAGGTAGAGCCCCATCGCCTCGCGCATCAGGTCGCGGAGGTCGAAGTCGCTGGGCTCGTAACCGATGCGATCGGTCTGTGTGTGCGCCCAGTTGAGGAGGTTATGTAGCAGATCGACTTGCGCCTCGGAGGCGCGATAGAAGAGCGAGAGGTAATGCCCGAGCGTCTCCGAGTCGTAGTTCTCGAAGTTGGAGAGGATCTCCTCCATCGCCATTTTCTGAGCTATGGCAGGCGACTTGAGGTCGTGCGAGATGACGGAGAAGAGCTTGTCTTTCGTCGCATTCATAGCGCGCAGTTCGCGGTTGCGGCGGCGGACGAGGCGGCGGTAACGGTTGACGACGACGAGCACCACAAGGCAGGCCACGATGCCGACGGCCAGCAACCAACGCTGCAAGTTGCGCCGTTGCAACTCTTCGTTTTGCATGGCGATGCGATGCTCCTTCTCCGACGTCTCATATTCCACACGGAAGGCTTTGAGCTGCTCCTCCGCGTCCAAGCGATAGAGCGAATCGCCGAGTGCTTTGTTGCGCTCTAAGTAGGCAAGCGCGAGGGCCGGGTCGGAGTGGCGATAGAGCGCGTAGAGCCCATCGCAGGCCTTCATCTCCAATTCAGCGAATCCCATTTCGTGCGCCAACTCATCGGCTTGCTTGCGATACGTAGCCGACTCAGCCGTGCGCCCCTGCTTCTGCTTCACCTCCCCGAGGTCGATTAAGCAATAGATGATGCCCACGGGGTTACCCATGCGCTGGGCGCCGTCGAGGGCTTGGTGGAAGTACTGCTCCGCCCGATCCAGCTGCCCCGTATTCATACAGACGAGCCCCATCGTGGAGTGCACCCGGCTGATGCGAACCGTGTCGCCCAGCTCCTGCGCAATGGCCAGTGCCTCGTTGAGCACCTTCATAGCCTCCTCCGTCCGCCCCATATCGGTGTAGGTGCCGCCAAGGTTATAGAGCAAGCTCGCGCGGTTGGGCTTTGCCTCCTTGATCGGCTGGAGTATCTCGAGGCCTTGGCGAAACATGACGACGGCGAAGGAGTCGTCGCGCATGTGGTGATAAAGTCCGCCCATGTTGTTGTAGGCCATGGCCAGTCGTAGGGGGTCGCCTTGGCGCTTGGCTACATCGAGGCAGGTGCGGATCGACTGCCGCGCCCGGTCGAAGTCGCCCGTGCGGACGTACGCCTCCGTCTGCCGCGTGAGCAGGCTGTACCAGGAGGCGGTGTCCTTCATCGCTCGGGTAGGCGGGATGGCGCGGTCGGCCATGCGGATGCACTGTCGGAAGAGCGAGTGGTCGTAGTAGTACTGCGTGAGCCCGTCGTAGAGGATCATGCGGAGGCTGTCGTCGGGCGAGTGTCGGGTGAAGTGATACGTGTTCATCAGCGCCTCCTCTTGTTTCAAGAAGGCAGCGAGGCGGTTGGCAGCCTCAGCGCGTGCGTTTCCCGGGCGTGCGACCTCAAAATCAGTTGTGAGGCGCTCCGCCATCCCCTCGCCCGCGTCTTGCGCCACGGTCCCGAGCGGGATAAGGATCGGTAACAAACCGATAACGGCATGGAGTAATCGTCTTTTCATCATCTTTTTCTTGGGTTATGGTGATATATATAATGTATGGTTACTCATGAATGAGCCCTGCCTGTCGCCGCCCCCACCCCCTCTCCTCGGCCGGGCTGCGCAAAAATAGAGGGGCAGGAGAGATTGTCCATGCCCCAACAGCCCATGACGAATGATTGAGCGGCGGAGGCGTGGGGTCCCCCCCCCCCGCGGCCGGGTAATCATTGGTAATTGATAATTAATAATTGAATCCCGCCCGGATGCGCCCCGAAGGGGCAAATCAACCCAGCCCAGGGTAAAGCGACGC
>MIQB01000014.1 GCA_002890585.1 Tannerella sp. oral taxon 808
ACCTACGCAGAGGGACCTCCGCGCTTACATTGCGTACCGCATGGGGTATTGCAACAGTAACAACGAACTATCCCCGTAGCTCAGGAACCGGAACTCATGCGCCAGTGCATAATCATAGATCGCGCGCCAATCGCTGCCGACAAAAGCCGAGACGAGCAGCAGCAGCGTGCTCTGCGGCTGATGGAAGTTCGTCACCATGCCACGCACGATCTTAAACGTGTAGCCCGGCGCAATGATGATCTGCGTAGAAGCCAACAGCCGCTCCTCCCCCCTGCGATCCAAGTAATCCACGATCGCACTGAGCGCCTCCGTCGGCGCGATGGTGGGCGCATCATCGGCGTAGGGCGCCCACTGACTGACGGCAAGCCGATCCACGCCATCCATCGAGCCCCCCCCCGCAGCGAGCGCGCTACCTATATAATAGAGGCTCTCAAGCGTGCGCACCGACGTGGTGCCAACGGCGATCACATGCTCTGGCCTGGCCAGCAGCTGCTCAATCGTGCGCCGACTGACGGCGAAGTGCTCCGTATGCATCTCATGCCCCCCGATCGTCTCGCTCTTGACCGGCCGGAAGGTGCCCGCCCCGACATGCAGCGTCACCTCCTCACGCCCGAACCCACGGGCATCGAGCGCGGCCAGTACCTCGGGCGTGAAGTGCAACCCCGCCGTGGGCGCCGCCACGGAACCTTTCACCCGCGAATAGACCGTCTGATAGGTGCGCAGATCCTCCGGCTCCGTCTCGCGATGCAAGTAGGGCGGGATGGGCAGCACACCCGCAGCCTCGAGCACCTCAGCGAACGTTCGTCGCGGGTTATCCCAGCTGAAGGTGACCACCGGATGCGGATCATCCGGCTCCGAGGTGCGTTCAGCCGTCAATGTGGCCGCCTCGCCATGGATCATCACCGTGCGTTGCAACGCGCCGCCCCGCCAACGCTTGCTGTTGCCCACAAGGCAGTGCCAGCTGCACCGTTCCGTCTGGCTGAACGACTGCTCATAGTCGCACGGATCGGCAGGCTCGAGGCAGAAGACCTCGATCAGCGCTCCGGTGGCCTTGCGGAAGAGCAGCCGAGCACGGATGACGCGTGTGTTGTTGAAGACGAGGAGGGCGCCATCGGGCAGCATCTCGGGCAGGCAGCGAAAGCGTGTCTCGCTGATGTGCCCACCGCGATAGACGAGCAGTTTGGAAGCGTCGCGCTCTGGGAGGGGGTATTTAGCGATCCGCTCGTCGGGGAGCGGATAGGCGTAATCGTCGATGTGGATGTCTTTGGGGGTAATCATAACGGCGGCAAAAGTAGAGGGGGGATGCTGTGGGAGCAAAAAGCGACGGAGACAAAAAGAAAGAGGGACGATCCCTCTCGGATAGTCCCTCTCATTTTGAAAAAGAATTTTCTTGTGATATGTCTCGTCGGGATGAGACGACTCGAACGTCCGACCTCCACGTCCCGAACGTGGCGCGCTAACCAACTGTGCTACATCCCGCGTTGTCGTTGACGGCGGCAAATGTAACAACATTCCCATACCACCAAATTTTCTTTTTGCCCTGTGAAAAGCGCTGCGCACCCCTTGTCAATAGGGCTATTCGTTTATTTGCGCCTCGATTTTCCGGGCGAGACGTACAGGCGCCCTCCTTCTGGCGGCCCTGCACACTCCCCCGAACCATTTCAACCCACTATATATTAATAGGTATGAGCAACGTAACGATACTTGGAATAGAATCTTCGTGCGACGACACGTCGTGCGCTGTGATACGCGACGGTGTGCTGCTCTCGAACGTGATTGCCAGCCAGGCCGTGCATGAGGCTTACGGCGGCGTGGTGCCCGAACTGGCTTCGCGGGCACATCAGCAGAACATTGTGCCAGTCGTCGCTGAGGCGCTGCGCCGAGCGGGCGTAGATCGCAGGGAGCTGACGGCAGTGGCCTTCACGCGAGGGCCGGGACTGTTAGGGTCGCTCTTGGTGGGCACGTCGTTCGCCAAGGGATTGGCCATCGCTCTGAGCATTCCCATGATCGAGGTCAATCATTTGCAGGCGCATGTGCTGGCACACTTCATTAAGCTGCCAAATGACGAGAGCGCACACCCGCAGTTCCCCTTCATCTGCCTGCTCGTCTCGGGGGGCAACTCGCAGATCATCCGTGTGGAGGCGTACGACCGCATGGAGGTGATCGGGCAGACGATTGATGATGCGGCTGGCGAAGCCTTCGACAAGTGCGCTAAGGTGATGGGGCTGGGATACCCCGGCGGACCGGTGGTGGATAGGCTGGCGCGCGAGGGCAATGCGCAGGCGTTCACGTTTAGTAAGCCGCACGTCGCGGGCTACGACTACAGCTTCAGCGGACTGAAGACGTCCTTCCTCTACACCCTGCGCGACGCGCTGAAGGTGGATCCAGACTTTGTGGAAAAGCATCGAGCCGACCTCTGCGCTTCGCTGCAAGCCACGGTGATCGATATGCTGATGGATAAGCTACGCCGCGCTGTCAGCGATAGCGGCATCCGCGAGGTGGCCGTGGCTGGGGGCGTCTCGGCGAACTCGGGGCTGCGCGAGGCCTTCCGTGAACATGCCCAGCGCCTCGGGTGGAAGATCTATCTGCCACCCAACGCCTTCACGACGGACAATGCCGCAATGGTGGCTATGACGGGATACTTCAAGTATGCCGATGGCCTGTTCTGCCCGATGGACGCGGCGCCCTATGCGCGCGTCACGTCGCGGCTTGGTTGACCATAAGTAACCCGTAAAACAGAGCAAGAGCAAAGAGCGCCCCCCGAACAGCCTTACTTTTGGTACCCAATTAAAAACCCATAGACCATGCTTTTGAAGATTTACCCAGACAACCCTAACCCAAAGGAGATTGACCGCGTGGCGAACACCCTGCGCGACGGCGGGCTCGTGATTTACCCCACGGACACGCTCTACGCCATCGGGTGCGACGCCCTGAACATCCGCGCCGTGGAGCGCATCTGCCGCATCAAGGGCATAGACCCGCAGAAAAGCAAGCTCTCCATCGTCTGCCACGACCTCTCTGAGGCTGGCGCCTACACACGCATCGACAACGACGCCTTCAAGCTCATGAAGCGCCATCTGCCCGGCGCCTTCACCTTCATTCTGCCCGCTGGCCCCGACCTGCCACGCATCTACAAGAACCGGCGCGAGGTGGGCCTGCGCATCCCCGACAATGTCATCGCCTGTGAGCTCGTCCGTGCCCTGGGCAACCCGATGCTCACCATGTCCGTCCGCGATCCGGCCAGCGAGCGCGAGGATCCGGAATATCTGACCGACCCGGAGCTGATCCACGAGAAGTTCGATGGGCGCGTCGACATCGTGATCGATGGTGGCATCGGAGAGGCGGTGGGCTCCACCGTGGTGGATTGCACCACCCAGCCCTTCGCCATCCTTAGGCAAGGAAAGGGCGTGATGGATGGCGTGTAAAAGAGATCATTAACCCCCACACACTGAATATGAAGACTGCATTACACATCGATTTGACGTTCGACCAAGTGCTCGATATGGTGAAGCAATTGCCCCTGCAACAGAAAATCAGGCTGAGCAAAGAGTTGGAGAAAGAAACAATCGACAGCATGCTCACCCGCCTGCTGGAATCATTCCGAACAGACGAGCTCGATCAAAACACCATAGACGAGGAGGTGGAAAGGGTAAGGCAAAAGCTGTATGAAAGACAGAACGGTTAGAATCATCATCGACACAAACGTGTGGATCAGCTTCCTGATCGGCAAACGACTATCCGGCATAAAACAGCACCTCACTGACGGCCGAATAAAGATCGATTAGGCAGGGCGCAAATAGGTCAGCACCGTCGTGGATTAATCGTAGTTTTGTCCCCGTCAACAATCAGTTGATCAAGTGTTCCACCTAAAAAAAATCATTATGAGTAAGACAAGAGAATTGTTAGGCTCACAGGCAGACTACTACCTGGGCCATGAGTGCAAAACCATCGACAAGAAACTGATCTACGCGCCCGGTCCCGACGCCATCGATCGCATGTGGCTCGATTCCGACCGGAATCCGCAGACGCTCAACAGCCTCGCCGCCCTCTACGGGCACGGCCGCTTAGCCGGCACGGGCTACGTCTCCATCCTCCCCGTTGACCAGGGCATCGAGCACTCCGCCGGTGCATCCTTCGCCCCGAACCCCATCTACTTCGATCCCGAAAACATCGTCAAGCTGGCCATCGAAGGCGGTTGCAACGCCGTGGCCTCCACATTCGGTGTGCTCGGCGCCGTGGCACGCAAGTATGCCCACAAGATCCCCTTCGTCGTGAAGATCAATCACAACGAGCTGCTGACTTATCCCAACAGCTACGACCAAGTGATGTTCGGCACCGTCAAGGAGGCTTGGGACATGGGCGCCGTGGCCGTGGGAGCCACCATCTACTTCGGTTCCGAGGAGAGCCACCGCCAGATCGTGGACGTTGCCAAGGCTTTTGCTTATGCGCATGAGCTCGGCATGGCCACCATCCTCTGGTGCTATCTGCGCAACAACGCCTTCAAGAAAGACGGCGTCGACTACCACGCTTCCGCCGACCTCACCGGCCAAGCCAACCACCTCGGCGTGACCATCCAGGCCGATATCGTGAAGCAGAAGCTCCCCTCCAACAACGGCGGGTTCAAGGCCATCAAGTTCGGTCGCACCTCGGACAAGGTCTACACCGAGCTCACCACCGATCACCCCATCGACCTCTGCCGCTATCAGGTGGCCAACGGTTACATGGGTCGCGTCGGCCTCATCAACTCCGGCGGCGAATCGCGCGGAGCGGGCGACCTGCAAGAGGCTGTCATCACGGCCGTGGTAAACAAGCGCGCCGGCGGTATGGGCCTCATCAGCGGTCGTAAGGCCTTCCAGAAGCCGATGGAAGAAGGCGTGAAGCTGCTCAACGCCATCCAGGACGTCTACCTCGATCCCGCGATCACCCTCGCATAACTCCGGGAGATGAGTGACATGAAGAAGATCGTATTGCTGCGCCACGGCGAAAGCCAGTGGAACAAGGAGAACCGCTTCACGGGCTGGACGGACGTCGACCTGAGCGAGAAGGGCGTAGCCGAGGCTGAGAAGGCCGGTGACGCACTCCGCGATGCAGGCTTTGCCTTCGGCATGGCTTACACCTCTTACCTCAAGCGCGCCGTCAAGACGCTCAACTGCGTACTCGACCGCATGAACGAGGACTGGATCCCCGTAGAGAAGACGTGGCGCCTCAACGAGAAGCATTACGGCACACTCCAGGGCCTGAACAAGAGCGAAACGGCCGCCAAGTATGGCGACGAGCAGGTACACATCTGGCGTCGTAGCTACGACATCGCCCCCGTGGCCATGACAGCCGACGACCCCCGCAACCCGGACAAGGATCCGCGTTACGCCGGTGTACCGGATGAATATCTGCCCCGCACCGAGTCGCTCAAGGATGCCATCGCGCGCGTCATGCCCTATTGGGAGTGCGTCATCTTCCCCTCCCTCAAGCAGCACGATAATCTGTTAGTCGTAGCTCACGGAAACAGCCTTCGCGGCATCGTGAAGCACCTCAAGGGCATCTCCGATACGGACATCGCCTCGCTGAACCTGCCTACGGCCGTGCCGTATGTGTTCGAGTTCGACGACAAGTTGGAACTGACGAAGGACTACTTCTTAGGCGATCCCGAGGAGGTGCGTAAGCTGATGGAGGCCGTGGCTAAGCAAGGCGCAGCCAAGAAATGATCGGATAGGCGGGCACTGATTGCCCTGACCTGTACACACGAATGAATCGCGTGCGAACGGTGGAGGATATGCTCCTCGCCGCCTCGCACGCGATTCTGTTTTTATCCATGTGGCCAAGACGCGTGTGTGTGGCCGCGCACTTGCGGAGAATCATCCGACGCAGAGGCCTTGGCCGTTCTTCGTTATTCCGTTTCCCTTATTTCTTCTTCAGCGTGAGGATGGTTACGGAATTGGCGGGGAAGGCGTAGACCGTGGACCAACGGGAGAGGCGAACGTTGCGGATCACGGGCACGACGGCCGTCGGATGGTCGAGCGTGTTGCGAGCCGAAGCGGGGGCGGCGAGGCTGACGATGTGAGCCGAGGAGGCGATGCTGCCACCCTCGATGCGGAGGGCTGTACGCTCGTCGTGCTGCGTGGTGTTGACCACCTTGAGGATGATTGTGTGGCTGCCCGGATCAAGGGTGGCGACGGCGACGATGGACGGGCACGAAGGGACCGAGGCCTCGATGATCCGTTGGTTATTGATTGAGCAACGGATCACCTCGTCTGAGCATTCCACCCGCGCTTCGATCCAGCCGGCTGTGTGCGTGATGGCGACGGGGCCGGCGAGGATGCACTCTGAGGTGCCGGCGAGGTGGATGAGTTGCGCGGTGCTGTCGGTCAGTTCCAAGGCGATGGCGTCGCGACGGGCGCCGGGGAGGCCGTTGTCGCGCACCTGAAGGCGGACGGCGCCGCTGCTGCCGGGCGATTTGCGCAGGAGGCGCGCCGTGAAGGTATAGTTGCACGCCTTGGCGTTGCCCACCGTATCGGCCCATTCCACCGCGAAGGCGTCGCCCATGACGGCGACCGACGTGCGGCCGCAGGTGATGAGTGGCTTGCGAGCCGTCGCTACGTCGGTGTGGAGCAGGCGGCGGCCGCGGTGGTCAGCAAAGAGTTGCCAGACGTAATAGGAAGGTGTCCGGATGAGGCTGCCCCGCTCCGTGAGGAGGAGGCCGCCCACGAGCGGCGTGTAAGCCAGGCATCTGACGGCGCCCGGACGCCGCTCCACGCCGATGAGGAAGGCTGCCTCGCCGACGGCCGCGCGCATCGTGCCGCCGTCGCTGGTCTGGGCTGCTCCGAAGGCGTCGGCGTAAACAGAAGAGGTGGCGTAGAGGCCTGTGCTGTCGCGCGTGAAGAGGTCGGCGTGAGCCGTGAGCAGGTCGGCGCTCATGGTGTAGCGTTGGCCGCCGTCGGGAGTCGCGGCGATCATGATGGGGCGCACGTTGAGGTCGCGGCTGAGCTGTGTGTATTCGCTTGAGCTGACGCGGCGTGTGCCATCGTTCGAGGGCATGCGGCCGGAGAAGCGGATGAAGCGCGGATGCAACTCGGCGATGGCTTCGATCAGATCGGCTCGGAGGCCTCCGGGTCGGTCGCGCCACGTCGCCTGCGGGAGGAGGGAGACCATGTCTAACCCAAACGAGGCGCCGCTGTCGGCCTCGAAGACGAGCGCAGCGCTGCGTGCGCTGTCGGTGGCCGTGAAGGAGTGGTGGAGCTCGGTCCATGTGTCGGGGAGGGGCAGGCGGAGGGGCTCGGCGAGCTGGCGGCCGGCGGAGTCGCGCAGGGAGATGGTGAGCGTGTTGCCGACGGTGCCGTGCAGGTAACACGTCAGGTTGAAGCGTTGGCCGCGCGCTATGGCGATGCTGTGCGAGGCGTCGGCCACCGCTCCGCCGCGCGCCAGGAGCGAGCGCCGGTTCGTCTCACTCAGCGGTGCGCGTGTGTCGATCATCAGTGTGGAGGCCGCGTTGAGGGCGCGCCAACCCACGATCGAGTCTGCCGCCTCTGTGTCGTTTGCTTCAAAGCTGCCGTTTCGGATCATCTCGGCCGCCCAGCCGCCCAGCGCTTCGGCCTCGCCCTCGGGTGTGACCCCGTAGAGGTCGCGATCGACGGCCACGGTTGGCCGGGTCAGGTCGATGGTAATGGTGGACGTGGCCGGCATCTCGGGTCGGCATGCGCAGAGCAGACAGGCGGCCAGCGCGGCGGTGGTATATCGTAAGTTCATCTTGTTGCGAATCATAATCATGTGTGGGGGGCAAAAGTAGGCCGCCCCGGGTGAGCGCGGTTTATGCTGGGCAGAAATGGCTTGCAAACGGCCATCCAACGCAGGTTTTGCCCCCAAAAGCAACCGTTTTAGGCTTCAATCGCCCGTCGTAGCCCCAAAAGCAGCTACGACGGGAATCAAACGCTTATCGTAGCCCCAAAAGCAGCCGCGAAGGGGATCAAACGCTCGTCGTGGCCTGAAAATAATGGTTTATTGAATGCTTTTATATGGATCATTCTTGATTTACGGTGTAAATTGGGATCTTTCATAGTGTTGGTACTTAAATTACGTCGTAAATCGGATGCTTTTAGCTTAACTGTATATAGTTTACGCTGTAAATCGGATGATTTTATATTGACCGTACTTAAATTACGACGTAAATCGTACGCTTTTAATATGAAAGCCTATTATTTACGACGTAAATCGTATGCTTTTAATATGAAAGCCTATCACTTACGGTGTAAATCGTATGCTTTTAATATGATAGCCTATAAATTACGGTGTAAATCGTATACTTTTAATATGAAAGCTTTCAATTAACGATGTAAATTGAGCATATTCAATCTAAAAGCATCTGATTTACGACGTAATTTAAGTACGACCAATCTAAAAGCCTATGATTTACGCCGTAATTTAAGTACGATCAATATAAAAGCATCCGATTTACACCGTAAATCAAGAATGATCCATATAAAAGCATTCAATAAACCATTATTTTCAGGCCACGACGAGCGTTTGATCCCCTTCGCGGCTGCTTTTGGGGCTACGATAAGCGTTTGATTCCCGTCGTAGCTGCTTTTGGGGCTACGACGGGCGATTGAAGCCTAAAACGGTTGCTTTTGGGGGCTACGACGGGCGATTGAAGCCCGAAAAACGGTCTGATTTCACGGATTTAGGCGGGCGAGGAGGGCGGCGTCAGCGAAACCGTGGGGGGTGCGGAGCCAGCCGGGCAGGATGCCGCAGCGATGGAAGCCGGCCGCGGCGAAGAGGCGGAGGCTGGCCGCGTTGTGGACGGCGACGTGGGCGTAAAGCAGATGGAGGTGTAGGAAGCCGAAGGCGTAGGCGGCGATCAGGTGGATGGCCTCTCGGCCGAAGCCGCGCCGGCGGTGGCCCGCGTCGATGAGGATACCGAGGCCGGCGTGGAGGTGGAGCGGGTCGAAGTCGTAGAGATCGATGATGCCGACGGTGCGGGCGGTGGCTTTGCAGTCGATCATGAGGCGAAGCTGGCGGCTGGTGTAGAGGTCGGCGGTGGATGCGGTGGCGATGTATTCGCGCAGGGCGTAGCGCGAGTAGGGCGCGAGGGTGGCGCTTTGCTCCCAGAGGGTGGCGTCGTTTTCCCAGGCGTAGAGGGTGTCGAGGTCTTCGGGTTCGGGGGCGCGCAGGCTGACGAGGTGGCCGTCGAGCCATTGCCCGGCGGCGGGCGGCGTCATCGGGTGGGGGAGATCCATCGATCGGTGGAGGGGTAGATGATGTGGTAAGTCATCGACTTTTTCGGGCAACGATCCATCAAGTTAATCATGCGGCCGAAGGGGATGTCTGGGTGGCAGAGGATGACGTCGGTATATGTGCCCACGGGGATGTCGCTGATCTGCGAGGCGTTGCGCCAGGCGATGGCCTGGGCGTTGGGGAAGTGACGGAGCACGCGGTCGCGGACGTCGACGGCGTGAGGCTCGTTGCAGAGGAGGAGCAAGTCTTCCCTCTCCGTCCGGCGGCGGCGCGAACGTTTCCATCCGAAGAGGCCGGCGAAGGACTTGCGCAGGCTGATGGCAAGGCTGATGAGGCCGATGGTGAGGCGGCTGGCGTGGGGGTAATGCTTGCGGTAGAAGATGAGCATGGCGTCGTAGAAGGCGTCTAAGTAACGGGGGTCGGCGTAGCGTGTGCTCTCGCCCTTGTAGTGCAGAATGGTGAGGGGCAGGTAGTAGTTTCGGTAGCCGGCTGAGATCATGCGGTAGGAGAGGTCGATGTCTTCGCCGTACATGAAGAAGGCTTCGTCAAGGAGGCCGATGCGGCTGAGCGCTTCGCCGCGGAGGAGCATGAAGGCGCCGGAGAGGACGTCGACCTGGTGTATGCCGTCGGCTGCGAGGTAGGGCAGGCTGTAGGCGGCGAAACGGCGCGAGTAGGGGAAGAGGCGCGCGAGGCCAAAGAGCTTGCAGAAGGCGATCCACGGTGTGGGGAAGCTGCGTTTGCTTTCGGGCAAGAAAGCGCCGTGTCCATCGATCATTTTCACGCCGATGGCGCCCGCGTCTGGGTGTTGCTGCATGAAGCGGCAGGCGCTGCGGAGGGTGTCTTGGCTCACGATCGTGTCAGGGTTCAGCAGCAGGACGTATTGGCCGTGGCAGGTGTGTAGGGCCTGGTTGTTGGCGGCGGCGAAGCCGACGTTGTTGGTGTTTGCGATGAAGTGCACCCCGGGGAAGCGCGGCTGTAGGTAGCCGACGGAGCCGTCTTCCGAAGCGTTGTCTACCACGATCACTTCCGCTTCCATGTCGGCCGTTGCTTCCTGCACGGAGCACAGGCATTGCTCAAGGAGGAACTTCACATTGTAGTTGACGATGATGATGGAAAGTTGCATGGGGGTAATTCTTAATTGTCAGTGAGGAATGGTTATGGCTACGCCTTGTTTGCTTCGTTGAACTCCACGCGGTTGATGATGGATCGGCCGAGGGTGACCTCGTCAGCGTACTCCAATTCGTCGCCGATGGAGACGCCGCGGGCGATGACGGTCACGCGGACGGGATAGGCGGAGAGCTTGCGGTAGATGAAGAAGTTCGTCGTGTCGCCCTCCATCGTTGTGCTGAGCGCCAGCACCACCTCGCGCACCTCGCCCGTGGCCACGCGCTTCACCAAGCTGTCGATTTCCAGATCGGCCGGCCCGATGCCGTCGATAGGTGAGATGATGCCGCCGAGGACGTGGTAGAGGCCGTGAAATTGCGCCGTGTTCTCCACCGTCATCACGTCCTTCACATTCTCCACCACGCAGATCGTCGTGTGGTCGCGCATTGGGTCGGCACAGATGGCGCAGAGATCCGCGTCGCAGATGTTGTGGCACATGCGGCAATACTTCACCTCGCGGCGCAAAGCCTGGAGCGCTGCGCCGAGCCGCTCGGCATATTCCGGTTCGCGGCGAAGCAGATAGAGCGACAGCCGGAGTGCCGTCTTACGCCCCACGCCGGGCAGCGCCGACAGCTCTCCGATGGCATTTTCAAGCAATACCGAGGGGTATTCCTGACTCATGACTTCAGTTCTCGGCCGGCGTACATGCGTTCGTAATAGCCCACGTAGTCGCCGCTAATCACTTCACGGATCCAGTCTTGGTGCTCAAGGTTCCAACGGACGGTCTTGACGATGCCCGTCTCGAAGTCCGTTTCCGGCCGCCAGCCCAGCTCGGTGGAGATCTTCGTCGGGTCGATGGCGTAGCGTTGATCGTGGCCGAGGCGGTCTGTGACGAAGGTGATCAGGCTGTCGTCGATCCAGTCGATCGTGGGCAGTCCGTCTGCGCCCATGATGCGTTTGCGTAGGGCGTCGCGGTAGGCGGGTTGCTCAGCCATTAGGCGGTGGACGGTGCGAAGGATGGTGCGCACGATGTCGATGTTCTTTCGTTCGTTGTGTCCGCCCACGTTGTAAACCTCGCCTGCGCGTCCGCGATGGATCACGGCGTCGATGGCTTTGCAGTGATCCTCGACATAGAGCCAGTCGCGGACGTTTGAACCGTCGCCGTAGACGGGCAGCTGTTTCCCCTCGAGGATGTTATTAATGATGAGCGGGATCAGCTTTTCGGGGAAGTGATACGGCCCGTAGTTGTTTGAGCAGCGGGTGATGCTGACGGGCATGCGATAGGTGTCGTGGTAAGCCATTGCCACCAGATCGGCGCTCGTCTTTGAGGCGCTGTAGGGGCTGTGCGGGGCTAGGGGAGTCGTCTCGGTGAAGAAGCCGTCGGGGCCGAGGCTGCCGTAGACCTCGTCGGTGGAGACTTGATGGAAGCGTACGCCGGGGCGCCACGTCGGGTATCCTGTTGCATCGCGGCCGGTAGTCCATGCGTGGCGTGCGGCGTTGAGCAGGTTCTGTGTGCCGAGGATGTTAGTCATGAGGAAGAGCTGCGGATCTTCGATGCTGCGATCCACGTGGCTTTCGGCGGCGAAGTTGACGACGCAGTCGATGGGGTACTTCTCAAAGAGGCTTTCCACGAGTGTGCGGTCGCCGATGTCGCCTTTGACGAAGTGGCAACGCTTGCCATCGATGTCGCCTTCGATTGTGTGCAGGTTGCCTGCGTAGGTGAGTAGGTCGAGGACGACGAGTTGCGCGTCCGCGTGGGTGGCCAACATGTGCTTCACGAAGTTGGCGCCGATGAATCCGGCTCCGCCGGTGATTAAGTAGGTGTGCATGTTTGAACGGAAAAATGAAAAGTGAAAAGTGTCAGGGGACGCTTGCCAACTTGGCTGGTTACAAGCCAGTCTCCGGCTTTTAGTTTTTAGATTTTCGTTTTTAGTTCTCAAAGAAGTTCATCTCCGCATCGCGCATCAGTGGCAGCACGCAGTCTTTCTCGGATGTGAGGATGGAGGCCCTATCCTCGATGCCCCACTGGATGCCCACGGCGGGGTCGTCGAAGCGGAAGCCGCGCTCGTGTGTTGGCATGTAGGGGTTATCGATCTTATAGGTGAAGATGGCCGTCTCGCTCTTGACGTAGAAGCCATGCGCGAAGCCGCGCGGGATGTAGAACTGGCGTCGGTTTTCGGCCGAGAGCTCCACCATCACGTACTGCCCGAAGGTGGGCGATCCGCGGCGGATGTCGACGGCCACGTCTATGACCGTGCCGACGATGACGCGCACCAATTTGGCTTGCGCGTAGGGCGCCAGCTGGTAGTGCATGCCGCGGAGCACGCCGCGCGCGGAGCATGATTCGTTGTCCTGAATGAAGTGCGTCGGCCCGATGTGTTGCTCAAAGTCCGACTGCTTAAATGCTTCCATAAAATATCCCCGCGCGTCAGGAAACATCTTCGGTTCCATGATCCATACGCCGGGGATATTCGTCTCTGTATAATTCATTGTGGGGTCGTTTTTATAGGGCAGCAAAAGTAGATTCCTACTTGAAACTTACCCGTATGGGTCGCTGCGCAATGAACCCAGTGACGACGTCCTGCATTTCCTGCGTCAGGCAGGCCATGGCTTGTTGCCCGATCGCGTCGGGGATGCCGTAGAAGGCCTCGGCCAGGCTGCCCGTCATGGCGGCTATCGTGTCGCTGTCGCCGCCGATGGAGATGGCCAGTCGCACAGCGTGCTCGAAGTCGGTGCTCTCCAAGAAGCACACCACGGATTGCGGCACGGTGACTTGACACGTCTCATCGAAATGGTTCGTGCGGCGGATCTCGTCGCACGTCTCGCTGATGTCGTAACCGTAGCCCGTGGTGGCGATGGTGCGCACGGCCTCGCGTCCGCCGCCGTCGCGCAAGGCACGGATACACTCGGCGATGCACTGTGCGCCCTTGATGCCCTCCGGATGATTGTGGGTGCATTCGGCTGACCGTTTGGCGGCTTCGCGCACGTTGTCGATCGGGCCGTCGATCCACCCGCATGGCGAGACGCGCATGCCTGCGCCGTTGCCGAAGCTGTTGTATGGCTGCGGATTGTTCGAGGCCACCCACTGCCGGAAGCGTCCGCCGTAGCCGCCTGTGGGATAGGGATAGCGGCGGCACCAGCTGTGGAGTGCCTGTCCGAAATCTGCGCCGCGCATCAGGGCGTCGGCCACGGCCACGGTGCAGACCGTGTCGTCCGTAAATCCACACTCGGGCGTGAACAGCTCGAAGTCCATCCGGTGTGTGTTGTTAAACTCAAATCGCGACCCTACGATGTCGCCTACAATGGCTCCTAACATGATTGGTTCTCCTTTCTGTTTATGGGTTATGGATTGGTGTTGATTTGGTCGTTAGAAGCACCCGGCAAGGTTGGCGGGCGCCCCTGGCGCCTTGATTTTCTTTTGTCTCCTTTTCTTTCATCAAGGAAAGAAAAGGAGGTGAGGGGCGAGGGCAAAGTCCTCTTTTTTATATGCCCGGCCGGTACTTGGGTTGTAGGGGCGAAAAATCTTTTGCCCTTACAGATCTGTTTCCGGCGGATTGTGTGCGCTAATGTCAGCATTACCCTTCCACCTCCTCCCATCGCCCTTCTTCCGTTTGTATCGCTAACGACTAACCCCCAGATGCTTCCTTTGCGCCCCGTCTCCCCATAAGACAAGAAGAGAGACACACACATCATGGCAGATAATTATTTAGAAAGACGATTCGCGCAATACGAGGCGCGAAAGGCTGCAGGCATCAAGCCGCGCCGACACACTCAAGGGTCGCAACCGGCCGTTGCGCTCCGGACGAAGCACCGCATCATCCTCGCCTCCCAGTCGCCGCGCCGACGCGAACTGCTGCGCGGGTTGGGCCTCAGCTTCAGCGTCCGCGTGATCCCGGACATCGATGAGTCGTACCCTGACGGGCTCGCCCCGCAGGAGGTCCCCCTGCACATCGCCCACGCCAAGGCCCGCGCCTACTTAGACACGCTCAGCGCCGACGAGCTGCTGATCGCGGCTGACACGGTTGTCATCATCGACGGCGAGATACTCGGCAAACCCCACGATCGCGACGCGGCTATCGGCATGCTCGGCCGGCTCTCCGGACGGCGGCACACGGTGGTGACGGGCGTCGTGCTGGCCACGGCCGAGGGCGCGGTGAGCAGCTTCTCCGTTGCTTCCACGGTCGACTTTGCGCCCCTCTCTGAGGTTGAGATCACGACTTACGTCGACCGCCTCTGCCCCTTCGACAAGGCCGGCGCGTATGGCATACAGGAGTGGATCGGCTTCGTGGGCGTGCGCGGCATTGAGGGATCGTTTTACAACGTCATGGGGCTGCCCGTCGGCCGACTCTACGAGGAGCTGCGCCGGATGGGGGAGGTCAGCCTGTAAGGCATCAAGGCGGGTTATAGCATCGCCGCGGCTTTACGGATTTGGGCCAGACTGTCGCTCAGTTTCTTGTCAGCCTGTGCCATGTGGAGGTTGTATTTCAATTGCAATCGCATCAACGAGTCGGCGGGCACATCCAATGCCGCTTCAAACCGCATGGCCGTTCGTGTCGTGAGCGACCGACGCCCATTCAGGATCTCGCTCAATGCGTGGTACGATATGCCCATCTGTCGGGCCAGCCGCGAGAGCGGGATGCCGCGATATTCGATTTCGTCTTTCAGCACCTCCCCGGGATGCGTCGGGGTGTAGCCGTGTCCTAAGTTTCCCATTGTTGTTATTGATAATGATTCGACAATTCTATGATGTTGCAGATCGTGATGACAGTTTCGGATACGACTTGTTTCGTTTTGAATTCGATGCGATAACGATCGTCCACACGGACTGACTCCAATCCTTCTTTATTGCCATGCAGTGCTTCGTAATGCAAACCGTGGTATCGAAAAAGGTCTTCAACAACGGATACAGATTCCAAGAGGTCAAGCGTCTTGCGATATTTCCGGATGGTTTGCGGCTGAAACCGGTGCTTTTTATCCTTCGTCTTTCCGGTTTCGTATAATTCTTTCAGATACTCTTTATCAAATGTGATTTCCATCTCTATAGAGGATCATTTTCAAATCGTAGGGGAGGCACCCGCCCGACACCCATCACTCATTAATACCCTCTTCCTCCGTCTGCTTCTCGGCCTTGGCTTTGCGTTGGGCCAGGCTCTGCTTGTAGACGGTGTTGATGTGTGCCGAGTGGTTGCTCAGCAGGTCAGCCAGATGCTCGATCGCCGCACGCGTCGCGTCTGATGTCGCCTTGAGGTAAGCCATCTGTAGCAGCATCACGACGCGCCGATAGATCGCGTCCGACTGCCGCCGCACCGCTATCATCGGCTGATGCTTCCCCGTCCAATCTGCCCTTTCGCGGGTACGCTGCTGTCCCATCTGGCTGTACGCCTTGTTGAGCCCCTCCAGCGCGTTCACCGCTTGCGTGAGGCCCATGCGCTCCAAGTGCACGGCGCATTCAGGCTTCTTGAGGTCGTAGATGAGGGAGATCAGGTCGGCCGATCGGCGCTGGGCGGAGCGGTTTTGTATCCGCACGTACTCACGTGTTATGCAGTGCATCGCGTGGGCTGCCTCGGCCTGTGCGGTGTCTGGCGAGAGGCGCATCGTGCGCACGATCCCGAAGATGAACGTCGCCGTGCGCGTCCGTTCGGTATCCTTCTTGCGCATCTCCTCGGTGTAGACCGTGGCGCGGGCCTCGACGGCCAGATCGAGCTCCTCGTTGGCCAGAGCGTGCCATTCATCGGTTAGCTCAGTCGGAACCCCGCTCGTTTCCGCATTCACCTCGCGCACCATGTCGCACGCCTCGTTGTGAAATTGGGCGTGCAGCGTGTTGTCCAACTTCTTCAGGCCTATTCTCCTTATGTAAATCGTTCGCTTCATCTCATTCTCGTTTAAGATCGGAATGTTCACCTCGATCGGTCAGCCATCCTTGCCAAGTTTTCCAATCGTCAGGCAATGCAAAGGAAGGGATTAATCGTGTTTTAGACCTTATACGACGTATTGACTCAAAACCCAAGTGGGTTTTACTATGTATACAATGTATAAGATCAAAAACCCAAATAGGTTTTACGCTGTATACATTGTATTGACTCAAAACCCAAATGGGTTTTACTATGTATACAATGTATAAGGTTAAAAACCCAAATGGGTTTCTCTATGTATACAATGTATAAGGTCAAAAACCCAAGTGGGTTTCACTGTGCATACCATGTATAAGATATAAAACCCAAGTGGGTTTCACTGTTCATACAATGTATAAGGCCAAAAACCCAAGTGGGTTTTACTCTTCATACAACGTATAAGCTCCAAAACTCGATCCGTCCCCCGATCCCCCTGGGCTGCACCAAGCCAAACTCACTGAGGACGGCTTGTCGCATCCGTTGGCGAGCTTGATACTCGGTGAGTTTGCGAGGCCGCCCCCCGGGAGCAGAGGGAGACGCGGCGAGTTTGGGCGTCAAAAGGTTCGGCACAAGCCAAACTGGGCGAACGCGGCGCGCTCCCCCTCGGGCACAAAAAAGCAGAGGGGAAAATCTCGCGACTTTCCCCTCTACCGAAGGACTTGCGGTGTAAAGTAATGGTTCGTGACACCGCAAGGATTTATGAAACGGTATGTATGAGTTTACTTCAACTTCTTCAGCTTAGACGACGGCAGGTAGATCTGGAAGCCTACGTTGATCGACATTCCGTTGACGGAGCCATCGCCAAACTGGCCGTTGTAGAGCGCCAGCGCCTCAAGTGCGATGTGCTCGTTGAGGAAGTAGGAGTAGCCCGGGCCGAAGTTGACATTGAAGCCCACATCAGCACCCTTCACACCCGAGAAGCCTGCACCGGCCTCTGCAAACCAGCGACCTTCCTTCAGGCCTGTCTTGAACTCCTTCTTGCCGAAGTAGTAGCGGCCGAAGGCGTTCACGCCGTAGCTGTAGGTGTTTGAGCCGTGGCGCTGCCCGGTGAAGACACCTGTCACCTTGGCACCAATGGCCACGTGATCTTGGATAAAATAGCCCACGCGGGGGGTGATGCCGATGGAGAAGTTGCTGCCGCTGCCGAACCCGAAGTTCAGGTTGCCAACGCCGCCGCCTACCATTACACTACCCTTCTGGAGCTGCGCGTTCATTGCTCCGAAGGAGCATACTGCGATCATGATCGCACTCATCAATAATTTCTTCATTATCTCAATTGTTTGGTTTTTCTATTCCTACTCTCTTCTATGGTTTTTCGGATTCCACCGGGGGCAAAAGTAAAATGTTTTCGCAGGGGCAAATTTTTTGGGGGGAGTTATGCACGCTTATATAAAGGAATAGCTCGGCGTGCCCGGCGCCCTCGTAGGGGCGAGAAATCTTCCGCCTTTACAAGCACCAATGGATCGGCGCTGTGGAAAGACGGCCGTCATCACTCGCCCATGCATCGCTGTATCGCTATAATACTGCCCTCTACCTACTTCTGACTAACAGCTCTTCAAATTCAGAAGGAGAGATGATCTGGGCTGTCAGAAAGGGATTATGCTCCAACAGATCGGCATCTCCCGTGATTAAATAATCAGCCTTCGAGGAATCGATTAGATCTAATAAGAAGTTGTCCTTGGGATCTCTACAGATTGTGTGGGTTGGGGTGATATTCACTTTTTCGGCGATTAATTCTAAGAGCCTAAGTAGTTCGTCTACACTTTTAGGAGCAAAATACTTTCTGAGTTTCTTCCGTCCAGTTACTTCTCTGATCTCCGTCAGTAGGAGGTCTGTTGTAACGATGTATTTTTGCCTGCCTCCAAATAGAATAAACACCTATTAATAAGCGTCTATGTTCAGATCTATCTTCTTCCGTTTGATTGCCTTCATCTTTCGCCCCATGGATGCGTGGGACGCGCTAAGCCACAAAAAGGTGACGGGCAACGAGGCCTTCTTGGCGCACTTCCTTTATCCCATCATCGGCTTGATTGCGCTGGCGGCGTTTGCGGGCGTGCTCTTCGCCGGCCGGGAGTTTGACTTTGTGATCGCGCTGAAATCGTCGATCAAAGCGATTGCGGCTTCCCTCGGGGGGTTCTTCTTGGCGTCGTATCTGATGAACGAGCTGTGGGGCGCGTGGATGAAGCGTGAACGCAATATGAAGCTGATGCAGCTGTTTGTGGGTTACGCTTCGTCGCTGTTGTTTGTGTTGCAGATCATCTTGTCGTTCTTTCCGGATCTCGCCTTCTTGTGGATACCGGCGTTGTATACCATATATATTGTCTGGGCGGGGGCGGTGAACTACCTGAAGGTGGATGGAGAGGTGCAGATGAAGTTCACGGGGATTGCTTCGCTCATCATCATTGGTGCACCGGCGGCCATCTCTTTATTGCTGTTTATGCTGATGCCGGGGTTGCGGTTTTAATTAGAGAAACATCCATCTGGGGGCGAATGCGATTCGCCCTTACAACATTCATTCATCATGTCATCAAAAGAGAAACCTACGAACCAGATTACGATAAAGAATAAGCGTGCCTCGTTTGACTACGAGCTCTTGGAGACGTTCACCGCTGGCATTGTGCTGACGGGCACGGAGATCAAGTCGATCCGCCTGGGCAAGGCGAGCCTTGTGGACACGTTCGCGATCGTCGAGCGGGGCGAGGTGTGGGTGAAAAACATGTACGTGGCCGAGTATGCCTTCGGGACGTACAACAACCACGCGCCGCGCCGCGACCGCAAGCTGCTGCTGAATCGCAAGGAGATCCGACGGCTACAGACGGCCACCAAGGATCGCGGCTTCACGATTGTGCCGACACGGCTCTACATCAACGAACGCGGGCTGGCGAAGCTCGCTCTGGCCATTGCGCGCGGCAAGAAGGAGTACGACAAGCGGCAGTCGATCCGCGAGCGTGACGACCGACGCGAGATGGATCGCATGTTCAAGAAGTAGCCTGACAAAATGACACATAGGGAGGAAGCTGTCGGCCGGAGGGTGTGGCGATGCGTCTGCCGGGCGCTGCCCAAGGCGGCGCGGACGTGCCTCTGGCTACTGGAGATCATCCTGCCCGTCTCGTTGGCCGTG
Organism: Tannerella sp. oral taxon 808; assembly: GCA_002890585.1. Taxonomy (GTDB): domain Bacteria; phylum Bacteroidota; class Bacteroidia; order Bacteroidales; family Tannerellaceae; genus Tannerella. The sequence goes on from MIQB01000014.1 coordinate 19,342, forward strand.
CGATTGCTGCAATACTCGGGGCTGCTGGGCGCGGTGTCGGGATGCTTGGCGCCCGCCTTCGGGCTGATCGGGTTGCCGGGCGAGGCGGCGATCGTCTTCCTGACCAGCATCTTCACGCCGCTCTACGCGCCCATTGCGCTGATCACCTCCATGCCGCTGACGGTGCGCCAACTGACGATCCTCTCGCTCATGTGCCTGCTTTCGCACTCGCTGCCTGTGGAGTGCGCCGTGCAGAGCCGCACGGGGTCGACCTTCTTCGGCATGTTTGCTCTGCGCGTCACGATGAGCTTCGTCATGGCCTTCACCGTGCACCACCTGATGCCCCACGGCGCCTTCGACATGCCTACCGGCCTGACGGGCAGCGTCGCCGTGAGCCACACCTTGGGCGACGTCGTCGTGCTCTGGCTGCTCAGTTCGCTGCGCATCGCGCTGCTCTTCGCCGCCATCGTCCCCGCGTTGATGATCTTGCATTATGTGCTTGACGAGTTCGACCTCCTGCGCGGCCTCTCGCGCCGCATGGCCCCGGTGATGGACTTCTTCGGCCTGCCGCGCGAGTGCTCCTTCCTCTGGTTAGTGGGCAACATCGTGGGCCTGAGCTATGGCAGCGCGATTATGATGGAGCAGCTGAAGCAGGACGCCATCGCGCGCCGCAGCTGCGACCTGCTGAACCACCACCTGGCCGTCTCGCACTCGCTCCTTGAGGACACGATCATCTTCGCCGCCCTCGGCGCCCCGTGGCTTTGGATCATCCTGCCACGCTTGGCCTACGCCTTCGTTGTCGTTCGGCTCAAACTGCTCATCGAGCGGCTGCGCAAGCAATAGGATCGGCTCAGTGATGATCCGTTTCGGCGCTGAGACGAAGTGTTTACGTCCAGGATCGAAGTTTTTAGGTCCCGGACGTAAAAATATACGTCCCCCAACCTATATTTTTCGGTTCCGAACCTAAATGATTCGGTTCCGAACCGGAATTTTTCGGTTCTGAACCTAAAAATATACGTCCACGGACGTATATTTTTCTATTCTGAACGTAATCGATTACGTCTCGGACGTAATCGGATACGTCCTTAGACGAATATTTTTCTGTTTCCGAGCCTAAATGCTCAGCCTTCAGACGTATATTTTTCGTCTCTGGGTCTACCTCCTTCAATTCAACGACAAAAAAAATCCTGCCGACGGGGATGCGATCCACCGCTCGACAGGATTTTTCACTCTTCGCCTTCCGCTTTTCGTTTCTCCCGAAGGATCACCGCCTGCGCCGCACGCTGCGGGTCGCTCCGGCCGACTTCTCAGCCTTTGCTTTGGGGGCTTTCGGTGCCTTGGCTGCCTTCTCGGGCTTGGCCTTCGAGGCCTTGTCGTCCGAATCTGACTTTTTGACAGAGGCGCCGCGGCGAGCGCTCTTCTTCGACTTACCCGTGGCGACCACCTGCGCGGTGGTGTCGGGCCGGAACCATAGCCCCTCGTTGAAGGCTTGCAGCTGCGACTCGATCTTCTGCTGCTCCTTCGCCATCGAGTCGGGCGTTGGGCAGTAGGCCTGGAGCGGGATGTTGAGCAGGTTTTCGGCCTTAATGATCTTGCCGTCGAACATGCGGCGGCGGAAGTAGTCGTCGATCGTAAACGTCTTCGCATTGTTCATGTTCGAGGTCATGATGTACGTGCCCGAGACGTACGGCCGCACCTCCTCGTAGAGCACCCAAAACATCGGCGTACGCTCCGTGCCCATGTCGCCCTCGTAAAAGATGATCGGGCTGATGGCGAGCGTTTTCACATCGAAGACGGAGTTGTTCTGATCGAAATACCACGCCTCCTTGACGTAGAAGGCGCGCACCTCGCCAGAGGGCACATCGCTGTCGTTGATTACGTAGCGCGTGCGGCCGTCGCGCCCGGAGGTCGTCTGATACATGATGGAGAAGCGGTCGAGGACGGACTTGAAGTCCACCACATGCGCATCGTCGAAGGCCTCATAGCCGTCCAAATATTCGTAGGCGGGCAGCTTGCCATCTGCCACAAGGCGGAAGATGATGGTGAAGAGGTTTTGCGTGCCATTGATCGGCGTGACGGGATAATAGAGCGGTGCGTTCTTGTCCTCCAGCATGTTCAGTTCGCGGTAAATGATGCGCATCCAGCGAGCGTTTCCCACGTCCTGCGTCAGCCGATCGTTGAGGTATTGCGCACGCACGGTGAGCTCGGGCAAGTCGCCGTTGTTGTCATTTTGTCGGTTACGATCGCTGCTGCGCCCCATCTGCGGCGAGCGGCGCGCCGGGCGATTCTCATCCTCCTGCGCCCGCGCCATCGGTGTAGCGAACATCATCAAAACGCCCACGAGGAGCGCCAAAAAACCAATCCGTTTCATCTCTCGATCTTCTTCGTTTATCTGTTTATGCGTTTATCTGTTTGAGCGACGTTGAAGCCTACTTCTAACTACCCTCTTACTACTTCTAACTACCTTTTGACTCCCCCCCCTTCATTGCACAATGACGTCGAACACGACCGCCTCCTGCTCCACGCCTTCGGGAGTGACGGAGACGGACTTAATGTAGAACTGCTTGCCGCGCTGCAAGTTGCGGATGTAGCTCTTCTGCCGTTCGGTGAAGCTGCCGCCCTGCGACACCTCCATGAGCGAGTTGCCCATCGAGTCGGAGTAGGTGAGCGTGAAGTGCTTCACGCGGCACTCGATGTCGAGGATGCCGTCGTCGATGGCAGACTGCAGACCGGAGGCTTCAAGCAACGCACGCTTCGAGATGCGCCCGCCGGTGAACTTGCGCGTGGTGCCGTTGGCATCCTTATATAATATGTACGGCTGGGCCTTGGGCAACTGGCGCACCTTGAAGGTGAAGTCGCCGATCTTGGCCGACACGCCGCCGATCTTGGCCGACACGGAGATCACAGCCTCACGGGCACCCACGTTGGGCACGGCGTAGCGCTTGCCGTTCTCGGTGCGGATCTGTCCGTTGGTCATCGTGGCCGTCACGTCGCCGCTGGCCACGCCCGGCACAGCGATCTCTATTTCATTTTCACGTACGCGCCCGGCGTAAAGCACACGCATCAGGGCCGAGGCCACGGTGGCCGTCTTGGCCGATACGGAGTATTCGCTGCTGAAGTAATACGGGTCTTTGCCCGGCACTTTCAGGTAGCCCTGTATGGGGAACGTGCCCGTCGATCCGGTGCCGACGGTGTATGTGCCGTCGTAGCCCACCACCTCATGCTCGCTGCCGCGCGGCCCGATGAAGAGCTGCGGGCGCTGCGTGGAGTCGATGGCGGAGAGCACGATGTTGGCTTCGTAAGGCGTACCACTCATGACGATCTGGCTCTTGGGCACCACCTGCGCCACGATCTTATTCACGCGATAGTCGCCGATGTCGACACTCCGTGCGATGGACGAGAGTGCCTCACCCTCGACGTAGCGGATGTCGTTCTGATATTTTGTCAGTATGGTGACGGCCGACGCCACAGGCATGCTCTCGAAGAGCGCCGTCTCCCACGAGCGGAGGTTGAGGCCTGACTTGCCGGGCACTTTCGTATCGATCGCCCGCTCCAGCATGGCGCGTTTGTCGGGGTCGTCCACCATGCGGCTCATCATGGCGCGGTAGTTCTCCAGTCGCTTCTTCAGCTTCGATGCCTCGTGGCTCGTCGGCGAAAGCATCACCTCAGAGGCGGCATCAAGGTCTTCTTTGTGTTGTATCTGATCCACGTTCCCGTCCTTGCCATCGGCCTGCCGCACGATGCGGAGCTTGAGCTGCTGGATGTACTCGAACAGCTCATCGGATTGCTTCTTGACTTCCTTTCCTTTCGCGTACCACTCCCCCGCCTTCGCGGGGTTCACCCGATTGGCGGCCTCCAATTCCTCCAGCGTCTTGCGGTTGCGGTCGGCGGCTGTCGTGGTGGATTCGCGCAGGCTCTTCTCCACCAACTCAAACCCGCTCAACACCTCCGATGATGTATCGTTCATCGCCATCATGGCAATGAACACGAGATACATCAGGTTGATCATCTTCTGGCGCGGCGAATTGGGATTGTTTGCTATTCCTGACATTATAACTGTGGGTAGATCTGTCTCTGTTGGGGGTGGCGGTTATCTCATTGGGGCTTGGTTGTACGGGGGCTGTTGTGCGTATCCCTGCGGGGGATAGCCGGCCGGTGCGCCCTGCGGATACATCGGTTGCTGCTGCGGGGGATACATATTGCCTCCGTTCGATCCCATGTTTACCGTCATGGCTTGCAAGAGGCGGCCATACACCTGATTGAGCTGCGAGAGGAGTTGCGCCATGCGCTCGTTCTCGTTGCGGAAGGCGGTGCTATCCATCACGGAGTTGTTATACATATCGCGAATACGCCCCAGGCCGTCGTTGATCTGTCGGATGGTGTCCATCTGCGCACGGAGGCCATCTAAGTGAGCGGAGTAGAACTCGTTCATGCCGGAGAGGCTGCGGTTCAATTGCTCCATTTGCTGCACATAGCTGAGCGTTTGCTCCTCGCTTCCTTCGGTCGTTGTGCCAGCGATGGAGCGGTAGGAGTTGACGAGCGTGTCGGACGCTTCGTTCAGCGATTGGGTCACGGTGTTGAAGCGTTCTAAGTTGGCCGACACGCCGGAGATCTGCTCTATGTACGCCTTCGTAGCGTCCGTCAGGTCGGCCATGTGGGAGATCTGCTCTGCGGCATCGCCGAGCTTTTTGATGCTTTCGCTGAGGCTGCGCGTATCCTCCTCTGAGACGTTCAAGCCCATCGCTGCCATACCGATCTCAGCGCTGTTCGCAGCGGCGGCGCGGACATTGCCCGTGAACGGCAGGTCGCTCCCCTGTAAACCTTGCAAGTTCTGCAAGCCAGACAAGTCGCCGACCACGATGGGGCCGCCGAAGTTGTTGCCGTTACTGTTGTTGCCGTTGCCACCACTGGTGGTATTGAAATCTGGGCGATCGAGTGGGTTTTTCGATTTGAGCACGGGGAAAACTTCTTCCCAATGGTATTCGTTGGATGGCCGCTCAAAGGCTGAGACGAAAAAGACGAGCGCCTCCGTGACCATGGCTACGGACAGGATGAGGCTGCCGAGCGGGTGGTGCAGAATCTTGAACAATGCGCCGATGATGACGATGGATGCGCCCCAGCTGTAGACGAAGTTCAGCGTCCGTTTGCCATTTTCGGACGAGAGGAACATCTCCATCCGGTTCTTATATCTTCTATATTTTCCCATATCGCTGTGTAATTATTGGAGGGAGGGGGGGACTCTCTCTATCTCTATGTGTGTTTACTTCTTCTTGTTTTTGATCTTGCTTTTGCCGCCTTTGCCTTTGGCGTTGGAGAATCCGACTTGCGTGCGCACGCAGCGGAAACCGATGTAGGAGCGTGTCTCGTTTTGGTATTCAAACGTGCGGCGGTCGGAGCGGATGAACTCGGCTACGTCTTTCCACGATCCGCCGCGCACCACCTTCTTTTTCATGTCGTACGGATCTTCTTTCGCTGCGTTGTAATGCAAATCGGGGTTGAGGTCGCTGGCTTGCTTGATGCCTGACTCGGTGTAGACTGACGAGGTCCACTCGGCTACGTTTCCGGCCATGTCGTAGAGTCCAAACTCGTTCGGGGCGAAGGTGGCCACGCGTGAGGTGATCAGGTGGCCGTCTTCTGTGTAGTTGCCATCGCCTGGTTTGAAGTTGGCCATGAAGCATCCTTTGGCGTTTTGGAGTTCGTTGGTTGACCAGGGGTATTTGTTCTCGCTTTTGCCTGCGCGGGCGGCGTATTCCCATTCGCCTTCGGTGGGTAGGCGGTAGGGCTCGATGACTGTGCCTGGTGGCAGGTTGATGGACTTCTTGTAGTACTCTGTGCGCCAGACGCAGAAGGCTGTGGCTTGCTCCCACGAGACGCCTACGACGGGATAATCATCGTAGCCGGGGTGTGTGAAGTAGGTTTTGAGGTAGGGTTCGTTGTGGGCGTTTTTGAAGTCGTTCACCCAGCTGGTTTCGTCGGGGTAGATGTTGACGATGCGTGTGTGGAGGAAGTCGAAGGGGCTGCTGAGTGCTCGGGTGATGGTTTGGTTTACGGGGTGTCCTTCGGCGTCGAAGAAGGCGGTGTCTTTGGAGATCATCACGACTTCGTTGGGGTCGACTTGGATGTCGGTGTTGCGTTCGCGTGCGGCGGGGTCGAGTTGGTTGCGGCGCAGGGCGGCTGCGGTGTAGTCATACCACTCGTATTTGTAGTTCATCTGCCGTGGGTCGAGGCTGCGTTCGCCGGTGACGGGGTGTGTGTAGTAGACGCTTTCGATGGCGCGTCGTTCGTCTTCGTTGGCGCGTTTCCAGGGGATGGGGCGTGTCCAGTCGAGGTGTGGTGTGACGGGGTCGCCGTATTTGTCTTCGGTGATCATAAAGAGTTCGTTGCCTCCGTAGGCGGGATCGGCCAGGCGGGTTCGGATGATGGAGTCGCGTACCCAGTAGACGAATTGGCGATACTGGGCATTGGTGATTTCTGTTTCGTCCATCCAGAATGATTCGAATGAGACGCCTCGTGTTTCTGGCTCGAATCCCCACAAACTGTCTTTGTCGGCGGGTCCCATTTGGAATGATCCTCGTTTGATCAGCACCATTCCGTAGGGGGTTGGTTCGTTGTAGGAGGCCATGCGGGCGCCGACGAGTTCTCCGCCGTCGCCGGAAAGCATTTTGCCGCACGCTGTGAGCAGTGTGGCTGTCGCAGCCATGATTGCTATCTTCTTCATTGCTCTGTATCTCTTCTCTTTGGGATTGTCTATGGTTTTGTCTTATAATATTCTGATGCTCTTGTGGCGGTTTCGGCCTTCCTTGGGTTTGACGAGCTTCACGCTGTAGGTGACGATGGCTTCGTGGCTGCCGAAGGTGGTTCTGGAGAGTGCCGAGAAGGGGTATTCGTAGGCGTAACTGACGCGGAAGCCGGCGATGTCGGCGCCGAGGTAGAGGATGCCGTTTGTGGTGCCGCTGTCGGTGATGCGGACGCCGAGCCCTCCGTTGAACATCTTTTTATAGACGGCTCTCAGGGTTACGTCGCCGACGCTGGTGTGGAGGTCGGAGCGTAGCATGAGTGAGGGACGCAATTCCACCAACGGGTTGCGCAAGGTGATATTGTATGCTGCCATTAAATTGTATTCACGCATGACTTTCCGCCCGAACTGGTCGCTGAGCTGGAGGGTGGGTGCGGTGAGGTGTGTGGAGGCGATGCCGAAGTAGTATTGGTCGGTGTAGTAGATGAGGCCGAGGGCGAGGTCGAGGCTTTTGGCGGTGAGGTCTTCGCGGGGGATGGCGTCGTCGTCTTGTGAATGGTCGGTGCTGCCTTCGGTGTCTTCGGGCACGGGGTGTGCTTTGGAGCCTTGGAAGGTGTTGTTGATCATGCCGGCTTGGAGGCCGATGCTGAGTGTTCCTTTGCCGAGGCGGCGTTTGTGGGCTGCTTGTAGGGCGACGGACATGTTTTTATAGAGGGTGCTTTGTTCGTCGTTGATGACGATGAGGCCGACGCCGTTGTGGGTGCCTCGGAAGCGTAGGGGCATGTCGGCTCCGGCGAAGAGGGTGCGTGGGGCGCCTTGATCCATTCCGAGCCATTGGAGGCGGTAGAGGGCGGTGAGTGCGATTTCGCTTTTCATCCCGACGGCGGCGGGGTTGTAGGCTGTGGTTGCTGTGAAGTAATGGTTCAGGGGGGCGTCCGTTTGTGCGGCGAGGGTTGTTGCGCACAAAAGGAGGCTGAGGCATACTGTCCAGGACCGATCGTATCTCTTTGGCATATTCACCCTGAATAAACCGCTAAGGGGGGGTGGAAATTGTGTTTGGGGTAAATGAAAAAAGAGTTGCAAGCGTGCATGGCCTGCAACTCTTTCTTTCTGTTGGGGTTTCAATATTCTTCTTCGTTGAAGAAGAAATCTTCCTTACTGGGGTAATCCGGCCAAATGTCCTCTATGCTTTCGTAGACTTCGCCTTCGTCCTCCATTTCTTGCAGGTTTTCGATCACCTCGAGTGGGGCGCCGGAACGCTGTGCATAGTCTATCAGCTCGTCCTTGGAGGCTGGCCAAGGGGCATCTTCCAGTTTGGAAGCCAACTCTAATGTCCAATACATAAAGTTTCTCTTTTTACACTGTTTGAGATTGTCTTAATCCTTTGCATGTGCGGGGGGTGGGGCGGATGTGCGCCCTCCCTCCTTGGCATGAAAGGCGCGCAAAAGTAGATTTACTTTAATCACTTGCAAGTCTGACGGGGTGGCGGCTGGGGGGTGGACGAGGGGGAGGAGGAAAATGCGGGGTACATGTATGGGGCGTACGCGGTCATTTTTCACTTTTCATTTCCCCGTTCTTCGTTCCCGCAGATAGATTCCGCCGTCGCTTGTTTCGATTTGCCTCCCAATACGCCCTCCGCCAAGGCTGATTTTCTCCATTTACCCCCGTAGCCTTTCTCTTCACCCTGTTCGGAACTTTCCGAATGGCTTATATAATACTGAAACACTCTTTCGGGATCTTCCGATTAATCACTATATTGTATTACATCCGTTCGGAACTTTCCGAAGATAGAATACAGTGTAGTACATCTGTTCGGAATTTTCCGAGACTATCAATACAACCATTTCCACACCTTCGGGATTTCCCGAAAGTTTGAAACAAATAATTTATATCAATCGGAAGGTTCCGAAATGACATATCGCTATATTTTATTTAATCGGAATTTCCCAATTGATGGAAACTATATGAAAACGTACTTCCGGAAATTCCCGATGATATAAAAACGATTGTATCGATAGCTTCGGATAATTCCGAGCAGATGTACTACACTGTATTCTATCTTCGGAAAATTCCGAACGGATGTAATATAGCATGGTGATTAATCGGAATATACCGAAAGAGTGTTTCAGTATTATATGAGCCATTCGGGAAGTTCCGAACAGGGTAAAAAGAAAGGCTATGGGGGTAAATGGAAAAAATCAGCCTTAGCGCGATCATAATAGCGGGGAAAATCAAGCGGAAATGACTGGAAAACCATTGTCGGGAGGGGAGAAACGAGTGATTTTTCCACCTCCGACCATTGCTTTGCCCCTCACCGGAAACAAGTAGGGGCGAAAGATTCTCTCGCCCCTACAGTGTGTGGCCGGGATATGATTTATGGCGTCCCGGCAATGCGCTCCGCCCCTCAAGGGGTCTCGGTGCTGTCCCAGACGATTTCGTCGTTGCCGCGGCGGACGCATTCGTTGCGGGCGATGACGAAGAGGAGGTCGGAGAGGCGGTTGATGAAGATGAGTACGGGGGCTTCTACTTCGGCTTCTTCGGTGAGGCGGTAGATGCGGCGTTCGGCGCGGCGGCAGACGGTGCGGCAGACGTGTGCCTCGGCCGAGGCGCGGTTGCCGCCGGGCAGGACGAAGGCTTTGAGGCGGGGCAGCTGGGCGTCGAGGCGGTCAATGGCGCCCTCGAGGCGGCGGATGGCTTCGGGGGTGACGCGGCTCTCGATGCGGAAGTCGGTCTTGGTGGGGTCGGTGGCGAGGTAGGAACCGACGGTGAAGAGTTTGTGTTGCACGAAGCGGAGTGTGTCGAGCGTTTCGGGGTCGTCGGTCTCGGCCATGAGTAGGCCGATGTGTGAATTGAGCTCGTCGATGGTGCCGTAGGCTTCGAGCCGTGGGTGGGTCTTGGGCACGCGGAAGCCGCCCACGAGGGCGGTGGTGCCTTTGTCACCGCCGCCGGTGTAGATGATGCTTTTCTTCATATTATATAAGTAGTTAGAGTAGTTATGCGCCTTGCGGCGCGGTAGTTATAGGTAGTTATGCGCCTTGTGGCGCGGGAGTTATGAGGGCGTCAAAGGGGGAGAGGCTTCTTCTTCCTACTACTTCTAACTACCCGGGGCGAAAGCCCCGTAACTACCTGCGCCAAGGGCGCGCTACTACGCTTATTTCGGCTGCATGATGGCGGGTGGGTTGAGGATGGTGGCGAGGTATTGCTCGACGTAGGGGAAGGCGGCGTCTTTCATGATGACGCGGCGGTCGCGGCCGACGAGGTAGAGGGCGGGCAGGACGCGGAGGCTGTAGGTGTGCTGGTTGGCTATTTCCAGGTCGCGGTCGTAGCCGTGGGTCCATTCAGGGGGCATCTGTGGCAGGTACTGTCGCCACATGTCGGCTGCCATGTCGGGGTAGATGGCCAGGACGGTGAGGCGGCCTTGGCGCATCATCTCTCGGACGATGGGCGAGGCGCTGATGGCGGCGCTGACCTCGCGGCAGGTGCCACAGTCGAGGTTGTGGAAGAAGATGAGCACAAGGTCCGTCTTCAGCCCGTAGAGCGATCCGGTGGTGCCGTTGGCCATCGTGTAATGGATGTCGGCGGCGGGTGTGCCGGGGCGGTTCCGGGCGGCCTCTGTGAGCATGGCCTCGGCGCGGGCCTTGCGGTATCGGTCGAGGCTGTCGGTGGCCAGCATGTGCTGCAGCGTGGGGATGAAGTACTCCTCGTTGCGCATGGGCGAGGTGGGGTCGAAGAGGTACTGCTCCATCTTGGAGGTGAAGAAGGCGTACATGGCGCGGTTCACGACGGCGTGGTCGAGCAGGTTGCGGATGCTGGCGGCGGCCACGTCGTAGGTGACGTAGGGGAAGACGGCGTTGAAGTAGTCCACGAGGGCGTGCTCGGTCACGTCCTCGGCGGAGCCAACGAAGGCCGTGTCGCCGAAGTCGAAGCCGTCCCAGTAGTGCTGGGCTAAGTAGGCGGCACGCGCCTGCGGTTCGCGGTATTCTGCGGGCACAGCGGCGGGCGTGAAGGTGTGCGTCGCCGCCTGCTGGTTTGTCCGGCGGCATCCGGTGGTCAAGGCCGCCAGCGCGCAGCATAAAAGGAGGAATTGTCTTTTCATCATTATCTCTCTATCAGGTGGTAAAAAAAATTCGGGGTCAAAAGTAAACACAGGGCGGGATGGCCGTAGGTGGGGCATGTCGGCGACGCCCATCCCCCTTCCCCGCCCTACCTTTCCGCCCCGAATCCCCCGGCCGAAAGGGCCCCTGTGTAGCAAATCTCCATCGGCCACGTTATAGGGGTAAACCCATTGAGAAATAAGGCGAGCATGGATCGTTACGAAGACATCATCGAAGGCGTAAGGCAAGGGCAGCGGGCATCGCAACTCGCCTTCTACGACCGCTTCTACAGCTCCACCTACCACAGCGCCGCGGCCATCCTCGGCGCCGGCAGCGAGGCAGAGGAGGTGATGCAAGACGTACTCCTGAAGGTGCTCCTCCGACCCTCCCTGCTCCAAGCCGATGCCAACGCGACAGCGCGCTACCTGCACCGCATGGCCACCAACGCCGCCATCGACCGACTCCGCAGCCGTCGCTCCACGCTCACCTTCCCCCTCAACGAAGCCACACTGCCCGACGACACCCCCGACGAACCCGACGAGCCTTCCCCCGCACTGCCCGATGCCGACGAAATCCGCCGCGGCGTGGACAGCCTGCCGGAGACCTACCGCAACATACTCCGCCTGCGCCTCTTCAGGGGCATGCGCTTCGCCGACATCGCCGCCACGCTCCGAGCCAACCCCTCCAGCGTGCGCGTGCAATACTCCCGCGGACTCTCGCGGCTGCGTAACCTGTTAAAACGAAAGGAGGAATGATGAATACGAACGAAAGATTAGAAACCAACCTGCGGGCGCAAGCCACGGACCTCCGAGCCGCATCCGAGCCGCCGGCAGGCCATCGCGCACGCTTTGCCGAGCGATTAGACACCGAGCGCAAGGCACATCGCCATCGCCGCCGGCTGTGGCTGTGGACGGCGAGCGCAGCAGCTGTGGCAGCAGCCATACTAACCGCCCTCTTATGGTCGCCCGCTACGCCTCAAGCTGACGCACCGACCCAGGCGCAGGCGGTGGACTCGCCGGCCGAGGTGCAGAGCTATTACGCCCTGCGGCTCGACCATGAGTTAGCAGCCACGCGCGCATTAGTCGACCACGCCGCGAGTGCCGATCGCCAAGAGCTGCTCGATGAGCTACGCGCCATGCAGGCCGAGGACGTGCCCGACGTGCAGCTGACCGACGACGAGCGCATCACCCTCATCGTGCGCGTCTACACCTCCAAGATCGACGCCCTGAAGCACATCCAATCGCGATTATCAACCAATAACCATAACCATAACAAAGAGGAATCATGAAAAGAATGCTGATGCTGCTGCTCATGGGCCTTTGCACCGTGAGCACCACAGCCGTCGCAAAAGAGTATCGGCGGCAGATCGTGAAAGAATTTAATGTCGGGGCGCGCCCCGAGCTCTCCATCGACAACCGCTTCGGCGAGATCCGCATCGTCGAGGGCGCGGATCGTAAGATCCTCATCCGCGTCGAGCTCATCGGCGAAGGCTCCACGGAGGAGGAAGCGCGGAAGTATGTCAATTCCATCAGCGTCGACCTCTCGCAATCCGGCAACCGTGTGGTCGCCCGGACAAGTCATCACATCATCCGCTGCAACAACTGCGGTCGGTTGGTCAACTACACCGTGACGGCCCCGCGCGACGTCGTCCTCTCGCTCATCAACCGCTTCGGCAACATCTACCTCAACCGAGCCACACAGCCACTCACCGTCACGGTGAAGTACGGCAACCTCTACCTCAAGGAAGCCGCGACGGCCTCGGTCAGCGTCTCCTTTGGCATGGCCTCCATCGACCGCTGCGCGACGCTCACCCTCGACAGCCGCTACTCAAGCGTCACCCTTGGCACCGTGGGGAGCTTCACAGGCACGTCAAAATTCGACGGCACCTACCGCATCGAGTCCGTCGGGCGCTGCACTTTGACGGCGGGCTATACGCAAGTCAAGATCGACCGCTTGGAGCAGCAGTGCGTGGTGGATAAGCTGCGCTTCGGCGGCCTCCGGATCAGAGAGGTGGCGCGCGACTTCAGCGAGATCAGCGTCCAAGCCTCCTATAGCGAGGTGCGCCTCGGCCTAACGCCCACTCACGCCTTCCGCGCTACGCTGTCGGCCTCCTACGGCACAATCCACACGGGCAAGCTGAGCATCCGTGCCACCGATACACGAACCGGACGCAGAAATGAGTTGGTGGGAACGGCCGGCGCATCAAGCAATCCTCGGGCCACGGTACAGGTCGCGTCATCCTTCGGAGATATCTATCTGCAGTGAGATGGCAGTGGAATAATCTGCCTAACCTCGGAAATTGTTGGTTTGATTTCTCAGTTACATTTGGCCCACCAAAACGGAATTGAGTAAACAAAAAAGCAGATCATCAAGTGGAACCGAGGAATAACAATAAACAACAAGAAGAGATTGATGCCTCGACAAGCTGGGCCCGCGTGTGGCGGCTGCTGAACGAGGAGGAACGAACAATCTTACGTGCACACTCCATCATTGCACACTACAAGCGAAACCAAACGATCTATTCCGAAGGCGAAGAGCCTACGGAATTGATGTGTTTGCTGAAAGGGAAGGTGAAAATATCTAAGGAAGGAGTGGGAGGCCGTAGCCAGATCATTCGCATGATTCGCCCCATCCAATACTTCGCCTACCGGGCGTACTTCGCCCGCGAACGCTACCTGACCAGCGCCTCCGCCTGTGAGGCCTCCGTAGTCTGCGCCATTCCACTGCGCATCGTCGACTTACTGATCCGCGCCAATTCAAGGTTGGCCATGTTCTTCATCCGCCAGCTCTCTGTCGATTTAGGCATTGCCGACGAGCGCACCGTAAACCTCACGCAGAAGCACATCCGGGGTCGACTGGCCGAGTCGCTGCTCTTCCTGAAAGACAGCTACGGCCTGGAGGAGGACGGCGCCACGATCAGCATCTACCTTTCGCGTGAAGACTTGGCCAACCTATCGAACATGACACCCTCGAATGCTGTCCGCACGCTTTCGGCCTTCTCTTCTGAGCGGGTCATTGCTTTGGATGGCCGTAAGATCAAGCTCATCGATGAGGAGCGGCTCCGCAAGATCAGCGGAGAGGACTAACGGAAAAGGGATTAACGCGAAACGGCCGGGTATCTGTGGGGCTTCTGCCTCCGGTACCCGGCCGTTTCGCGTTTTCGCGGCAACCTATGATCGTCAAGGGGGGGCGCGATGCGTTTTTCGCTCTCCCCCGCCTTTACCCGATGAAGATGTATTTCAAGATGAAGAGCGCGGCCAAGATGTACATCGCCGGGGTGAGCTTGCGGTGCTTTCCGCTGAGCAGGTTGAGGACGACGTAGCTGATGATGCCGATCAAGATGCCGTCTGAGATGCTATACGTGAGGGGCATGAGGATGAGGCAGATGAAGGCGGGCAGTGATTCGGCGTAGTCGTCTAAGTCGATGTTTCGGATGGGGCTGAGCATGAAGAGGCCGACGATGACGAGCACGGGGCAGGTGGCTGAGCCGGGGATGGAGAGGAAGAGCGGGGCGAAGATGAGTGCCACGCCGAAGCACACGGCCGTAGTAAATGCGGTGAGTCCCGATCGGCCACCTTGCGCCACGCCTGAGGCGCTCTCGACATAGGTGGCGATGGCGCTCGATCCCATCATCGATCCGAGGGTTGTGCCCACGGCGTCGGCCATGAAGGCTCGCTTGAGGTGTGGCACCTGACCGTCGCGCAGCAATCCTGCTTTCGTGGAGACGCCCACGAGCGTGCCGATGGTATCGAACATGTCGATGAAAAGGAATGTGAGGACGACGATGAGCATGTCGACGGAGAGGATGTGGGTAAAGTCGAATTTGAAGGCGATCGGGGCTATGGAGGGCGGGAGACCGGCCACGCCGGCAAATGTGGTCTGGCCCAGAGGGATGCCAAGGAGTGTCGTCCCGAGGATGCCGAGCAACAGGGCGCCGCGGACGTTGAGGATGAGCAGTGTGCCCGTCAACACGAGGCCGATGATGGAGAGCAGTCCGGGGCCGGAGGTGATGTGCCCGAGCGTGACGAACGTGGCGGGGCTGGAGGCGATGACGCCGCCGTTCTTTAGTCCGATGAAAGCGATGTAGAGCCCGATGCCCGGCCCGATGGCGTGGCGAATGGAGCCGGGGATGGCGTTCACGATGGCGTCGCGGAGGTTCGTCTCGGTGAGGATGATGAAGGCGATGCCCTCGATGAGCACGGCAGTGAGGGCGAACGACCAATCGTAACCCATCTTCATGCAAACGGTGTAGGCGAAGAAGGCGTTCAGGCCCATGCCCGGCGCCAGCGCGAAGGGGAGGCGGGCGTAGATCGCCATGATGAGGGTGGAGAACATGGAGATGATGGCCGTGGTGGTAAAGACGGCGCCCCGATCCATGCCGATGTCGCCCATGATGTTTGGGTTGACGGCCAGGATGTAGGCCATCGTCAGGAAGGTGGTGATGCCGGCCACGATCTCTGTGCGGACGCTCATTGTCCGCGGATCGAAGCCGAAAAGTCGCGTGAGGGTAGTCATGGGGTTACGAGTGAGGGGTTACGGGTGACAGGCGAGGGGTGATAAGTTACGAGTGAAGGGTTACGGGTGACAAGCGAGGGATCATAAGTTTTAGGGGAAGGGTTACCGATGATGAGCGAGAGCTTATAAGTTTTAGGGGAAGGGTTATGGATGATAGGCGAGGGGTGATAAGTTTTAAGGGGAGGGGTATGCCCGGGTTATGATTGTGGCGGGGATAAAAATAGGGTGGGATTGCTTATGCGCCATGCTTGTTCCGATGTCGGGTATGGCATATGGGGGGGCGTTGCCCCCGGGCCCCCACCTTCTTTTCTTTCCTTGATGAAAGAAAAGAAGGCAAAAGAAAATCAAGGCGATGATCGCCATCTTATCTGCTGGTTATTGGTTGTTACTGAGGGTTTGCAGCGTGGTGTAGATGCAAGGCGCCAAGACTGAGGTGGAGGGAGTGTGCTGTAGCACATGACTGAACACCGAGTGTCGCAGGCAACGCCGCAGATGCGCCGCTCTGCGAAGCCTCAGAATGTCCACTTGGCGGCTATCGTCGGGTTCACTCGGAAGCCGTCTTGCCCGGCGAAGTTGTTCGATAGCTCTACCTCGCTGCCAAGACTGAGGTTGAAGTGCGGATCGATGCCTCGGAAACGGTTGAGATTGACCCAAACTTGCGGCTCGCTGATAAACGCAAAGTCGCCCGCCAAGCCCGGCTCGCGCCACCAGTCGGCGAATCCGGAGAAGGTGAAGCGGCCCGCGGCGGCATGCACATACCACGTGGCGGTGAGCTGAAAACTGTTCGGCTCCGGCGCGCGCTGGATGTACTTGTACATGGCCATGAGGGCGAAGCCGCATGCGAAGTCGGGGCGATCCCAGGCGTAGGTGGCGCCGGCGAGGTAGGCGTTGCGGATGTGGTTCATCCCGCCGTTGTACTCCACATGCAGGGCCACGGGAGCCTTCCACCAGCGCAGCTCGCGGCTAATCTCCCAATAAGCGCCGGAGACGCCGTCGTTCGTGTAATCCATATCGACAAAGAAGAAGGTGTTGCCCCAGGTGTCGGGTCGAAACATCTCCACGGTTGACGTCCAGTGGGCGCGCCCACGTTCGGAGTCGTAGAGGGCGTGGCCAAAGTCGTAGTGCATCTGCACATTCTGCGCCCGCAGGGTGATGCTCGTCGTCAGCAGCAGGCAAAGGGAGAAAAAGGGTAGTTTGATTCTATTCATATATATAAATAATGTGTGGGCGGATGAGATATCCGCCAGGGGTTATCTGTCATGTGATAAAAAGTAAGGGCGACCGACGCTCGGCGACGCCTAACCTACGCCTCAGTTTGCCCCCATGCCTCGGAGCGATAGCCCTCTGCCGATGGGTTTAGGGCAATATACGTGCGTAGCCGCCACAAACATAACTGCGGAAGCGCTATCTCTGACTAACGGCATACCTTCCTGACAATCGTAAGGGCAGAAAATCTTTCGCCGCAATGGAAACCCAATGGCGGAACTGCTATCGATGACCAGAAAATCTGCTTCCCTCAAAAAGTAAGCACCGTCGCCGACCGGAAATCAGCTTCCCCCAAAAAGTAAGTGCCGTCGCCGACCGGAAATCTGCTTCCCCCAAAAAGTAAGCATCATCGCCGGCCGGAAATCAGCTTCCCCCAAAAAGTAAGCACCGTCGCCGACCGGAAATCAGCTTCCCCCAAAAAGTAAGCACTGTCGCCGACCGGAAATCAGCTTCCCCCAAAAAGTAAGCACCGTCGCCGGGTTGCAATGGACCTTCCAGACAATCGTAGGGGCGAAAAATTTTTCGCCCCTACCCTACCGGCAATCAGCAAGCCCCGCCGATGTAGGGGCGTATCGCATACGCCCCACAGGTACCCGGCCGTCGGACGATCGTTCGCCCCTGTCGGGGCGTTTGAAGGGCGTATTTGATACGCCCCTACAAAAACCCAACGCCGAATGGCCCACCGATGTAGGGGCGTATCGCATACGCCCCACGGGTACCCGGCCGCCGGACGATCGTTCGCCCCTGTCGGGGCGTTTGAAGGGCGTATTCGATACGCCCCT
>MIQB01000015.1 GCA_002890585.1 Tannerella sp. oral taxon 808
GGGGATTTTCTTTTGGCATCCGCAACCCCAGGGCGTTGCCCTGGGCTGGGTTGATCTGCCCTTTCAGGGCGTATGCCTGATACACCAAAATGCCCGCCAATGAACATTCGTTCCGCCCAGGGTTTCGCCCTGGGCTATCATCCAGCGACCTTTCAGGCCGCCACCGGATACCATCAATCCGGGCTGTAGGCCCGGTGGACGATAGCCCGGGGCGTAACCCCGGGTGGTGGACGATAGCCCGGGGCGCAACCCCGGGCCGGTGGACGATAGGGGCGACCCCCGGGCAGTAGGGGCGAATAATTATTCGCCCTCTTGCATTGGGGCCGCCGGATGATAGCCCGCCAACGAAACCCCAGGCGTCTACATACCTATTATATATAGCCCCATTCTTACCCGGACGGGATTGCAGCGCGCCGTTATCTTTGCCCGCCGTTTTAGCAAAAGAGAAAAAACAGGATGAGTAAGAAAGAAAGAGAAAAGATGTACCTGTCGTCAGACACGCACGACATGGACGAATCAATGAGCGTGGTGATGCCGATTTTGATGGATTGCGATAAGGATGAGGATTTCTCGGAAGGGATTGATAAGGTGGGGGAGGCATTGCCCATCCTGCCGTTGCGCAACATGGTGCTCTTCCCCGGTGTGGCGCTGCCCATCTTCGTGGGGCGCCCCAAGTCGATGCGCCTGATCCGCGAGGCATCGCAACGGAAGATCATGATCGGCGTAGTCTGCCAGAAAGAATCCGAGACGGAGGAACCGACAACGGAAGACCTTTACCCGATCGGGACAGTAGCTGAAGTGCTGCGCGTCTTAGAGATGCCCGACGGGTCTACCACAGCCATCCTGCAAGGGCGCAAACGCTTCGCCCTACACGGCCTGACAACCACCGAGCCTTACCTCTCCGGCAACATCTCACTCTTAGAAGACGTGCCCGCGGGCAAAGACGATCGCGAGTTTGAAGCCCTCATCTCCACCATCAAAGACCTCACGATTAAGATGCTCACCACCGTGGGCGAGCCGCCTCGCGACCTGCTCTTCTCCATCCGTAACATGCAGAACACGATGTACCTACTCGGCTTCGCCTGCTGCCACATCGTGGCTAACCCGGGCGAAAAGCAAGAGCTACTGGCCATCGACGATATGAAGAACCGCGCCTACCGCCTCCTCTTCATCCTCAACCGTGAGTATCAGCTGATCGAGCTCAAGACGTCCATCCAAATGAAGACGCACGAGGACATCAACAAGCAGCAGAAGGAGTACTTCCTGCAACAGCAGATGAAGGCCATCCAAGAGGAGCTGGGCGGCAACATGAACGACATCGAGATCAAGGAGCTGCGTGCGCAAGCCAAGAAGAAGAAGTGGCCCAAGGAAGTCGGCGAAACGTTCGAGAAAGAGGTGGCTAAGCTGGAACGCATCCACCCGCAGTCGCCCGATTACTCCATCCAGTCGCAATACGTAGAGACGATCATCGGCCTACCGTGGGGCACTTGCAGCCGCGACAACTTCAGCCTCACACACGCCCAGCGCGTGCTCGACCGCGATCATTATGGCATGGAGAAGGTTAAGGAGCGCATCATCGAGCACCTGGCCGTACTCAAGCTCAAGCGCGACCTGCGCTCACCCATCCTCTGCCTCTACGGCCCCCCGGGCGTGGGTAAGACATCGCTCGGCCGGTCCGTAGCCGAAGCACTCGGGCGCAAATACGTCCGCATCTCGCTCGGCGGCCTTCACGACGAGGCCGAGATCCGCGGCCACCGACGCACCTACATCGGCGCCATGATGGGCCGCATCCTGCAAAACCTACAGAAGGCAGGCACATCGAACCCCGTCTTCGTGCTCGACGAGGTAGATAAGGTGGGCAGCGACTTCAAAGGCGACCCCGCCTCAGCGCTGCTCGAGGTGCTCGACCCGGAGCAGAACACATCCTTCCACGACAATTACTTGGACATCGATTACGACCTGAGCAAGATCCTCTTCATCGCCACGGCCAACAACCTAAACACAATCGCCCAGCCGCTGCTCGACCGTATGGAGCTGATCGAGGTCAGCGGCTACATCATGGAGGAGAAGATCGAAATCGCCATGCGCCACCTCATCCCCAAGCAGATGGAGGCACATGGCATCGCGAAGGGCAAGGTGCGCTTCCACCGACACGCAGTGCGCGCCATCATCGATTCATACACACGCGAGAGCGGCGTGCGTGAACTGGAAAAGAAGATCGCCAAGATCATGCGTCGCCTGGCACGCAAGATCGCCTCAGACGAGCCCGTCCCGTCGGTGCTCAAGGCCGATCACCTCCGGGAATACCTCGGTCCGGTGGAGTACACGCGCGACAAGTATCAAGGCAACCGCTACGCCGGCGTGGTGACGGGTCTGGCGTGGACAGCCGTAGGGGGCGAGATCCTCTTTGTCGAATCGAGCCTGAGCCGCGGCAAGAACGCGAAGCTGACCATCACGGGCAACCTTGGCGACGTGATGAAGGAGTCGGCCATCTTAGCCTTGGAGTACGTCCATTCGCACGCCGCGAAGCTCGGCATCGAGGAGTCACTGTTTGAGAACTGGAACGTGCACATCCACGTGCCCGAGGGCGCCATCCCGAAGGACGGCCCAAGCGCAGGAATCACGATGGTGACGTCGCTCGTCTCCACCTTCACACGCCGCAAGGTGAAAAGCAACCTGGCCATGACGGGCGAGATCACCCTGCGCGGCAAGGTGCTACCCGTGGGCGGAATCAAGGAGAAGATCCTCGCAGCCAAGCGTGCTGGCATCCGTGAGATTATACTCTGTGAAGAGAACCGCAAGGATGTCGAAGAGATCAATTCGGCTTACGTCGATGGCCTGACCTTCCACTATGTGGACGACATCATGCAGGTGATCGACACGGCACTGCTCGAAGAGAAAGTGGCGGAATAAGGGCGCGATCAATCGTGTGAGGTCGCGAAGGGCCATTTACTGCACGACAAAACATATCAACGCCCCTTTTCCCAGCCCCCCCTCTCCCACTTCCTTCCCCTAAGGCTGAATGAGAATTATGTTAATGGAATGATTAGGGGAGGGGGCACCCCTAAAAAGAAGATCCGCGCGACGCTCCCCGGAATGGAGAAGGCCGCGCGGACTTCATAAACGAACTATTACTTGGGGCTGCTGTGCCAGAATGGCCAGCCCCGGAGTGTCTTATCAGAATTACTTGGACATCTCTGCGTTAATGGCATCAAACTCCTTATTCATGTTCAGGTTGTAATAGATGCCCCGCAGTCCGATCATGTAGTCCTTTTCCTCCGGTTTCAGCTTGTGTGCCTTCTCAAAGAACGGCAGCGCTTTGCGGAGCATCTCTTCGGCCTTGGCCTTCTCCGCCTTATACTGATTCTGGTCGTTCAGCGAATTGGCTTTGTCCAACAGACCCACGCCCTGATTGAAATATAGCCGCCCCACGCTGAAGATGTTTGCGGGGTTTTCCGGATCCAGCTCAAGGGCCTTCTTGTAGGCTTCTTCAGCCTTGGCATCGTCCTTCAGGCCCACCTCGTAGACGCTACCAAGGGCGTAATAGAGCTGCGCGTTGTTCGGGCTCTTGGCGATGGCCGTGTTCAGCAGCTGCATGGCCTGCTCGTTGCGCTTGGTGCTGATGTAGACGTTGATCATGTTGTTCAGGAAGTAGCTGGAGTCCGGGAAGAGCTTCATACCCTCCTCGAGGGTCTTTTCCAGATTGACCGTGTCCTTAAGCACCTGATCATATTCGTAACAGAGCGACTGGTAGATGTCGAAGCGCCGGTAGTCGGTTTCCTTGGCGCGGTTCAGGTCTTTGATGGCCAGCTGCGGGTCGTCCATTTGCATGGCAGCGATGGCAGCGTAGAACTGTACGATCATGAAGTTCGAGTCTTTCTCAGCGGCCTTTTCGCCTTTCATGAAGGGCAGATCGGTGATTTCCATGAATTGCTCAAAGAAGTCGTGCGCCTTCTTGTAGTCGTGCTGATCGAAGTAGTAAGCACCGCCGTTGAGGTAATAGATGTGGTTGGCGTTAAGCGTACCCTTGATGCTCTTGGTGTATTTCGGCTTCACCTTGCCCTTCTCGTTTGGCTGCTGATCGAGCTTGTAAGCCTCTTTGAAGTACGGCAAGATGTTGCCCAGCGCCTCATACATCACTGTCTCGTCCGGCTTTTGGCCAAGGATCTGCTTCGTGTTTTCGGTGCTGAATTGCGTGTCTTCAATCAAGCCGGCCACGTACCATGTTTTCGCGTCGTTTTTTGTCTCGTCGTTTTCCATTGCCCCTTTGATCAGGGTACGCGCTTCGTTGAAATCCGGCTTGGAATCTTTCGCGATGCGCTCTGCATCGGAGACGGCCTTCTTCTGTCCGAACGCGGCAGTTGCCATCAGGCACAGGCCGATCGTTAGTAATACCTGCTTTTTCATGTTCTCTTAATTTTTAATGGTGTATGAATGGATGATGATTATTGTCGTGTGAAGGCAAGGGGGCGTGCTTTATTGATCTTCCACTGGAGTGTCTTCCGTCGGAATGTCTTTCGTCTCTCCTGCGATTCGGTCTTCTTCTGACTCGGAGACGACCTTGCAGACGGAGGCGATTTCGTCGTTGCGTTTCTCAAGGTTGATCAGGCGGACGCCCTGTGTGGCTCGGCCGATCACATTCAGGTCGGAGACTTTCATGCGGATCGTGATGCCAGACTTGTTGATGATCATCAGGTCGTTGTCCTCGGTTACGTTTTTGATGCCGACGAGCTTGCCTGTTTTTTCGGTTACGTTGATGGTTTTGACGCCTTTTCCACCGCGGTTTGTGACGCGATAGTCATCGATGGCTGAGCGCTTGCCGTAGCCCTGTTCAGAGACGACGAGGATGGTTTCCTCTTCGGGGTGCTTGATGCAAACCATTCCGACCACTTCATCGTCTTCTCCGTCGAGTCTCATAGCGCGCACGCCAGCTGCCATGCGGCCCATGACGCGGACGTTGCTCTCATGGAAACGGATGGCGCGACCGTTGCGGTTGGCGATGATCACTTCGTTGTTTCCATTGGTGAGGCGCACTTGGATCACGCCGTCGCCTTCGCGCAGGGTGATGGCGTTCACGCCGTTTTGGCGCGGACGGGAATAGGCCTCTAAGAGTGTCTTTTTGATCAATCCGCGCTTGGTGCAGAAGAGCAGGTAGTGTGAGTTGATAAAGTCCACATCGCCGGTCAGGTTTTTGATTCGGATAAAGGCGTTCACCCGGTCGTCGGGATCGATGTTGAGGAAGTTTTGGATGGCGCGTCCCTTCGTGTTTTTCGCGCCCTCGGGTATTTCGAACACCTTCTTCCAGAAGCAACGCCCTTTGGCGGTGAAGAAGAGAATTGTGGCGTGCATGGAAGCTGGGTAGATGTGTTCTACGAAGTCTTCTTCGCGCGTCTCAGAGCCTTTGGCGCCGATGCCGCCGCGGCCTTGCGCATGGAACTCGCTGAGTGGTGTGCGCTTGATGTAGCCCATG
Organism: Tannerella sp. oral taxon 808; assembly: GCA_002890585.1. Classification (GTDB taxonomy): domain Bacteria; phylum Bacteroidota; class Bacteroidia; order Bacteroidales; family Tannerellaceae; genus Tannerella. Next base: position 5,471 of record MIQB01000015.1, read on the forward strand.
TGCGAGATGGTGATGATCATCTCGTCGTCGGCATAGAAATCTTCCGGATTCAGCTCTTCGGAGGCGTAGATGATGTCTGTCTTGCGCTCGTCGCCGTATTTGTCGATGATTTCTTGAAACTCGTCGCGGATCACTTGCAGCAGTTGCTCTTCGTTTTCGAGGATTTTCTTCAGGCGGGCGATCAGCTTTTCGATCTCCTCGTATTCGGCGCGGAGTTTCTCTTGCTCCAGCCCGGTGAGTTGGCGCAGGCGCATCTCGACGATGGCGCGAGCCTGTATTTCGGACAGTTCGAAGCGTTCGCGGAGCCGATCAATGGCTTGCTGCGGACTGCTGGAGGAGCGGATGATGGCGATCACTTCGTCGATGTGATCTGAGGCGATGATGAGCCCCTCAAGGATGTGGGCGCGTTCCTCGGCTTTTTTCAGCTCGAAGCGCGTGCGACGCAGCACGACATCGCGGCGATGATCGACGAAGTTGCCGATCAGGTCTTTGAGGTTCATCAGCTTCGGCCGCCCATTGACAAGCGCGATGTTGTTTACGCTAAACGACGATTGCAGCGCCGTCATTTTATACAGCTTATTGAGCACGATGTTGGCATTCCCCTCGCGCTTGACGTCGACCACGATGCGCATACCGCTGCGGTCTGATTCGTCGTTCACGTTCGACACGCCATCGAGGCGTTTGTCGTTCACCATATCGGCAATCGTGCGGATCAGCTCCGCTTTGTTCACCATGTAGGGGATCTCGCTGATGACGATTTTGTCGTGCCCTGGCCCGCTTTCGATTTCCGCTTTACCACGGATGACGATGCGCCCGCGCCCTGTCTCGAACGCTTCTTTGATGCCAGCGTAGCCGTAGATCGTCGCCCCCGTGGGGAAATCGGGCGCCTTGACGTACTCCATCAGCCCCGCCACATCAATGTCGCCACGCGCGTCCACATAGGCTTGGCAAGCGCGGAGCACCTCCGTCATGTTATGCGGTGGCATGTTCGTGGCCATGCCCACGGCGATGCCCGATGCTCCATTGATCAGCAGGTTCGGGATGCGCGTAGGCAGCACGACGGGCTCTTGCAGTGTATCATCAAAATTGAGTTGGAAATCGACCGTGTCCTTATCGATGTCTCTGAGCATCTCTTCGGCCAGCCGGCTCATGCGCGCCTCGGTGTATCGCATGGCTGCGGGGCTGTCGCCATCCACCGAGCCGAAATTTCCCTGCCCATCGACCAGTGTGTAGCGCATCGACCAGCTCTGAGCCAGGCGTACGAGGGCAAAATAAACGGACGAATCGCCGTGCGGATGGTATTTACCCAACACCTCGCCGACGATTCTGGCTGATTTCTTATAGGGTTTGTCTGAAGTATTTCCCAGCTCGTTCATCCCGTAGAGGATGCGTCGATGCACGGGTTTGAATCCGTCTCTCACGTCCGGTAGCGCTCGGGAGACGATGACCGACATCGAGTAATCGATGTAAGCCGATTTCATCTCTTGATTGATGTCGATCTTGATAATTCTATCTTCTGCCATCTATAATATAATGTATGCGTTTCGTGAAAAAAGCACGCTAAAGTATGGCTTTTCAATAAACGGGCAAGATGAAGCGCTGAAATAGCGCTTCGCAGCGCCCGTTCGGGTGCTTTACGCGCCCAAGCAGAAGCATTTTAACGAAAAACGGCTCCATGAGCACCTAAAACCTGTCTATGAGGCGCTTACAGGTATCAAATACGGCCTTAACGTGAAAATTTACAAGCATTCGGAATTTCCCGATTAAGTGTAACACAAGTATTTATTCCATTCGGAAAGTTCCGATCATATTATTTATATGGTTACACTGATTCGGGATTTACCGAACAGATATAACAATAAGATACAACTTATCGGACTTTCCCGAAGAGACAAAAACGATATGAAACAAGTATTCGGACTTTCCCGAAAGTCTGTTTCAGCTTATTTCTATTATTCGGAATCTCCCAAAATGCTTAATACTTAATATATACTTATTCGGAAATACCCGAAAGGTCTATACATACCTAATTTATACTTTCGGAAAAGTCCGATGACATGAAAAAGATGTAAATCATCTCTCCGGGAAATCCCGAACAGATGAAACAATATGTAGCAGTCTCTCGGTAGATTCCGAATAGGTGTAATAGCTTGTTATGAGTTATCGGGAAATTCCGAATGAGTGAAATGATTCGTGACATCCTTTCGGGAAGTTCCGAACGGGTGAAAAAGAAGCCTTGGAGGGGTGAAACGAAAAAATGAGGCTTGGCAAGCAAGGCCTTGAGGGGTAAATCGCGCGAAACAAGGTCTACACCGCAGTGGACGGGGGCTTCAGGCGGCCGAAGCGAGGCAGAGAATTCAAACGGCGTCTTACATTTGCCACGTATTTATGACGCAAGAAGTATGAATATTGGTTATATGAAGGGGGTGACCCTTCTGCTGCTTGTCCGAATGCTCACCGGCTGCCAATCGGAGGGAAAAGAGAGCGAGGAGAACGCTATTCGCTTCGACTCGCTGGCCGTTGAGAAGACTTACCCCATAGAGAATAAGGGGGAGGATGCGAATCAGGAACGTGTGCTCCGAATCCATTTCACTTATCCCATCGCGTATGCCAATTCGGCAGTTTTAGAAGCCGTACAGCAACTGTTCGTTAAGAGCATGCTAGGCGATGCTTACGCCGGAATGCCCGTGAAAGAGGCCATGAATAAATACACGGCGGATTACGGATCGCAGATGAAAAGGGAGGTCTCGGATTTTGAACAGGACACGGAGGCGCAGAGCTCGGCGGATCTTGAAAGTGAGGATATGGACGCCTCAGACCACCCTGAATCACCGGAATATGAGCTGATTACCGACAGCATCCTATATAACCAAAACGACCTGCTGTGTTACTCCGTCTATCGCGAATACAGCACGGGGATGCCGACCGTGAGTCGATCGTATACCTACTGGGTGGTGGATCTGAAGACGGGAAAGCGCGTGATGGAGAACGATATTTTCAATGAGGATTACAGGGATGACTTGGCCAAAATCATTGTGGATGCAATCGCTGTGGCTAATAATGTGGACAAAGTGGCAGATCTAGAGAATATCGGCTTCTATAACGTCAATGAGATTTACCCGAACCGCAATTTCTATGTGGACGACATCGGGATCACGTATACTTTCAACGAAAACGACATCGCGACAAACGCGCTGGGAGCCACAACGGTGCGCATCCCCTACGAGATGATCCGCCACCTGCTCCGCAAGGACAGCCCGATCGCTCACCTGGCTTTTTGAAGGGAATGGAGCTGATCACCCGCTATTTTCCTGAATTGGACGAGGCGCAACGCCGCCGATTTGAGGCGCTGGGCGCGCTCTATGCAGACTGGAATGCGAAGATCAACGTGATCTCCCGCCGCGACATCGATAACCTTTATATCCACCACGTGCTGCACTCGCTGAGCATCGAGCGAATGATCCGATTCCGCCCGGGATCGGCGGTGATGGACGTGGGTACAGGCGGCGGTTTCCCGGGCATTCCGCTGGCGATTCTATTTCCGGAAGTGAAGTTTCATTTGGTGGACAGCGTAGGGAAGAAAATCCGCGTAGCACAGGCCGTGGCGGACGCGCTGGAGCTACGGAATGTGACAACGTGTCACGAACGGGTGGAGGACGAGCGGGGGCAGTTTGATTTCGTCGTGAGTCGGGCGGTGATGCCGCTTCGCAATCTGGCCGCGGTGGTGAGGAAGAATATCCGTGAGGAGCAACAAAACGCGCTGCCCAACGGGCTGATCTGCCTGAAGGGTGGCGAGTTGCAACATGAGGTCGCACCGTTCCGAAAGCAGGCCGTGCGCCTCGACATCGACGCGTATTTCCGGGAGCCTTATTTCAAAACCAAGCAAATCGTTTATATCCCCTTATGATCACAATCAAACAGTTTGAATTCAATCCCTTCGGGGAGAATACGTACGTGCTCAGCGACGAGACACGGGAGGCCATCGTCGTGGACTGCGGCTGCATGACGGCGGGCGAGCGAAGCCTGTTTTCGGATTACATCACGGAGCACGAGCTGACGCCTGTGAGGCTGCTCTGCACGCATCTACACTTCGACCACATCATTGGCAACGCCTTCATCCGCGACACGTATGGGGTGCAACCTGAGGCTTCGCGTTTGGATGTGGAGCAGCTGCCGTCGCTCGAGGCGCAGATGGCGGGATTGGGCTTGCCGCCCCATCTGATATTCGAGTCGGTGCCGGTGGAGAAATATTTGGCTGAGGGCGACACGGTACGCTTCGGCCGGTCGGAGTTGCAGGTGCTCTCTACACCGGGGCATTCGCCAGGGAGCCTCTCCTTTTATAGCCCTGCGGACGGCTTTGTGCTCTCTGGCGACGCGCTCTTCGCGGGCAGCATCGGGAGGACGGATCTGTGGGGCGGCGACTTCCGGACACTCATCACGGCCATCCGCGAAAAGCTGCTCACGCTGCCTGACGACACGGTCGTCTACTCGGGTCATGGCCCCGCGACAACCGTTGGCATAGAACGTAACGAGAATCCTTATTTATAATCACATACAATCAGAAGACATGGATACGAACAAATTTTCCAACCGCCACATCGGCGTAACGACCGATGACGACAAGGCTGCGATGCTTGAAGCCATCGGAGTAAAGTCGGTGGATGAGCTGATCGAACAAACGATCCCCTCGAACATCCGCCTGAAGAAACCGCTAAACCTACCCCCCGCCATGACCGAGCGCAAGTTTGCTGAGCACATCGCCGAGCTGGCAGGCAAGAACAAAATCTTCACTTCTTACATCGGCATGGGCTGGTACGACACCGTGTGCCCGGCGCCCATCCAACGCAATGTGTTTGAGAACCCCGTGTGGTACACTTCGTACACGCCGTATCAGGCTGAGATCTCACAGGGTCGCTTGGAGGCACTGCTGAATTTCCAGACGGCGATCTGCGAATTGACGGGGCTGCCGCTGACCAACTGCTCGCTGCTTGACGAGGCAACGGCTGCTGCAGAGGCCGCTACGATGTTTCACAACACGCGCAGCCGCGCCCAAGCCAAGGGCGGGGCAAACACGCTCTTCGTCGACGAGCACGTGTTTGAGTCGACCAAGGCCGTGATCCACACGCGCATGAAGCCGCAGGGCATCGAGGTGGTGACGGGCGACTACAAGACGTTTGAGTTCACTGACAAGGTGTTTGCCGCCATCGTGCAGTATCCCAACGGAGACGGCGAGATTGAGGACTATCGCGCGTTTGTGGAGAAGGCGCATGCGAAGGATGTACGTGTGGCTGTGGCTGCCGACCTGATGAGCCTCGTGCTGCTGACGCCTCCGGGCGAATGGGGTGCAGACGTGGTGTTTGGCAGCAGCCAACGCTTCGGTATCCCCATGTTCTACGGTGGCCCATCGGCAGCGTATTTCGCTACGAAGGACGAATACAAGCGCACCATCCCCGGCCGCATCATCGGTATATCAATCGACGCTTACGATCGCCCGGCTTATCGCCTGGCATTGCAGACGCGTGAGCAGCATATCAAGCGCGAGAAGGCCACGTCGAACATCTGTACCGCGCAGGCGTTGCTGGCTACGATGGCTGGATTCTATGCCGTATACCACGGTCCTGACGGGTTGCGCGACATCGCTTCACGTATACACGCTTACGCCGGATTCTTAGCTGAGGAACTTGAGAAGTTAGGCTACAAGCAGGTGAACAAGAACTTCTTCGACACACTCAAGATTGCGTTGCCCGCGAACGTGACAGTCAAGACGCTGCGCGAGATCGCACTGGAGTGCAACATCAACTTGCGCTATTTCGAGGACGGTCATGTGGGCATCAGCCTCGACGAGACTACGCAGCCGAAGGCGTTGGCTGTGCTGCTGCAAATGTTTGCTGGCGTGGCAGGTAAGACGTATGCCGCCAACGTGGACGACATCAACCGCAGCCGCTACTTCGACGAGCAGTTTGCACGTACCTCCAAATTCATGGAGCAGGAACTCTTCGCCAAGTATCACACCGAGACGGAGCTGATGCGTTACATCAAGCGCCTTGAGCGTCGCGACATTTCGCTGGCTCACTCCATGATCCCGTTGGGCTCGTGCACGATGAAGCTCAATGCTGCCTCTGAGATGCTGCCGCTCAGTCGGCCTGAGTTCCAAAACATCCACCCCTATGCCCCCGTGGATCAGGCGGCCGGATACATTGAAATGATCGAGAACCTCTCTGCGGCGTTGATCGAGATCACCGGTCTGAAGGGCGTCACACTGCAACCGAACTCTGGCGCTGCTGGTGAATACACGGGTCTGCGCATCATCCGCGCTTACTTAGAAAGCATCGGGCAGGGACACCGCAACATCGTCTTGCTGCCCGCTTCGGCTCACGGCACGAACCCCGCCAGCGCCATCCAGTGTGGCTTCACGACCGTCACCGTGCGTTGTGACGAGAAGGGGAATGTCGACCTGGCCGACTTCCGCGCCAAGGCCGAGGAGAACCGCGACAACCTCGCCGCGAGCATGATCACCTACCCCTCGACGCACGGCATCTTTGAGACAGACATCAAGGAGATGTGCGACATCGTGCATGCCTGCGGCGGACAGCTCTACATGGACGGCGCCAACATGAACGCTCAGGTAGGCCTGACGAACCCCGGAACGATCGGCGCTGACGTCTGCCACCTGAACCTCCACAAGACCTTTGCTTCGCCTCACGGCGGTGGTGGCCCCGGTGTAGGTCCTGTTTGTGTGGCCGAACACCTGTTACCCTTCCTCCCCTCCCACCCCGTGGCCTTTGGCAACAACCTGAACACCGTGGCCGCTGCGCCCTACGGCAGCGCAGGCATCTTGGCCATCACCTACGCCTATATCCGCATGATGGGCGCCGAGGGGCTGACGGAAGCAACGCGCATCGCCATCCTTAACGCCAACTACTTGGCCGCGAAGCTGGAGAAGGCCTACGGCATCGTCTACAACGGTGCACGCGGACGCGTTGGGCACGAGCTGATCCTTGAATGCCGCACCATCAAGGAGCATTCTGGCATCGACGAGAGCGACATCGCCAAGCGCCTCATGGACTTCGGCTACCACGCCCCCACCCTCTCCTTCCCCGTGCACGGCACGCTGATGATCGAGCCGACCGAGAGCGAGAGCAAGCACGAGCTGGATCGCTTCGTGGAGGTGATGCAGTGCATCCGTCAAGAGATTGACGAGGTGGAGAAGGGCACGGCCGACAAGGAGGACAATGTGCTCAAGAACTCGCCGCACCCGGAATACGAGGTGACGGCCGACGCATGGCGCCATCCCTATCCGCGCACGAAGGCCGCCTTCCCGCTGCCGTGGCTGCACGACGCCAAGTTCTGGATCAACGTCGCTCGCGTCAACAATGCGTATGGCGACCGCAACTTGGTGCCCACCATCTGCAGCTGCCAAGGCTGATTGCACGTATATATAATGTACGCGTACATATAATGTAACAGGTAAGCCCGGCCCGCCCCACCCCAAGCGGCCGGGCTTATTGCATACCCCCGCCCTATGATGAAGTATTTCCAAGAAGCCGACATCGCCGTCACCATCTGCGACCGCGATGGGCGCATCATCGACATGAACAACCAATCGCGCGAGGTGAACCTCAAGCCCGGGCAGGAACTGATCGGCAGCAATGTGCTCGACTGCCACCCGGAGCCCGCCCGCACGATGCTGGAAGACATGATGCGCAACGAACGCAAACACGTCTACACCATCGAAAAGAATGGCCGCAAGAAGCTCATCTACCAGATCCCCTGGTACGAGGACGGCCGCTACATGGGGTTCATGGAGCTCTCCATGGTCATCCCCTTCGAGATGGAACACAAAATCCGTAAACCCAAAACAGTGAACAGCTAAAAACTAAAAGCTAAAAATGCCCGGGTACGGGAAAGGCAGACGTTTTTAGCTGTTCGTTTTTAGATTTTAGATTTTAGATTTTCGTTTTTAGATCTTCCACTATGCAACCCATCACAATGATCACCGGTGCCACCTCCGGCATCGGTCGGGCTACGGCCCGCGTATTGGCCCAGGATGGCCACCACCTGATCCTCACCGGCCGACGCCGCGAACGCCTCAACGCCCTCCGCGACGAGCTCTCGTGCGACTACCCCAACGGCCGATTCCTCACGCTCGCCTTCGACGTCCGTAGCCGTGAAGCCGTCGAGGAAGCCATCACGAACCTACCGACAGAATGGCAGGCCATCGGCACACTCATCAACAACGCCGGCCTGGCCGTCGGCCTCGAACCCCTCCACGAGGGCAACCCCGACGACTGGGAGCGCATGATCGACACCAACATCAAAGGCCTGCTCTACGTCACCCGCGCCGTCGCCCCCGGCATGGCCGCCCGCCGCGCTGGCCACATCGTCAACCTCGGCTCCATCGCCGGCCGCGAGGTCTACCCCGGCGGCGCCGTCTACTGCGCCACCAAGCACGCCGTCCGCGCCCTCAGCCAAGGCATGCGCCAAGACCTCCTGCCCTACGGCATCCGCGTCAGCCTCATCTGCCCCGGCGCCGTGGAGACGGAGTTCTCCCTCGTTCGCTTCAAAGGCGACAACCAACGCGCAGCCAGTGTCTACGACGGCTACACGCCGCTCACCGCCGACGACATCGCCCGCACCATCCGCTTCGCCCTCAACGCCCCCGCGCACGTCGACCTGCAAGACATCCTCGTCATGCCCACCGCTCAGGCCGACTCCCGCACCTTCCACCGCGGGTAAAGGGTGGATGCCTTTCGGCAGGGAGTGCCTATTCCCAAACGTGGTGTGGATACGTTCCGAACCTATCCGCACTACGTTCCGAAGTGGGTGTCAATACGTTCTGAAGTGGGGGGGGAATACGTTCCGAACCTATCTGCACCCTATTCCGAAATACCCATCGATACGTCCCGAACCTATCATCGACCACTTCCGAACCTATCGATGACCACCTCGGAGCCTATCACCGACTATTTCCGAACCTATCATCGATACGTTCGGAACCTATCGACACCCATTTCCGAACCTATCGACGACCACCTCCGAACGTATCGATGACCACCTCGGAACTACTTGGTGGGTATTTCGGAACGTATCGTCGGGTATTTCCGAACTACTTGGCGAGTATTTCGGAACTACTCGGCGAGTAGTTCGGAACACGTCAACGACCACCTCCGAACCCATTCAGAGAGGATGTATTTATGCCCCCGGCGAAACTCGATTCACATACTACATTTGCGCCCTCAATGAAATAGGATACGTAAATACATAGCACACAATCATAATGGCTGAACAGATCACCCCCCAAGAGGAAGGCAAAAAGAGCCTCAACTTCATCGAACAAATGGTCGAAAAAGACCTCGCCGAAGGGCGCAACGACGGACGCGTACAGACACGCTTCCCCCCCGAACCCAACGGATACCTGCACATCGGCCACGCCAAAGCCATCTGCCTCGACTTCGGCATCGCCCGCAAATACCACGGCACGTGCAACCTGCGCTTCGACGACACCAACCCCATCAAAGAAGACGTCGAATACGTCGACTCCATCCAAGAAGACATCCAGTGGCTCGGCTTCCAGTGGGCAAACATCTATTACGCCTCCGACTATTTCGGCCAACTCTTCGACTTCGCCCTCTGGCTCATCGACCAAGGCCACGCCTATGTAGACGAACAAACAGCCGAAGCCATCGCCGAACAGAAGGGATCGCCCACCGTAGCCGGCCGCGAAAGCCCCTTCCGCAACCGCCCCACGACGGAAAGTCGCGACCTCTTCCTCCGCATGAACAGCGGCGAGTTTGACGAAGGCACCATGACCCTCCGCGCCAAAATCGACATGGCATCGCCCAACATGCACTTCCGCGACCCGATCATCTACCGCATCATCAAAACACCCCACCACCGCACAGGCCGCACCTGGAACGTCTACCCCATGTACGACTTCGCCCACGGCCAAAGCGACTACTTCGAGGGCGTCACCCACTCACTCTGCACACTCGAGTTCGAAGTCCACCGCCCCCTCTACGACTACTTCATCGACCGCCTCATCGAAAGCCCCTTCAAAACCCAAGACAACTATCGCACACGCCAGACCGAGTTCAACCGCCTCAACCTGACCTACACCGTCATGAGCAAACGCAAACTGCTGCAACTCGTCAAGGAGCACCGCGTCAACGGCTGGGACGACCCCCGCATGCCCACCATCTGTGGCTATCGGCGCCGCGGCTTCACCCCCGCCTCCATCCGCAACTTCGTCGACATGATCGGCTATACGAAATACGACGGCATCATCGACGTCGCCCTCCTTGAGCACGCCGTCCGCGAAGACCTCAACGCCACCGCCCGCCGCGTAGCCGCCGTGCTACACCCCATCAAACTCATCCTCACAAATTACCCCGAAGGACAGACGGAGATGATGGAATCCGTCAACAACCCCGAGAACCCCACCGAAGGCACACACCCGATAGCCTTCACCCGCGAACTCTACATCGAGCGCGAAGACTTCATGGAGCAGGCCCCGAAGAACTACTACCGCCTCACACCCGGTCAAGAAGTACGTCTGCGCTGCGCCTACATCGTCCGGTGCACCGGCTGCAAGAAGAACGAAGCCGGAGAAGTGACAGAAGTCTATGCCGAATACGACCCCCAGACGAAGACCGGCATGCCCGAGAGCAACCGTCGCGTGCGGGGCACCATCCATTGGGTATCGACCACCCACGCACTCAAAGCCGAGGTCCGCCTCTACGACCGACTCTTCACCGTCGAAAACCCAACAGAAGAGAAGGACCGCGACTTCCTCGAACTACTCAATCCAAACTCCCTCCAGGTGCTCACCGATTGCTACGTAGAGGAAGATCTCGCCACGGCCCGTCCCTACGACCATTTCCAATTCCAACGCGTAGGCTACTTCAACCTCGACCCCGATAGCCGCGAAGGCCACCTCATCTTTAACCGCACCGTCTCTTTGCGCGACACCTGGAGCAAGAAGAAGAACAAATGACCCCACTGGAACGATTTAACGAGATGCGCGAAAAAGGCTCCGAGATCTACTTCGATGCCGAAGAGATCATCGAGCTGCTCGAGCATTTCGACGATACTGACGACCGCGACGGATTTACCCGCGCCCTCGAAATCGGCCTCAAACTCCACCCCGAAGACCCAGAGATCCGCATCATGGAATGCCGACTCTCCATCTACGATGAGAAATATGACGAAGCCCTACAACTGATCACCCGCCTGCGCAACAGCGGAGAAGACGACATGGAGCTCGACGTCATGGAGCTGGAAAGCCTCTACGCCACCGACCGCGCAGACGAGGCCGACGCCCTACTCCAGAAGATGACAAACAACGAAGTGACAGAAGAAATCTACGAATCACTCGCCTCCTCCTTGGCCGAGATGGGCAAAGACGAAGTCGCCTCGCATATCGCCACGCACGGACTGGAACTCTACCCCGACAACATCGCCCTCAAGGAGGAATGCTGCTACCACGCCGAACGCGATGGCCGTTGGGACGAAGCCGCCACACAATGCGAAGAACTCATCGACCTCGACCCCTACTCAGGCGACTACTGGTTCATGCACGGCCGGCTGATGGCCAAATTAGGCGACTACGACCGCGCCATCCACTCCCTCGAGTTCGCCCTCACTTGCAACGCCGACGACATCGAAGCCAAGCTGCTCCGCGCCTACCTCCTCTTCGTCAACCACAACATGGAAAAGGCCGTCGAGGCTTACGTGGAGCTCGTCACCGACGAACACTTCATCAACGAACAACTGCGCAGCTTCACGGAGAAGTACGACCTCAGCCCCGACGATCTGGAGCGCGCCAGCCAAGACTTCCACCGCCTCTTCGGATCAGTCGCAAACATGTTCGTCGCCCTCTCCGACAACCGCGCCGACCTCGAAAACATGGCGTCCACCCTCGATCGGAAATACATCAACAAGATCGAATACCTCATCGGCAAACTCATCCTCGAGGCTCGCGCCATACGCAAGAGCGGCGGGGAGTGGAACGCGAATCTGCTGGAAGATCTCCGCTTCCTCCGCTTCGGCGAACTGGATCACCCAGACGAGGGCGCCCCCCCCAGTGAACACCTCTCAGACGAGATCCTCCGAAACAAATTCCACCAAAACTGAATGCCCCCCATGAGAAGACGTACACCGAAAGACTATGCCCTGCTCGTGCTCAAGGGCATCGGCATGGGCGCCGCAGACGTCATCCCGGGCGTCTCCGGCGGCACGATCGCCTTCATCGTCGGCATCTACGGGGAGCTCATCGACTCCATCAAGCACATCGGTTCGGCCGACACGCTGCGGCTGCTCCTCACGCTCCGTATAGGCGCATTCTGGCGCGCAGCCAACGGCAACTTCCTGCTCTCCATCATAGCCGGCATCGGCATTAGCATCTTCTCGCTCGCGCGGTTAGTCACCTATCTGCTCACCCACCAGCCGGTGCTCGTGTGGGCCTTCTTCTTCGGATTGGTACTGGCCTCCACATGGTTCGTCTCGCGCGAAGTTACCCACTGGAACGCCAAGAGCCTACTCGGGTTCATCGTAGGCGCCGCTGCGGCATGGTTCATCACCGTCATGACGCCAGCCGAAACGCCCACCGGGCTGTGGTTCATCTTCGTCTGCGGCGCCATTGCCATCTGCGCCATGATCCTGCCCGGCATCTCGGGCAGCTTCATCCTCGTGTTGCTGGGCAAATATTTCTACATCATGGAAGCCGTCAAGTCGCTCAACCTCCCCGTGCTGATCGTCTTCGTTTGTGGCGCCGCCATCGGCATCACGCTCTTTTCGCACGCCCTCTCCTACGCCCTCCATCGGTTTCACAACGTGACGATCGCCCTGCTGAGCGGCTTCATGCTCGGCTCGCTCAACAAGGTGTGACCGTGGAAAGAGGCCATCGAAACATACGTCGACAGCCACGGCCAAGTCCGCGCGCTCGTCGAAAGAAACATCCTGCCCGACCAACTTCTCTGGCAGGCCATCGCCCTGGCCGTAGCTGGTTTTGCACTCGTCTGCGTGCTCGAGCTTACGGCAGGACGGAAAACGAAAAACGAAATCATCAACCCCTAAATCACAATGGATAAGGAATATTTTTACCTCAATGGGGACACGAAAACAGGTCCCTTCTCTTTCGAGGCGCTGAAGAAAGCGCCCATCAACCCCGACACGCTCGTGTGGCACTCCGCCCTGCCCGACTGGGTTCCGGCGCGCACCCTGCCCGAGCTGCAAGCCCTCTTCGCTGGCGGCGACTCCTCGGCCTCGCACTACGACCGTAGGGAACCAAACTACAACACCTCCGCCACGCCCTCTGCGCCGAAGCCGGCTCCATCAGCCTTTGAAGCAGCCGGTAACACCAGCACCTCCTCGGCCTACAACCCGAACGCGACACGCCCACCCATGCCAGAGAACTACCTCGTTTGGGCCATCCTCTCCACCATCTTCTGCTGCATCCCCCTCGGCATCGTGTCCATCATCCACTCCACGAAAGTCAGCTCTGCCTACGCCGCAGGCGATTACGAGGGTGCGGAAGGCATCGAAAGACGCTAAGAAGTGGGCCATCTGGGGCGCCGTCGCCGGGGGCGTCTTCATCGTGGTTTACTTCATCTTCATCGCCATTGCTGCCATTATGGGGATGAATTCTTAAAAGCACACCCTCCCTTTAGCCCCCCCATGCGGCGCGCCTGTCCCCCTATAAGCAATTCACGGGGGCGGGTGCGCCGCTCTTTTTCTATCCCAATGATCCCACCCGCTCGCCGCTGCCGATGGTTGCTCTTCGGCCTTCCCCTCTTAATGGCCATCCTTGCCGTGCTGATCATCGTATACTACAGCGTCAGCCCATCCTCGTCCATCTTCTTCCCCAAGTGCCCCTTCCTACTACTCACCGGGATGAAATGTCCCGGATGCGGGTCGCAGCGTGCCGTCCATGCGCTGCTTCACGCCGACGTCGCCTCGGCCTTTGCACACAATGCCCTGCTCGTCGTCTCCCTACCCTACGTCGCCCTCTTGATCATCGTCCGTATCTACAACATCATCCGCCCCGGTGCCTCCCTCCTACCCTCCATCCAAAGCCCATTCGCCATCCGTGCATATTTCCTACTCGTACTCATCTTTTGGATCACGCGTAATGTGTTTGGCTTCTGAATTTGCAGAGTTGTTGTAAAACACAAAAGCTGAGCATTTGATGCTTGCGCGACCTGCGCAAACGTCTCGGCAAATGCCGCGGGACTTGCGCGGCTTGCGCAAACGTCTCGGCAAATGCCGCGGAACTTGCGCAACCTGCGCAAACGCCAAAGCATTCCCCGCGGAACTTGCGCGGCTTGCGCAAACGTCTCGGCAAATGCCGCGGGACTTGCGCAACCTGCGCAAACGTCTCGGCAAATACCGTGGGACTTGCGCGGCCTGCGCAAACGTCTCGGCAAATACCGCGGAACCCAGCGCGACCTGCGCAAACGCCAAAGCATTTCCCGTGAGACTTGCGAGAACTCCCGCAAGCATTCCCAAAAACGTTTTGACCGTTATAAGGCTTCCGTAGACACTCTGCCGACTTTCTTTCATCGAACCCACGTTACTAACGAAGCACCCGAGATGGCTGATTTAGATAGGAATAGCGATACCCCAACAACATAGGCAAGCCCCCATAAGACACGCCACAACACAAAGCCGCCGAACGGTGGGGATTCGCTCCCTCTACCGTCCGGCGGCTTCTCTTTACGACTCATCCGGCAATCGCACTTGGCGCTGTCGGTGATCCGCTTTTACAGATTGTCAATCTTCATCCGCTTCAGGAAAGCGACCGTCTTGTGGATCTCCTTGTACATCACCACATCGTCGCCAATGAAAGGCACCTCCTTGCGGTAGTCGTGCAGCACCTGCTCAAGCACAGGCGACGTCTTCAGCGGTCGACGGAACTCGATGCCCTGCGCGGCGTTCATCAGTTCGATGGCCAAGATCAGCTCTAAGTTGTTCATCACCTTGTACAGCTTCGTGGCAGCGTTGGCGCCCATGCTGACGTGATCCTCCTGCCCGTTCGACGAGACGATGGAGTCGCTCGAGGCCGAGAAACAGTACATCTTGTTCTGATTCACCATCGACGCCGCAGCGTATTGCGGGATCATGAAGCCGGAGTTCAGACCCGGGTTGGCCACGAGGAACTCAGGCAGCCCGCGCAAGCCCATGATGAGCTGCGCCACGCGCCGTTCGGAGATGTTGCCGAGCTCGGCCAGTCCGATGGCGAGGAAGTCGTAGGCTACGGCCAGCGGTTGCCCGTGGAAGTTGCCACCGGAGATGATCATGTCCTCGTCGGGGAAGATGGTCGGGTTGTCCGTCACGGAGTTGATCTCGGTCAGGAGCACAGAGGCGACGTAGCGGATCGTGTCCTTCGTGGCGCCATGCACCTGCGGCACACAGCGGAACGAGTACGGATCCTGCACGTGCTTCTTGGGCCGAGCAATGATCTCGCTGCCCTCTAAGAGACGGCGGAAAGCCTCGCCCGTCTCGATCTGCCCCTTGTGCGGGCGGATGCGGTGCAAGCAGTCCATGAAGGGCTCGATACGGCCGTCGAAGGCCTCGAGCGAGAGGGCAGCGATGAGGTCGGCCTTCTTCGAGAGGCGGAAGGCGCGCAGGAGGGCGAAGACGCCGTTGGCGCTCATGAACTGTGTGCCGTTGAGCAGGGCCAAGCCCTCTTTGCTCATCAGCCGGACAGGCGACCAGCCAAACTCGTCGAGCACGCTGATGGCCTCGCACTTCTTGCCTTTATAATAGACGTCGCCGACGCCGATGAGCGGCAGGAAGAGGTTGGCCAATGGGGCGAGATCACCCGAGGCGCCGAGCGAGCCGCGGTCGTAGACGATGGGCATGACGTCGTTGTTGAAGAAGTCGAGGATACGCTGCACGGTGATCACCTGCACGCCGCTGTGACCCAACGACAGGGCGTGGGCCTTGAGCAGCATCATCAGCTTGATGACGACGGGCGAGATCTCCTCGCCTACGCTGCAGGCGTGGCTCTTGATCAGGTTCTCTTGGAGCGTGCCTAACTCGTCGAGCGAGATGTTCTTGTTGCAGAGCGACCCGAAGCCGGTGGTGATGCCGTAGAGCGGGTCGGGCGAGGAGGCGATCTTGGCGTCTAAGTAGTCGCGGCATTTCTGGATGCGTTCGCGCGCCTCGGGGGCCAGCTCTAACTTCAAGTTCTCGTTAATGATGCGTTCGATGATCTCGAACGTCAGGTCGCCGGAGCCTATCTGATACACGTTCTTCATGGCTGTTGATCGTTTAGTTGAACGCATGGGCTTTGACATACTCCAGCAACTTGTGTTCAGCTTCCACGGCAGCGGCCTCTAAGCGGTCGGCCTCTTTCGTCATGGCTTTGACAAATGCCTCGTCGGTGATCGAGGTGAGGTTGATGCGTACGTTCAGCAGGGCGCCAATGACAGCCGTGCGGGCACACATCATGGCCACTGTGGCGTCGGTCACGGCGTTGCTATTTCCACGACGCGCGGCGGCATCAATCATCGGCAACAACGCGCTAGCCGTGCGGGCTACCTCCATCGGCACCTCGGCGGCATACTTCGTCTCGCGCTGGATGGCCTCTTTGCGCACGGCCTTCTCTTCGTCCGTTTCCTTGGGCAACTTGAAGGCAGCGAAGACGCGGTCGTACGCCTCGGCGTCACGATCTACGTCGGTCAACAGCTGCGCCGATTGCTCAGTCATGCGGGCAGAGATCTGCTCCATCTCGTCGTTCACCTCGGCGTACTTCTTACGTCCTACGGTGAGGTTGGCTACCATGGCCGCCAGCGATGCCGCCAGCGAACCGTTCAATGCGGAAACGCTTCCGCCTCCCGGCACGGGATCGTTGCCGGTCACTTTGTCAATAAATTCCTTTACGGATAAACTCTTGAGTTCCATATGAACTAAAATCTAAAAACTAAAATCTAAAAATGACGGGGATAATCCTATTGCTGCATGTTTCTCTTCGCAGTCTTCACGGTTGACACCAACATTGCCAAAAGCTCTCGACAATCTTCCATTATGGATGCGGCCATGCGTTTGTTTATATAGCCAGTATCCAAAAGCAGCGACAGCCAATATATTGTCTCGTTCGCCTCCTTCAGAGAGATTCTCATCTTATGAATGAAATCCAACCGGCTCTCACTGAACTCAGCCTCCCGAATGGAAGCCCCGATGGCTGTACCGCTTCTTTTTACCTGATTGCTCAAGACAAACTCTCTCTTTTCACGTTCGAGATACTGGACAAGTCGGATAATCCTGATTGCAAAGGCATAACTCTTCGATTGCAAGACATTGTCCCTCATCTTTTATTCTTTCTCGTTAACTCACTTCTTGAATAGATCTAAAGGCTAAAAACCTAATCGTCCTCCGGCTGAGCGGGCTGACATCCTCGGCCTCTCCTGCCGGCAGGACTTTTAGTTTTTAGCTTTTAGTTTCTCCGTTCTGTACAACGATTTCTCCCTGCTTGATCACCGTGTCGACGATGTTCATACCCACGTGATAGGGCAGGAACTTGTACGACGGGAATTGCAGCAGCACGAGGTCGCCTTGCTTGCCGACGTCGATCGAACCGATGCGGTCGGCACGGTCGATGGCCGCGGCGCTGTTGATGGTGAAGGCTGTAACGGCCTCCTCGGGCGACAGCTTCATATAGATGCATGCCAGCGCGAAGAGCAGCGGGGCGGACGCGGAGAAGGAGCTGCCCGGATTGAGGTCCGTGGCAAGTGCCACCATGCAACCGGCGTCGATCATCTCCCGACCGCGCGCGAACGTCTCCCGCAGCGAGAAGGCCGTAAGCGGAAGCAATGTGGCCACTACGCCTGCGTCGGCCATCGCACGGATACCCGCGTCGGAGGCTTGCAGCAGGTGGTCGGCGGAGATGCAACGTAGCTCAGCGGCCAGCTCGGCGCCGCCAAACTGCACGATCTCGTCGGCATGGATCTTCAGCTTGAAGCCCTGCTCGCGCGCGGCCTGCAGGTAACGCCGCGATTGCTCGATGGTGAAGACGTCCTTCTCGCAGAAGATGTCGGCAAACTCGGCCAACCCTTCCTTGGCAACTAATGGGAACATCTCACGGATATTGAAATCGATGAACGCGTCTTCGCGTCCCTTCCACTCGGCCGGCGTGGCGTGGGCACCCATGAAGGTGGGGACGACGTCGGCGGGGTGCGCCTCGTTCAGCCGGCGCATGACGCGCAGCTGCTTCAGCTCCGTGTCGCGATCGAGGCCGTAGCCGCTCTTGCCCTCCACGGTGGTGATGCCGAGGCGCAGCATGGCGTCGAGTCGGCGAAGCCCGACCTCGAACAGCGCATCTTCCGATGCCTCACGCGTGGCCCGCGTGGTGTTGACGATGCCGCCGCCGCGGTTCATGATCTCCATATAACTGTCGCCGCGCATACGCCACGAGAACTCCTCCTCGCGGTATCCGCCGAAGACGAAGTGCGTGTGCGGATCGACGAAGCCCGGCAATAAAGCCTTGCCCGTAGCGTCGATGACGGTGTAGCCCGCTTCATTCACAGGCAACGGTTCGCCCGCGCGAAGCACATGCGAGATGCGGCCGTCGGTCACGACTACCGTCCCGCCTTCTATCACATGCAAGTCGTTCATCTCGCGCCCTCGCTTACCCGCGAAGCCGCTGCACGTCACCACCTGCGATGTGTTCTTAATAATCAGGTTCTTCATTTGATCTTCTTGAATGTGTGTATGGTTTGTCCCTCCACGAAAGGCACGAAGGCTCCGATCCGAAACGACCGCCTGTCGGCGCTCAGCTTGAAAGCATAGGGGTCGGGGGCAAAAGCGCTCGATAACATCCAATGCACTTGGATACTGTCGCCTTTGATCTCATACGCATAGGGGCCGCTCCCAGACTTAGGCAGCGTCAGCCCGTTTATCACCTCTGTGCCTCTTTTCAGAATGAACGTAGCCTCACCGGCCATCGATGGAGATTCGTCGAAATCGATCGTGTCGGTTCCAGTCGTTTCGTGCACCCAGACGCCGGTCAGTCGGCCGTCCGAAGGCAGCGGTTCCGTCGTTCCGCAGGCGGACGCCATCAGGATAAGTGGGAGGATCATCCCTGTCATAAACTGCTTCATATCTATTGGTTTTAAGTGTGAAATCTATCGGTGGAAAAGCCGTGGCGTTTGCGGGACTCCCGCAAGTCCCGCGGGAAATGCCGTAACGTTTGCGGGACTCCCGCAAGTCTCACGGGAAATGCCGTGGCGTTTGCGGGAACTCCCGCAAGTCCCGCGGGAAATGCCGTGGTGTTTGCGGGAACTCCCGCAAGTCTCACGGGAAATGCCGTGGCGTTTGCGGGACTCCCGCAAGCATCACAACATTGGCCAAGGCGTCATTTCGGGAGGGACAGTGGGTCACTCCATGATGCGCGACTCGAGCACCTGATCCATCGAGAAGTTTTCGATGCCGAGGTAATACTCCGCGCAGTCGATGAGCGCCTTCATGGGCACGAGGCCGATCACTTCGGCGCCGACCACGCTCACGCCGTAGCGCTGGGCCTCCATGCGCACCATCTCGTGGGCACGGTAGACGGCCGTCCGCGTGAAATCGGTCAGGTTCATCGACACCTGCACGATGCCGCGGTCCTTCAGCTCCACGCCCATGGCCTTGCAGAAGCGCAGGCCGCCGCCGATGAAGCGCACTTTCTTGGCGATGGCGTCGGCGATGCTGAGGTCGGCCATGTTGAGGTTCACGTTGTAGGCCACGAGCGGCATGCGCGCGCCGATGGCCACGGTGCCGGCCGTCGGGTGACGCTCAGCGGGGCCGAAGTCGGGCTTCCACTCGGGCTGCTTGATCTTCTCGGCCATGCCCTCAAACTCGCCCTTGCGGATGGCGGAGAGGTTCTCGCGGTGCGGCGCCGTGGCCGACTTCTCATACAGGAAGACGGGCACGCCGTAGCGCTCAGCCACCTGCGCGGCTACCTCTTTGGAGAGGGCAACGGCCTCATCGGCCGTCGTGTTCTTGATCGGAATAAACGGCACCACGTCGACAGCGCCCATGCGCGGGTGCTGCCCCGAGTGCTTGTTCAGGTCGATCAGCTGGACGGCCTTGCCGATAGACTCGAGCACAGCATCGCGCAGCGGCTCCGGCTCACCGACTACGGTCACGACGAGGCGGTTGTGATCCTCATCGTTGCTGTAGTCCAGCAGTTTCACATTGTCCTTACCGCGGAAGCAATCCACGATCTTCTCGATTTTCTCTTTGTCGCGTCCCTCGCTGAAGTTGGGGACGCACTCCATGATTTTGTTCATTTCAAATGGGGGTATAATTAAATGTGCGTGTTTGATTCTTGGGGGTGAATGTTCTTCTACTTAATGAGCCTCCAACCATGTTTTCACTTCCTTATCAAGCTCCGGCAAGTATTTGATCACAATCAACCAAAGAATATCCGCGGAAACGCTGTCGTATCCGTGGATGATTCGATTTCTAGTGTCCACAATCTTGCGTGCATCCTTTATCGGAAATGTGGGATCGGATTTTAATATGCGACTCATGGCTTCACCGATGATCTCAATATTGCGCTCAACGGCCTTTCGTGTCTTCAAGTCTTTTTGGAACTCGAAGAAATTCCGTTCCTGCGGGAGAAAACTGTCGATTTCGGTAATGGCAAGCTCGATGTCAGTTAAACAGACTTTTATATCAAATGGCTTATTGCTTTGCATAGATCAGCTGCTTTGATTCATCGATATGTTTTCTCATCTGCGCGTTGCGGAGCGCCTTGTTTTCGAGCAGATCGACAGGCCGGCCGAAAAGGTCGGAGAGGCCAAACTTCAGATTGAAATAATTGTCGGCATACTCCAGCGGCGATTCGTCGGCGATATCCACGATCAAATCCACATCGCTTTCATCGTTGAAGCGGTCGGTAAGCACCGAGCCGAAGGCAAACAACCGCTCGACGCTGTATCGGCGGCAGAGGTCGGCTATCTGTGCGTTGTATTGGCTGAGGAAGTTCATGCGGGGAACGCTTCAGACTTTGCTCGTTTTGATGTGCAACTTGATCTTCTTCATCGCCCAATCGTAGTGGCTCGAAGTGGCCGAAATACAATAGGCGCCGAGTGTCGATGTGCCCGTCCAATCGAACGTGCCCTTGGCAAATAGTTCGTCGTTGGTGAAAGCCTCGATCAGTGTCATAATCTCCCGGTGACTTTCTTTTAACCGCGCCTTTGCATCCGTCAACGGTGTCTGCTGGTGTTTCTTCCAAAACTCCACATTCATCGCCGGGTACGTCTTCCAGTTGTACGGCGCGGGTAGGAACGATCGACGCTCGCCGCTACGGTTCGCGTTGATCCAATCGAGCAACAGTCGATGCCACTCATAAAGATGGACAAGCACGTCGCGCAGGTTCTTATCCCTGCCCCAATGCGCCTCCTTACCTGCTGTAGCCATTTCGTCGGCAAACGTGGCCTGCTGTTGGTCGTCACTCATCCCGTCGATGAGTTTCCACATCTTCTCAAACTGCCCGTTGGCAGTAAGGATTAAATCCGTTTTTGTTGTTGGTCGTGCCATGAAATCAATAAAAATTCATTTGCTGCGCGAACGTTTGTAGTACTCCCAGATCTTGGGCAGATCCTTCTTGTATTGCACCGGATCCCAGTGGGCGTTCATCGACTCGACGTATTCGGCAAGAGGCTCCATGCCCATCGCCGCGCGACGTTCGTCTACATGATCCACGTCCTCGATCGGGATCACGAAGAAGAACGTGTCACCATCATCCGTTTTCGCGCGATACGTCTGCGTGCCGTAGACCTGCTCGCGACCCTCGTGCATGCGAATACGATCGACGAGGTAAGCGTAGTGCATCGGATCCGTCCGCCGCTCATCGACGGCTTTTTTCAGCATCGGCAGGTAGCGGACGGCCACCTCCGGCCTTTGGTCGGCGTGCTGAATACAAAGCCACAATGTCAGGTCAGCGGAATAACCTAAGACGTCTCGCCCTGGCCATCGGCCGAATGAATCGATGATCTGCGTAGCCCGCAGCGTGTTTTGTTCGTCAATAAGTAGGATCTCGTTGCGGACCTTATCCCAAATGCTGTCGGGTGTTTCCTTCGGTTGATTGAGATATAAGATGCGGGCACCCTGATCAACGCGTTGCATCCGCCAGATCTCGTCGCGCAAGGCGGCGTGGGGAGCGGACTTTACGGAGTCGATCCATCGATCATACTTCCCTCGGAGCGAGGTGCCCCGGAGGAAGTGATGGTACGACGAATCCGATAGGTAGTAATAGGCTTCGATGTCCGATTCAGGATCGGTCGTCAGGCTGTCTAAAGCGGCCTGCACAGCCGACAGATCACCCCGCCGAATGGCGCTGTCCATACTGACATCCGAGGTCTCGGCGATGTATCGCATGAAAAGTTGGGGGTAGGTCTGCCGAAATGCAACGCTGTCACCGGCCTTTAGATGTTCAATACATCGGCCAACGAGTTCCGCAACGGACTGCGCGCCTGCCGTACTGTAGACTGTAAGAAGGGTGAGGACTATCGTGCAAAGCCGCTTCATCGTATCAGCGCCTTACGCCTTCATGGCCTGTGCTATGATCTGATCATCGGCCACGAAGGGCTCGGTGATTTGGTAGCCATCGGCGTGGGCGTGGTTGAACTCGCGGACGGTGCTCATCGCGTTCGGATTGCGGGCCCACGAACGACGTGCTACGCCGCCCATCACGTCCCACAACATGGCCGAACGGAGGATGCGATCGACGCGCTCGCTGCCGTCGCAGACCATGCCGAAGCCGCCGTTGATGGCCTTGCCGATGCCTACACCGCCGCCGTTATGCAGCGCCACGAGGCTCATGCCGCGGGCACAGTTGCCGGCGAAGCATTGTACGGCCATGTCGGCCATCACGTTACTGCCGTCCTTGATGTTCGACGTCTCGCGGAAGGGCGAGTCTGTACCACTGACGTCGTGGTGGTCGCGGCCGAGCATGATCGGGCCTACCTCGCCACGGCGCACCATCTCGTTGAAGCGAAGGGCGATGTTCATCCGGCCTTCGGCGTCTTGATAGAGGATGCGCGCCTGGGTGCCGACCACAAGTTGGTTCTTCTCTGCATCGCGGATCCAGTTGTAGTTGTCCATGTCTTGCCCGCGACGGTTGGGGTCAATGCATTCCATGGCCGCGTGATCCGTCTTGATCAGGTCCTCGTGTTTGCCGCTCAGGCAGACCCAACGGAAGGGTCCGTAACCATAGTCGAACAGCTCGGGGCCCATGATGTCTTCCACGTAGCTGGGCCAGATGAATCCGTCTTTTTCGTCTACCCCATTACGCGAAATCTCCTTCACGCCGGCATCGTAGATGGCCTTCATGAAGGAGTTTCCGTAATCGAAGAAGTAGGAGCCGCGAGCCACGAGCTTACGGATCACCTCGAAATGTCGGCGCAGCGACTGGTCAACGAGCTGGCGGAACGCTTCCGGCTCTTCGCGTAGCATGCGGGTGCGCTCCTCGAAGCTGATGCCGACGGGGCAATAGCCGCCCTCGTAAACGGCGTGGCAAGAGGTCTGGTCGGAGAGCAACTCGATGAGGATGCCTTCGCGCTCGGCGTACTCAAGCAGGTCGACCACATTGCCATGATAGGCGATGGAGCAGGGCTCCCGCCGATCCATGGCCTCGCGGGCCATACGGAAGGCTTCGGCGATGCTCTCGGCGACGTGCCCCACCCAACCCTGACTGTGGCGTGTCTCGATACGCGAGGCGTCCACCTCGGCGATGATGGCCGTAGCACCGGCTATTTCGGCTGCCTTGGGCTGTGCGCCGCTCATACCGCCGAGACCGGAGGAGACGAAGAGATGGCCGCGCAGGTCGCCGTCTTGCGGCACACCGAGCTTCATACGGCCGGCGTTGAGGAGCGTGTTGAACGTGCCGTGCACGATGCCCTGCGGCCCAATGTACATCCATCCGCCGGCCGTCATCTGCCCGTAGTTGGCCACGCCCATTTGCATGGCGATGTGCCAGTCGTGGAGGTTGTCAAACTGCCCGATCATCATGGCGTTGGTGATGATCACGCGCGGTGCTTCGGGGTGCGAGCGGAAGAGGCCGAGCGGGTGGCCAGACTCGATGACGAGTGTCTGATCCTGGGTCAGCTCTTCTAAGTAGCGCTTGATGAGGCGATACTGCATCCAGTTCTGGCATACTTGACCCGTCTCACCATAGGTCACTAATTCGTACGGGTAGAGCGCGATGTCAAAGCAGAGGTTGTTGTCGATCATCACCTGAAAGGCCTTGCCCTCGATGCATTTGCCCTTGTAGGCGTCGATGGGTTTGGCCTTCAGGTCGCCGGCCGGGCGGAAGCGGTAGCCGTAGATGCGTCCGCGTGTGCGGAGCTCCTCCATGAACTCGGGGGCCATCTGGGCATGAAACTCGGTGGGGATGTAGCGCAAGGCGTTCTTCAGCGCAGTGGCTGTTTGCGCCGGGGTGAGGGTGTACCCGCGGTCGGGTGCGCGGCGGATCCCCGCCACAAAAGCGGGGTAGTCCGGCAGCGTGTTTCCAAGGAAAGTGTTCATAAATCGTTTGTGTTATGGTGTGTACGTTTTTCTGTTCGGGGGCGCAATGTAGATCAAAAAAGTGCGGAGAAAGGGGGCGCTGTCGAGTGCGTCTGGCTGGCAGGTGATTTGTCTTGATAAACAGCCCAAAGAATGGTCCTCTCGGCTCCTATTTTCGTCTTATAACAAGCCGCACGGGTCTTTCTTGAGGGCTTCCACCCGTCGGGAGGAGCGAATCAGAAACGGATTAATAACCACAAGCACATCGGAGTTATTAATCAGAAACGGATTAAGGGCTTTCATCCATCGGGAGGAGCGAATCAGAAACGGATTAATAACCACAAGTACATCGGAGTTATTAATCAGAAACGGATTAATAACCATAAGCACATCGGAGTTATTAATCAGAAACGGATTAATAACCACAAGTGCATCGGAGTTATTAATCAGAAACGGATTCATAACCACAAGCGCATCGGAGTTATTAATCAGAAACGGATTCATAACCATAAGCGCATCGGAGTTATTAATCAGAAACGGATTAAGGGCCTCCACCTGTCGGAAGTAGGTAATCAGAAACGGTGAGGGCTTCCCCCGTCGGGAGGAGGCAGTCCGAAACGGATCATCGCGGAGCCCAGACAGATCAGCAGGGGCATAAAACAACGCTCCGGACAATCCGGCTTAAGGGTGGGCTTAAGCGAAATGGATCATCCGGAGACGTCTACCTCGGAGGGGGGAGGGGGATCCGAGGATTTGTTGTTGGAATGAGGGTTTTATTGTTGTCTCAAGAGGATTCGAACCTCTACAAACAGAACCAAAACCTGTTGTGCTACCATTACACCATGAGACATGATTGCGCGTTGACGCCGCAAATGTATTCACAGGCGCCAATCTCGCAACCCTCACACCACTATTTTGCGATCAGGAGGTAATAATTCTTCTTCCCGCGCTGCACGAGCAGGTACTTCCCATTCAGCAGTGCATCCGTGCCGACCAGCGCCTCGGGCTCGGTCAGCTTCTCCTTGTTGAGGCTCACGCCGCCATTCTGCACCAGCTTGCGCATCTCGCCCTTCGAGGCGAAGACGGCGGCGTGCACCGTGCAGAGGTCGACGGCTTTGATGCCGGCCGAGAGCGCGTCGCGAGAGATCTCGAATTGCGGCACACCCTCGAAGACGGCCAGCAGCGTCGGCTCATCGAGCCGGCGGAGCGTGTCGGAGGTGGCATTGCCGAAGAGGATGTTGGAGGCCTCGACGGCCGTCTCATACTCCGCCGCGGAGTGCACCATAGTGGTGATCTCCTTGGCCAAACGTTTCTGAAGCGGGCGCAGGTGAGGCGCGTCGGCCTGCTCCTGCTCGAGGGACGCGATCTCGTCGCGGGTGAGGGAGGTGAAGATCTTGATGTACTTCGCCGCGTCGGCATCGCTGACGTTGAGCCAGAACTGGTAGAAGGCATAGGGCGAGGTGTAGCGCGGATCGAGCCAGACGTTG
The DNA here is from genome assembly GCA_002890585.1 of Tannerella sp. oral taxon 808. Lineage (GTDB taxonomy): Bacteria > Bacteroidota > Bacteroidia > Bacteroidales > Tannerellaceae > Tannerella. Next base: position 31,453 of record MIQB01000015.1, read on the forward strand.
CCCTTCTCGGTCTTGCCAAACTTGCCGCCGTCGGCCTTGGTGATCAGGGGGCAGGTCAGGGCGTAAGCCTCGCCGCCGAGCTCGCGTCGGATCAGCTCCGTGCCCGTGGTGATGTTGCCCCACTGGTCGCTGCCGCCCATCTGCAAGCGGCAATTCTCGTGCTGATAGAGGTACATGAAGTCGTAGCCCTGGAGCAGCTGGTAGGAGAATTCGGTGAACGACATGCCCACGTTCGAGTCGGCGCTGAGGCGCTTCTTGACGGAGTCCTTGGCCATCATGTAATTCACGGTGATGTGCTTGCCGATGTCGCGGATGAAGTTGAGGAAGGTGTAATCCTTCATCCAGTCGTAATTGTTGACCAGTTTGGCGGCGTTGGGCGCGTCGGAGTCGAAGTCGAGGAACTTACCCAGCTGACGTTTAATGCTCTCTTGGTTATGTCGGAGGGTGGACTCGTCGAGTAGGTTGCGTTCGGCGGACTTCATCGAGGGATCGCCGATCATGCCCGTAGCGCCGCCAATGAGGGCGATGGGCCGGTGGCCAGCGCGTTGGAAGTGGCGGAGCATCATCACGCCGACTAAGTGACCGATATGCAGTGAGTCGGCCGTGGGATCAATACCGACGTATGCCGAGGTCATGCCTTGTTGCAAACATTCTTCCGTTCCGGGCATCATGTCGTGGATCATGCCCCTCCATTTCAGTTCTTCTATAAAATTCATCGTTTACGGGTTATGTGTTATGATTCAAAACGGCGCCAAAAATAGAGGGATTAGGGGGTGGAGCTTCCCCCTATACCTTTATATATAGCGCTTAGTAGGACGCGGCTTTCACTCCGAGATAGTATTCGGAGCGTTCCTCATCCCACCCGAGGCGTTGCGCCTTGGCCGTGCCATCATCGGGATAGGGGTTCCGGAGTTCACCTTTATAGTAATGGCAATGCGGCAAGACGGGGAGCAGGCGGAAGGGCAAGTGGATGTCCATGTAACGCCGGAAGTGTCCCTCTTTTCGGCCGACAGCGGGGTGATGCTGGTAGGCGATGTATGGCAGGGCCTCGTACCCTTTGAAGTATGCCTCCCATTCCTGCTCCGTGAACATGGCCCACAGCCGCTCGAAGCGCTGCTCATGTGCCCAGATGTTATGCCGGACGGTGTGCAGCGCGTGCGGATTGGCTGATTCGCCTTTGTAGAAGCGGTAATAGGGTTCGAGGTGACGATGCTCGCCCGTGGGCGGCATGGGCAGCACCCAATCCTTGTCGTTCATGCCCACGCACGGGAGGCAGCCTTTTTCGCGGCAATCCATATAGCTCTCGTAGCCGATGGGGAAGGCGCCGCGGTGCGCCAGCCAGACGACTTTCCGGAACCAAAAGACATACTCCGGATCCTTCCCCTTACCGGCTTGCAGTAGCTCCGGGTAGTAAGTCGCAAAGGCGTTGGCCAGCGCTTCCGGCGATATGCCACAGCAACGACTTCCCACAGAACTGTACCAAAGCAGATGCTTCTGAAACGTCTCGGAGTGATATTCAAAGTATCCCGTCCAATCCACATCCTCCTTGCGCAGGATATGCACACGATAGGCGACTCCGTTCGGCGACACGTAGCCAAAGAAGCGGAGGCGTTCATAGCCGCGCTTGTGCAGCTCTTCGACGAGCAGCACCACATCCTTTGCACCTAAATGGTACGGAAGTTTTTGCTCTTCAATCTCCATCATGGCTCACCGCTTCTTCATCACGCTATTGACCACCCGCACGGACGAGACGAGCTTGTCTGTCGAGGTGTAGATATTCACATCCCAGACGTGCGACGAGCGGCCCTGATGAATCACCGTGGCCACGGCCCGCACCGTGTCGCCCTCATGCGCCGAGGAGACGTGGTTGCCGCTCACCTGCATGCCGACCATCATCTCGTCCGGCTGGCAGAGGATCATCGAACCGAGACCGGCCACCGTCTCAGCCAATGCCAGCGACGCGCCCCCATGCAAGATGCCGAACGGCTGCCGCGTGCGCTCATCGACCGGCATAGTAGCCTCCACGCGACCCTTCGCGGCGTAGGTGTACTGTATACCGAGGTTGCCCATCAGTGCATGCCGCCCCGACTCGTTGAGCTTGTCGAGCGGGATCGCTGTGTCGCGGATATCGGCCAGGATGGCCTTCTCTAACGCCACGGCCACGCCGTCCTCGGCGTTCGTTAGTGTCACCACATCGGCACACACCTTCACCGAATCCTGCGCGTTGCCCATCGCCACACCGAGGCCCGCCAGCTGGATCATCGTCACATCGCAGACACCATCGCCGATAGCCACCACGTCTGCCCGGTCGATGCCCTCCTTCTCGAGGAGCACGCTCAGCGTGTTGGCCTTGTCAACAAACTCCGGCACCACCTCCAAGTAGTATTTCTCCGACCGCAAGACGTCTAACGTGCCCGCCAACCGGCGCCGCCAATGCTCCTCAAGGGCAACGAGTGCAGCCTCGTCATCACTGACAAGCATCACCTTGCACGGTGCAAAATCCACCGCCTCGGCAAAATCCTTCACCTCCGTTATGCGCATCCCGTTCAGCTCCGCTTCGTGCTGCACATGCAGGTTCTGGGCATCGCTCGTCAAGATCTCGTCCCCGCGATACGTAAAGATTGCGAAGCCACGTTTCCGCGCCCCGCGCTCTAAGTAAGCCATGAACTCCGGGTCGATTCGCTTCTCGAACACCCGTTCGTCAGTCGGCATGTGGATGATTTGCCCGCCGTTGTACGACAAGACGAATCCCCCGTTTTTATCCAGCTCCAGCGACCGAGCCAAGGGTATCACCCCATGCGTCGGTCGGCCTGAGGCCAACACCACACGCACACCCATCTGTTGCACCTTGAGCAGCGTCGCCCGCGTCCGCGCGCTGATCGTTTGTTCATCCGTAAGCAGTGTGCCGTCCACATCGAGCACAATCATTTTATACTTCATCATCTTCGATTGATTTTTATGGGTTAAGTAGAAGTAGTCAGAGGTGGTTAGAAGTAGTCGTCTACCCGGCTCCCCCTCTGTTTGCAGCAAAGAACGGCCTTTTACATAGAGCTGGCGCGCGGCGAGGCGGCGGAATGGGCGGCGGGGATTGTCCCTCCCTCCATGATTTTACTTTTGCCGCCGTCCGAAACGCACATCGGCAAGCCGATCTAACCGCGCGGAAGACACGTTTTGAATAATGATGTGGAATAAGAAAATGCTTGTCAGCCGGAGGCCCCTCTTCGCCTCCCCCACCGAACGGACGAACCGGCGCCGGTTCGCGTTGATGTTCGGGTTACTGTGGTTCAAACTGATGTGGTTTGACGTCAGCTGGTGCGCCGCCTCCACCTTCCGGTCCTTCTCGATGGCGGAAACGTATCTCTCGGCCACGCTCGTGGTACTCGTGCTGTTGCTACCGCTCGTGGTGTGGCGGATGGAACGGACGACGTGGGTCATGGCCGTGCTGATGGACGCGCTGTTGGTCTGCAACCTGATGTATTTCCGGACGTACTACACAGCCATCCCGCCCGACAGCTACCTGTTGGTGGGTAACCTCCGAGACTTCACGGACAGCGTCTGGGGATCGCTGAAAACGACCGACGCGCTCTTCCCGATCTCCACCTGAATCGGTGAGGCCGTAGACGCGGCCGTGTGGATCGACGGCCACCGGCGGACGCGTCGGGTCGGTCAGGCTGCGCCCCATGCCACGCCAGGCGTAACGCTGCAATCCGAACAGGCGCAGCAGGGTGGGGTAGAGGTCGATCTGGCCGCCGACCGCTTCGATGCGCATGCCGCGCGGTGCATTCAGGATGATGAGGGGTACCATCGGCCGCTCCGACACGATGCCGCGCCCGCCCGCGCTCTCGCACCACGCGCGGCGCATCTCTCCGAGGCCCTCGTGGTCGCCCGTGATGATGATGAGTGTGCTGTCGTAGATGCCCTCGGCTTTCAATCGGTCGATGAAGAGGCCGATGGCGCGATCGGTGTAGCGCGCCGTGGCCATGTAGTCGCGCATGCGCTCGGGGAAGCGGCCGGAGAAGCGCACCTCGCGCAGCCGCTCGGGCAGGGCGAAGGGGAAGTGGCCGGAGTAGGTGACGCATTGCAGAAGCATGTGCCGGCGCGCGTCCCACGCCTCGCCGCGGACGATCTTGTCTGCGATCTGACGCATCAGCGACACGTCACCGATCTGCGGACGGTAACGCGGCCCCACCGGCTCGTCGTTCACGAAGCTGGCCTTCGAGATCAAGCTGTCGTAACCGAAGACCGGCTCAATAACGGCCTGGTTCCAGACCATCGGCTTGTCGCCCGTCAACACATACGCCCGCACCGCCTCGGCGCCATACGCCTCCTTCATCGCCTGCACCAACGAGGGGTACGTCGTGTGCGGATACTTCAGGCTGTAAGCGCCGTTCTCGATCGGCAGCAGGCCGGTGTTGATCATCAGTTGCGCGTCGATCGAGCGCCCGCCCTTCACCTGCGACAAGATGTGCGGCGCGTAGATCGTCAGCGAATCCCGCAGCAGCGCGTTCAGCCGCGGCGTCAGCTCCTGCCCCTCCACGGTGCGCTCCAGCACCCAGCTCTCTAACGATTCAGCCAGGATGATGATGCCATGCCGGCGCACCACCGAGTCAGGCATCAGCGTGTCCGCGTTGGCCATCATGCGATCCGAGCGATCGGCAGCCATCCACTGCTCGATCTGCCGCTCCACCTCGGGCGTGAACGTCTCCGCATCGCGGATGCAGTCGTAATAAAACGTCCCGAAGACGGTGTACATCGGCGTGACGCACGTGTGGGTGTACGACCCCTGCATCGATTCGTAAGCCGTCCGGAATCCGCCCTTCGCCCACGTCAACGTCAGCAGCGCGGCGGCCGAGAGCGCGGTGGCTACAACGTAGCGACGCACCAGTGTGGAGTGCCGCAGCCGCGACGTCTGCCCACGCCGGCGCCACCGCAGCAGGGCGGCCACGA
>MIQB01000016.1 GCA_002890585.1 Tannerella sp. oral taxon 808
CGAGACGAAGTAAGTCCACATGCTGTTGGGGGCGTGGTTCAGCACGAAGAGGCGGCGCAGGATCTTGTCCGAGAAGCGCTCCTTGTTTTGGGTGCGCACGTCGCTCCAAAAGTCAGCCAAGGCTTCGATGTGCTCGAGCGTCTGCTCCTTTTTGAGGAGGGCGTAATTGTCCCGCTCGTAGAACTTGCGGAGGGCTTCCGTCGACGTGTTCGTGTTGCCCTGCAAGGCCAACTGATAGTACATGTAGCGCGTGAAAAGCTCGTCCATCGGCGATCCACCGGCTGACTCTCTAAAGGTGGACAAGGCAGACTCCTCTAACCGTTTCCAGCGGTCGATGAAGACGTCCTTTTGGCCCATCGCCGCGTAGTGTTTATAGCACTGCGCCTTGAAGATGTCAGCGTCCGAGAGCGGTTTGCCGCGGTCGTTGAGGGTGGAAAAGATTTGCAGCGCGGTGTCCTGATTATCGGCCTCGATGGGCAGCAGGATGCAGTTGTTCAGGATGCGCACGGGCAGGTAGCGGAAATAGCTCGGATAGTGGCTCAAAAAGGCATCGATCTTCTTCTCAAAGAAGCGGTAGTTCTCTGCATATCTACTTTTGAATCCATCGTCTACCTGACCACTTTTCAGGATCTCAAGGAACTCACCCTTGTCTTCATCCGTGGCCACTTGAGAGTCAATCTTGAGTGCGTTTTTGTTCGCCTCCTTAAACGCATTGGTCTTCCATATGCACTGCTCGATCATCTCCCGCATGTTCTTCGTCTGCTGATCCTCTTGGTTGAAAGACCTTTCATAAAAGGCACGCAACAGGAGCAACAAAGTGGTGAGGCGCTGCTGTCCGTCGATGACCTCTTGCTTTCCTTGTTTGTTTTCAAAGGTTACGATGGGGCCGAGGTAGTATTCGTCAGAATCATCATTAAAGTGCTCGATGTTGTTGTCCGGAATGGCGAAGGCGAAGAGGTCGTCCCAAAGGGTCTGACATTCGCTTTCGCTCCAGGCATAGGGGCGCTGATAGTCGGGAATCAAAAAGTCCGACCGCTTGTCGGAGAACAGTTCGATAACCGTCTTTTGGTCAATGTTGAGTTTGGACATCTTTCGCTATGTGTGTGATAAAAGCACGAGAGGGAGATCAGGCCACGGCCCTTCCCCCTCTCTGATGCAATAATCGATAGTGCGACTACATGTTCATGCCGCCGTCCACTTGGATGACCTGGCCAGAGACGTAGGACGAATGGCTAGAGGCAAGGAACACAGCCACGTCGGCGACGTCGTCCGGGGTGCCGCCACGACGCAGTGGAATCTTCTTCTTCCACTCCTCTCGCACGCTGTCGGGCAGGGCTGCCGTCATGGCCGTCTCGATGAAGCCGGGGGCGATGGCGTTAGCACGAATGCCCTTCGGACCCATCTCTTGCGCTACGGACTTGGCCAGAGCGATCATGCCAGCCTTCGAGGCGGCGTAGTTGGCTTGGCCGGCGTTTCCGTGGACACCCACTACGGAGGCCATGTTGATGATGCTGCCGTTGCGACGACGCATCATCACGGGTACGCAGGCGTGGACGAAGTTGAAGGCTGACTTGAGGTTGACGCCGATCACGGCGTCCCATTGGGCCTCGCTCATGCGAAGCATCAGGCCGTCTTTCGTGATGCCTGCATTGTTGACGAGGATGTCCACGCCGCCGAAGTCTTTCACGACTTCCTCGACCGTCTTGTGGGCCTCGTCGAAGTTGGCGGCGTTCGAGGCGTAGCCTTTCACGCGTACGCCAAGGGCACGGATCTCTTCTTCTGTGGCTAGACCGTTTTCGTCGATGACGAGGTCGGTGAATGCGATGTCTGCTCCTTCCGAAGCGAAACGCAGGGCGATGGATTTACCAATGCCGCGTGCGGCGCCCGTGATGAGGGCGACTTTTCCTTCTAATAATTTCATTGTTGTACGTCGTTTAAATGGGGATTAATCAAGGGGGGGGGACCTTCTTTTCTTCCCTTGATGGAAGAAAAGAAGCAAAAGAAGATCAATGCGCCAGGGGACGCCAGCCATCCTTGCCAGATACACCGATGAAATCAGATTCTGATCAGTGTGGCGCCAGCGGAATAGCCACCTCCGAAGACGGTGAGGCAAACTAAGTCGCCGCGCCGAAACCGTTCGCGGTTCTGAGCGAAGACAAGAGCGCTGCTGGCCGATCCGGTGTTGCCAAGCTCGGCGATGTTGCTGAGGATCTTCTCCTCGGGGATATGGTTGCTGCTGGCGATATTCCTCAGGATGCGCATGTTGGCTTGGTGACCGATGAGGTAGCTGAGATCGTCGAAGGTGTAGCCGTGGCCCTGAAGCAGGCGGAGGGCGTTTTGTGGCATATAGGTGCAGGCTTGCAGGAAGACGTCTTTGCCTTCAGGCATGCGTATGCCGCCGTCGCGGGGGCGCAGCTGGATGCTCTCGGGGCCTTTACCAACGGTGCCGAGGGCTTCGGTGTAGACGTCCAAAATCTCGCTATCGGTGTCGGCGACGCGTTCGTTGGAGAGGAAGAAAGCGACAGCGGCGTCGCCCCAGAGGTGGCCCGACTTCGGGTCGTCATCGTTGCTGTAAGCCGTGTTCTTATCACCCCCGATGATGAGTACGCGGCGGGCCTTCCCCATAGCGAAGTAGCCCTCGGCGACCTCGAGCGCGTTGATGAACGACGAGCAAGCGGAGGAGAGCATGAAGGCTTTGGCGTGGGGGATGGCGTAGCGGTGCTGGGCCACGTGGGCGGCGGTGCCGACGGTGTCGTAGGGGGAGTAGGTGGCGGCGATGAGGAGATCCACCTCATGGATGTCGTAAGGCAGGCGCGGCAGGGCGTCGTGGATGGCTTCGAGGCCCATCGTGTTGATATTTTCGTCGGCGCCAGCGCGCGAGCGTGTTCGGATGCCGGTGCGTTGCACGATCCATTCGTCGCCGAGGCCGGTCTTTTCCGTGTAGTAGGCGTTGGGGATCCGTTGTTCGGGAACATAGAATCCGGTTGCATTAATATACATCGTGATTGACTTTGATTCCATTGAATATGATGTTCATTACGTTCTGTCGCTCGATGGTTCGGCTCCTGCCCCAGCGATTGATGTGGCCGCGGATGTAGGGCACTTCGAGGCCTTTGAGGGCATGGTGCAGAATGTTGGCCGTCATGTCGACATCGGTGATGCGGAAGAGGCCTTCGTTGACGCCATCGTTGAGGATGTTGCGGAGGATTTCCGTCTCGCGGAGGTCGAACTTTTTGCGTGCTTTTTCCACCCGCCAGATGTCGCGAAAGAAGCTGGCGCGCAGGGTGCCGTTGCGGAAGACGATGGCCTTGACGGCGTGCAGGCGCATGTAGATGTACGTAATCAACTTTTTATCGGCTGGCAGCTGGCGCGCGGCGATCTCCGTGAGGGAGTCCACGAGCTTGTCGAGCTCAGCCTCGACGACGGCGTCGAACACGTCGTCTTTACTCTTGAAATAGGTGTAAAGCGTGCGTCGGCCCTTTTGCGAAGCCTGTGCGATGTCGTTCATCGTGGTATTGTGGAAGCCCATGCGGGCAAAAAGTTGACGCGCGACATCTACCAAGACATCACGCGTTTTTGAGACGGATACGGCCATGATTCACTGCACACTTTCATTGGATTTGTGCGCAAAAATAGACAAAAGGTGATCGACAAGCCAAGTCGAAACAAGCTTTCGGCTCCGGTTAATACCGTCGATGTATGTAATCTTCAATCAGTTGCGTGGCCACATCCGGGAGCTCGGAGCCAGAAGATCGAACGCATGCCCTACATCCATTTGCCGGCCTACCTCTTTGATCATTACCCGTCGGAAAAGGCGGGGGCATTAATCCATGTATTCTTATTTCCGAAAGCAGTCGAGGGACAACCTGCGCCCAGATTTTACTTCCCTCTGACATGGCGGATGCGGTGATACGCATCGTATACGCATCACCGCAAATCGGGCGAGACCATCTATCGTCCACAAGGGTTTCATCGGCTTTGCGTTCATATCTTCGTGCATACACATAAAGTTGTATACGATTTTATTAATCCTTTCGTGCATGCATATAGAGATGAATAAAACGTTATTCTCATCTTCATGCATGCACATATATAATAATACTTTATTAAAATCTCCGTGTGTGCATATGATAATGTATAATCTATTCTTATACTGATAATTCATACACATTGATACGAATAAAACTATATTCATAACCGCGTGTATGCACATTGATCTGAATAGAATTGTATACATATCTTCGTGTGCGCATATGGAGATGAATAAGATTCTATTAGGTATTTCGTGCACGCACATGAAGATGAATAATATCGTATTTAATATTTCATGCACACACATAAATATGTTCATAGTCTATTTTACTACCCCGTGCGTGCACATAAATGAAAAACAGCATGGGATAATACCTCCGAGGAACAACGAAAATGCGAACCCAGATTCGTTCATAAATGAATCGCAAAGCAATGCCCCAACAGGTGCCAGCGGATGGTGAACAGCCAGCCGGGGCATGTTCATCTTCAATCGATCATAAACCGAGCGCATGAAATTCAATGAACCGAATCATTGCCGGCCCATAAGTACTGTCCTACCTTTGCGGCCAATTCCGATTCCCTCACTTACACATTTATTATATGCCATTCTACAAAACTCTGCTTCTTGCCGCCCTGATGATGAGCCCTGGCAGCCTTGCGGCACAGGACAAGGAGACACATCAGGCGCCGGACACGCTGCGCCTGAACTTAGACGAAGCCATACGAATCGCGCTCACGGAGAGTCCGACGATCCGCGTGGCAGATTATGATGTCGCGCTCAAACGCGAGGCGCGACGCGAGGCGCAAGCCGGACTGCTGCCCGAGGCGTCGCTCAGCGCGTCGTACTCGCGGACGCTGAAGAAGCAAACGATGGTGATGCAGTTTGGCGGGCAGTCCACCAAGATTCAGATGGGCACGGACAACTCGTATTCGGGCGGCGTGACCGTCAACCTGCCGCTCTTCGCACCGGCGCTCTATCGCAGCATCCGGCTGACGGAGGCCGACATTGAGCTGGCTGTGGAGAAGGCGCGGGCCTCGCGCATCGGATTGGTGAACGAGGTGACGAAGGCCTTCTATCAGCTGCTGTTGGCGCAGGATAGCTACGGAGTGCTCCGCAAGGCGTACGCGCAGGCGGAGGCCAACCAGCAGATGGTGGACGAGCGATTCAAGGTGGGTAGCGTGAGCGAATACGACCGCATCCGCGCCGATGTACAGGTGCGCAGCCTCAAGCCGGGGCTCGTCTCGGCTGGCAACGGCGTGGCGCTGGCGGGGCTGCAACTGCGCGTGCTGCTCGGGTTGGCCGATGAGCCCGCCATGGTGGCCAGCGGTAATCTGTCAGATTACGAGGGGCGCATGGCGGCCAGCGATGGCCTCGCGGAAGACCTCGAGAACAACAGCGACCTGCGCCAATTAGACCTCAACATGGAGCTGCTGCGCCGCAACGAACGCCTGACGAAAGCGAGCTTCCTGCCCACCGTCGGCGCCTCGTACAGCTACACCTATAGCTCGATGAACAACGATTTCCGCATCGGCCATTACGCGTGGTACCCCTACTCGTTCGTCGCGCTCAGCGTCAATGTGCCGCTCTTCAAGGCCTCGAATTACCCCAAGCTGCGCAAGGTGCGCCTGCAAATGCGGCAGCTCCGCGAGACACGCCTCAACGCCGAACGCCAGTTAGGCATGCTCGTGCAAAGCTGTCGGGACAAGATGGCGGCAGCTTATGAGCAACAAGCGAGCAACCGCGAGGGCGTACACCAGGCCGAAAAAGGCCGGATGATTGCCCGCAAACGTTACGAGGTGGGCATGGGCACAATCCTCGAGCTGAACGATGCCGAGGTGGCGCTCACACAAGCCGAACTGGCCTACCACCAAGCCATCTACGACTACCTCACCGCACGCGCCGATTTAGACAAGGCGTTAGGGAAGGGAGTAAGTAGTGATGAGAAGTAGCGGCGCTGCTTATCCGATCAATCAAGAAATAAATAGAACAAGACAATGAATAGAGAAACGATCATCCGGTTGACGGCCACACTGCTGCTTGCCGCGGCTACCGCAGCCTGCTCGGGCGGAGGAAAAGAGTCTAAAGAAACTGAGCAAGAAGCCCTGCCCAAGGTGAAGTTAGGCGCCGCCGTACGGGAGCAGGTGGAGCAGGTGGAGACGTACACGGCCACCGTCGAGGCGCAGGTCACGAACAACATTGCGCCCTCCATGCCGGTACGCATCGAGCGCATCAATGTGGAGGTGGGCGACCGCGTCAGCCGCGGGCAGGCGCTTGTGCAGATGGATGCTGCCAGCCTCCGCCAGCAACAGTTGCAGATGGAAAATCTCCGCGCCGACTTCCGCCGCTTGGACGAACTATATAAGGTGGGCGGCGTCTCGCGCTCGCAGTGGGAGGCCTCGAAGACGAGCCTCGACGTGAGCGAAACGGCCTACCGCAACCTGCAGCGCAACACCACGCTGACGAGCCCCATCAGCGGCGTCGTCACAGCACGCAACTACGACAACGGCGACATGTACAGCGGCGCAAAGCCCGTCTTGACCATCGCGCAGATTGTGCCTGCGAAGCTCCTGATCAACGTTTCGGAGGGGCTCTTCGCCGCCCTGAAGAAGGGCTCGAAGGCAGATGTAACGCTCGACGTCTACCCCGACGAGACGTTCGAGGGCACCATCAGCCTCATCCACCCGACGGTGGACGCTGCCACGCGCACGTTTGCCGTAGAGATCCAGCTGCCCAACCGCGACTTGCGTGTGCGACCGGGCATGTTTGCCCGTGTGACGCTCAACCTCGGCGCGACGGAGCGGATCGTCGTCCCCGACAAGGCCATCATCAAGCAGGCCGGATCGGGTGAGCGCTATGTGTACGTCTTTCGCGACGGACGCATCTTCCACCGCACGGTGGAGCTGGGTCGCCGCTTGGGCGATCGCTACGAGCTGCTCTCGGGATTAGACAGCGAAGCTGATGTCGTGATAGATGGGCAATACCAATCGGCCGTCAAGGATAGCGCGCAAGTAGAAGTGATTCAGAACTAAAAACGAAAAGGGAAAAACGAATAGGTACATGCGAGTTACCGCCAACATGTTCCCCTGCATTTTTAGTTGTTAGTTTTTCGATTTTAGATTGTTATGAGCCTATACGAAGGAGCTGTAAAGAAACCGATCATGACGAGCCTCACGTTTCTGGCGATCGTCATCTTCGGGCTCTTCTCCCTATCCCGCCTGCCGGTAGACCTCTATCCGGACATCGAAACGAACACCATCATGGTGCTGACCTACTACCCCGGCGCCAGTGCGTCGGACATTGAGACGAACGTCACCCGGCCGCTTGAGAATACGCTCAACACCGTCAGCAACCTGAAGCATATCACCTCGCGCTCGTCGGAGAACTTGTCGCTCATCCAGCTCGAGTTTGAGTATGGCAACGACATCGACGTGATCACGAACGACGTGCGCGACAAGCTCGACATGATCAAATCGCAGCTGCCCGACAACGCCGAGACGCCGATCATCTTCAAGTTCTCGTCAGACATGATCCCCATCCTCCTGCTCTCCGTCGAGGCCAAGGAGAGTCAGGCGGCGCTCTACAAGATTCTCGACGACAACGTGGCCAACCCCTTGGCGCGCATCCCCGGTGTGGGCACGGTCTCGATCACCGGCGCACCCAAGCGCCAGATCCAAGTCTATTGCGACCCTGCCAAATTGGAGGCCTACAACCTGACCGTCGAGGGCATTGGCGCCATCATCGGCGCGGAGAACCGCAACATCCCTGGCGGCAGCTTCGATATCGGCAACGAGACGTATGCGCTGCGTGTGGAGGGTGAGTTTAAGGACGCCCGCGAGATGGAAAACATCGTAGTCGGGACGGTCGGTGGCGCCAACGTCTACCTGCGCGACGTGGCGCGGGTGGTCGACACCGTGGAGGAACGCACGCAGGAGGCTTACACCAACGGCGTGCGCGGCGGCACGATCATCATACAGAAGCAGTCGGGCGCCAACTCCGTCAACATCGCCAAGCAGGTGCTGGCCAAGCTGCCCGAGCTACAGAAGACGCTGCCGCCCGACGTGAAGCTGGGTATCATCTGGGACTCGTCGGAGAACATCCTTGAGACGATAGACAGCCTCACGGAGACGGTGCTCTACGCGCTGCTCTTCGTTGTGCTCGTCGTCTTCCTCTTCCTCGGCCGCTGGCGGGCCACGCTGATCATCTCGATCACCATCCCGCTGTCGCTCATTGCCTCGTTCATCTACTTAGCCATCACGGGCAACACGATCAACATCGTCTCGCTCTCCTCGCTCTCCATCGCCATCGGTATGGTGGTGGACGACGCCATCGTGGTCTTGGAGAACGTCACGACGCACATTGAGCGTGGCGCGGCGCCGTCGCAGGCGGCTGTGCATGGCACGAACGAGGTGGCCATCTCCGTCATCGCTTCCACGCTGACGATGATCGCCGTCTTCTTCCCCCTGACGATGGTCACGGGCATGACGGGCGTACTCTTCAAGCAGTTGGGCTGGATGATGTGCGTCATCATGGTCGTTTCCACCGTGGCCGCCCTCTCGCTCACGCCGATGCTTTGCTCGCGCTTGCTGCGCCTGCAACGTAAACCCTCGAAGCTCTTCCGAGCCTTCTATCGCCCCATCCAACGCGCCCTCGACGCCCTTGATGCGGGCTACGCACGCCTCCTTGGTTGGGCCGTATGCCACCGGCGGCTCATGGTACTCATGTGCATTGCCTTCTTCGTGCTCAGTCTGCTCTGCGCACGCTCCATCGGCACCGAATTCTTCCCCCAGCAAGACAACGGCTACATCACCGCCAAGCTGGAACTGCCCGTGGGCACACGCAAGGAGGTAGCCCAAGAGTTGGCCTCCAAACTGACGGCGGATTGGCTGAAGAAATATCCCGAGATCACCGTCTGCAGCTATGCCGTGGGGCAGGCCGACGCCACGAACACCTTCGCCGCGATACGCGACAACGGGTCGCACATCATCACCTTCAACTTTAGCCTTACGAAAGCCAGTGAACGCAAACGATCGCAGGCGATGATTGGCGACATGATGCGTGACGACCTGAAGGCGTACCCCGAGTTCACGAAGACGAAAGTCGTGCCCGGCGGCGACAACGGCGGCATGGGCGGGCAGGCTACGGCCGACTTTGAGATCTATGGCTACGACATGGCCACGACCGACCAGCTGGCGCAGGAGCTGCGCGCTGAGCTGCTGAAGCTCGATGGCGTCTCGGAGGTGAACATCAGCCGCGGCGATTACCTGCCCGAGTATCAAGTGGACTTCGACCGCGAGAAGCTCGCCCTGCAAGGCCTCAACCTCTCCACCGCCGGCTCGTACCTGCGCAACCGCATCAATGGCTACACCGCCTCGCAATACCGCGAGGACGGCACGGAGTCGGACATCGTCGTGCGCTACGCACCGGAGTATCGCACCAGCCTTGAGGACATTGAAGACATCCGCATCTACAACAACCAGGGCCGCGCCGTGCGGGTGCGCGACGTGGGCACCGTGGTGGAGCGCTTCGCCCCGCCCACCATCGAGCGCAAGGATCGCGAACGCATCGTGACCGTCTCCGCTGTGCCGAAGCCCGGGGCGCCGCTTGGCACCGTCGTGGCCGAAGGGAAAAAGCTGATCGAGCGCATGGAGACGCCGGGCAATGTGAAGATCCAAGCCGCCGGCTCGTACGAGGATCAGCAAGACTCCTTCTCCGACCTCGGCATCTTGGCCTTACTCATCATCGTGCTCGTCTTCATCGTCATGGCGGCGCAGTTCGAATCGCTGACGTACCCCTTCATCATCATGTTCTCCGTGCCCTTCGCGGTGAGCGGCGTGCTGATGGCCCTCTTCCTGTCGCGGACGACGCTGAACGTGATGAGCCTCCTCGGCGCCATCATGTTGATCGGCATCGTGGTGAAGAACGGCATCGTGCTGATCGACTACATCACCCTCTGCCGCGAGCGCGGTCGGGCGGTGAAGAACTCCGTGGTGACGGCCGGCAAGAGCCGCCTGCGCCCCGTGTTGATGACGACCATGACGACCATCCTCGGCATGGTGCCGATGGCCTTCGGCCGGGGGCAAGGCTCCGAGATGTGGCGCCCGATGGGTGTCTCCGTCATCGGTGGCCTCTCCGTCTCCACCATCCTCACGCTGCTGCTCGTGCCCGTGCTCTACTGCACCTTCGCTGGCATTGGCATCAAGCGCCAACGCCGCAAGCTGCGCCGCACGCGCGAGATGGACGACTACTATCAGGCGCACAAGCACCTCATCACGAAGGCGCCCGATTGACATCCCCCATTCGCCGCCTTTCCCTCGTCGGGGCGCACGATTTTTCGCTCATATATAAAGGTAAGGAGGGGACGCTCCCTCGGGTGAAGCCCCAAAATGAGCCTCGGAATGGGGCTCTCCCTCAGGTTAGCCCCAAAATGAGCCTCGGAATGGAGCTCTCCCTCGGGTGAAGCTCCAAAATGAGCCTCGGAATGGGGCTCTCCCTCGGGTGAAGCTCCAAAATGAGGCTCGGAATGGGGCGCTCCCTCGGGTAAGGCCCCAAAATGAGCCTCGGAATGGGGCTCTCCCTCGGGTAAGGCCCCAAAATGAGCCTCGGAATGGGGCGCTCCTTCGGGTGAAGCTCCAAAATGAGCCTCGGAATGGGGCTCTCCCTCAGGTTGACCCTCAAAATGCAGTGAATTTCGGGGCTCTCCCTCGGGTTGACCCTCAAAATGCAGTGAATTTTGGGGCTCTCCCTCAGGTTGACCCTCAAAATGCAGTGAATTTCGGGGCGCTCCCTCGGGTTAGGCCCAAAATGCAGTGAATTTTGGGGCTCTCCCTCAGGTTGACCCTCAAAATGCAGTGAATTTCGGGGCGCTCCCTCGGGTTAGGCCCAAAATGCAGTGAATTTTGGGGCTCTCCCTCAGGTTGACCCTCAAAATGCAGTGAATTTCGGGCCTCTCCCTCGGGTTAGTCCCAAAATGCAGTGAATTTCGGGGCTCTCCCTCAGGTTGACCCTCAAAATGCAGTGAATTTCGGGCCTCTCCCTCGGGTTAGTCCCAAAATGCAGTGAATTTCGGGGCTCTCCCTCAGGTTGACCCTCAAAATGCAGTGAATTTCGGGCCTCTCCCTCGGGTTAGTCCCAAAATGCAGTGAATTTCGGGGCTCTCCCTCAGGTTGACCCTCAAAATGCAGTGAATTTCGGGCCTCTCCCTCGGGTTAGTCCCAAAATGCAGTGAATTTCGGGGCTCTCCCTCAGGTTGACCCTCAAAATGCAGTGAATTTCGGGCCTCTCCCTCGGGTTAGTCCCAAAATGCAGTGAATTTCGGGGCTCTCCCTCAGGTTGACCCTCAAAATGCAGTGAATTTCGGGCCTCTCCCTCGGGTTAGTCCCAAAATGCAGTGAATTTCGGAGCGCTCCCTCGGGTTAGTCCCAAAATGCAGTGAATTTTGGAGCCTCTTCTTATCTATTACTACCCTCCACCCTTTATTCTCTATCCCGCTACCTTATGAAATCCGTATTCATCGCCTGCGATCAGGCCCACCACGACGACGTCCTCACGATCCTCACCCACTTCAACTGCCGCGGCTACACGGCCTTCGGGCAGATCACCGGACGCGGCACCCGCACGGGCGACCCACATCTCGGTTCGCATGCCTGGCCCGCCATGAACGAGGCCATCCTTACCATCGTCGACGACGCCGTTGTCCCCCGTCTGTTGGAAGCCCTCCGCGACCTCGACACACGCTCCGACCAACTCGGCCTCCGCGCCTTCGTTTGGAACGTGGAGGCGACCGTCTGAGGTAAGACACTGTGGCTAATGATCAGCCGAGGGAGTCCTCGGACGTGATCATTAACTATTAATATAAACCATCCCCCATGTCGAAGAAGAATCAATCAAATCGGTTAACGACCCAGCACGAGGCATCGGAAGGTGCGGTAGGCATATTCGGCGACGAGGCCAAACGGCATGATACGACCGTGGCCGATGTGACGCAACTTGTCGTAAAACGCCTTCAAGATGCCTATCCGCAGCTGTCTTTTAGGCACCGGAAGAGCATCCGAAAGGAGGAGATCAATGCGGCATTGCGGAGGATCGACCCGGAACTGGGGCAGACGCTTTTCGTGCTGAATGCGGAAATCATCCCCGACGGCGGGCTCGTCGAGGTGAAAGACGACCGGGGAAACTGGAGGATCGTTCTTGTGGCTGAAGCCAAACACCAGGGGAAGGACATCGAGAACATCCGAGCCGGCAGACTTGTGGGGAAAAAGAAAGACCATGACCTGATGAAAGCCGGCAACGCCATCGAACGTTCGCACAAAAACATCGCGGAGATCGCTAACCTGATGCTCTCCGAGTCGCATTTCCCCTACGTGCTGTTTTTGGAAGGCTCGAATGTCCTCACAGAAACCATTTCCGTCAGCCGACCTGATGGCAGGCAAGTGACGCTCGAATACCATTCAGGAATGCTGAACCGATTAGACCGGCTGACGGCGGCCAACTATGGCATGCCGATCAACACGAACCTCTGCGAAAACAAGTTCGTCACGCACGGCGACAAGACGATCATGCTTCAGGCCGCGTCCATATACACGCAAGGGGCAGGAGGAAGATGGAGCGCCGACGGCATATCGGAGGTGATGATGGAGATTGCAAAAACCTCGCTACGGGTGCTGGGGAGCGACCTCTTCAATCAGCTCACCAAGGCATCCAAATAACGACTCGAGATTATGGCACGACAGGCTACCAACGAACTGCTGCAGAAAGCCAAGAAGCTGAAGAACGACGAGTTCTACACGCAGCTCAAGGACATCGAAAGCGAGCTGCAGCACTACAAGAGTCACTTCCGCGGCAAGACGGTCTATTGCAACTGCGACGACCCGCGCACCAGCAACTTCTTCCGCTACTTCGTCGACCACTTCCGCGAGCTGGGGCTCAAGAAGCTCATTGCGGCCTGTTACAAGGAGCAGACCCAGGATCTCTTCGACACGGCACCCTCCGAACGCGGCTTCTTCTTCGAGTACACCGGCCACGAACTCTCCGGCAACACCCCCACCACGGCCGACCTCACCTACTTCCGCGGCGACGGCGACTTCCGCAGCCCCGAGAGTGTAGACCTGCTTCGCCAGTCAGACATCGTCGTCACCAATCCCCCCTTCTCCCTCTTCCGCGAGTACGTGGCTCAACTCATCCGATGGGAAAAATCCTTCCTCATCATCGGCAACATCAACGCCCTTACCTACAAGGAAATCTTCCGCCTCATCCAAGACAACCGCGCCTGGCTCGGGGTGAACCTCGGCCGCGGCATCTCCGGCTTCATCGTGCCCGAACATTACGCCCTCTATGGCACCGAAGCCCGCATCGACCCCTCGGGACAAAGAATCATCTCCCCCAACAATTGCCTTTGGCTCACCAACCTCGACAACTTCCGGCGGCGCGAAAACCTCTCCCTCAAAAAGCGCTATATCGGCAATGAGCAAGTCTATCCGCGATACGACAATTACGACGGCATCAACGTGGATCGCACCCAAGACATCCCCTCAGATTATCCCGGGCACATGGGCGTACCCATCACCTTCCTGCACAAATTCAACCCCCGGCAATTCGAGCTCATCCGATTCCGCAAAGGCGACGACGAGCGCGACCTCTCGATCAACGGGAAATGCCCCTATTTCAGAATCATCATCAGAAAGAGGTAGCCTCCCTTCACAGCAGCGGCGAGAAGAGCCTCAGGAACGACTCGATCAGGCGGCGAGGCAGCGGGCGACGCATCCAATCGGAGGCGCGAATGGGCATACACTCCTTGAGGTCATCCATGAACATGCGGCGGAGGCGCTCGGCAAAGGGGCGGTGATAGACAAAGGCGTTGATCTCGAAGTTGTGCTCGAAGCTGCGGAAGTCGAAGTTGGCCGACCCGATGCAAGCCAGCTCATCATCAGCGAGTAGCAGCTTAGAATGCAGGAAGCCGGCGCGATAGAAATACACCTTGACGCCAGCCCGGAGCATGTCTTCGAGGTAAGAGTGCGAGGCCAAGTTGGCGCTGCGCGTATCCGAACGCTCGGGAAGCATCAGGCGCACGTCCACGCCCCCGAGCGCAGCCGTCTGCAGCGCCTGCGTTAGGCCTTCGGTGGGGAGGAAGTAGGGCGTCTGGATGTAGAGGTAACGCTTGGCGTTGGTGATGCAGAAGATGAAGGCTTGCAGCAGCACACGCCACCGACCCGTAGGCCCGCCGGCCAGAATCTGCATCAGGTTATCATCGAAAAACTCCTCGTTCGGGTAATAAGCCTTGCCCTTGACCAACTGCCGGCTGACCACGTACCAGTCGATGAGGAAGGCCGACTGCAGGCCGTGGACGCCCTTGCCCTCGATGCGAAAATGCGTGTCGCGCCACGCCCCCCAAGCCGTGCCCCGCACATAGCGGTCGGCAATGTTCATGCCCCCCATGAAGCCCGTGCGCCCATCGATGACGGCCACCTTGCGGTGGTTGCGATAGTTCACCTTGCTGGTCAGCAACGGGAAGACGACGCGCAGGAAGGCGTACACCTCAATGCCTTCGCGACGCATCTCATCGAAGAAGCGGTTGGGGACATTCCAACAACCCACATCGTCGTAAAGCACACGCACCTCGACACCGGCGCGGGCCCGCTCAATGAGCACCTGGCGCACGCAGCGCCCGATCTCGTCGTCAGCGAAGATGTAATACTGTAGGTGGATGTGATGGCGGGCGCCACGGAGAGCCTCAAGGAAGGCGTCGAACTTATCCTCGCCACGGGTGTAGATGTCGATGCGACTGCCATAGAGCAGGGGCGTACGCCCATTCCGGTTGAGCATGTTCATCAGTGGGCGATAAGTGGGCGGCACGACGCACTTGTCCTGCCGCGGCGCATCGGCACGCAAGGGGCGCATGATGCGTCGGTAAGTGCGCCGCGAGATGATGCGCCGCCGGCGGTTGTCTTGCCCAAAGACGACGTAGAAAATGAGCCCCACGCCAGGCAGCATCAACAGGACGATGATCCACGGGATGGTCTTGAGCGGATTGCGATTCTCGAGCAAGACGACGAGTACCAAACCGAGCACGGAGATGGAGTAAAGCCCGATGAGCGTCAGGCCGAGGGCGGTATGTAGCGGAAAGTCGATCATGAGGGAGAGGAGGAGGGAAGGAAGAGGGTCATTTCGGGGGTAAAAGTAGGGGTGCACACGCATATACTTTCGCATATCCTCCCCGCGGCATGGGCCATTGCCCCTAATCATTCCCGATTAATCTTCCACTTTTGCGCCCCTATAAAAAAGAAGGATATAATATGAATCAGCGACCCCTGATATTGATATCTAACGACGACGGCGTCGACGCACGCGGCATCCGTGCGCTGGCCGAGGGCATGCGCCCCTTGGGCGACGTCTTCATCATGGCTCCCGACGGGCCACGCTCGGGCATGTCGTCCGCCATCACCACCATACAGCCCATCACCTACCGCGTGCTCTCCGAAGAGGCAGGGCTGACCATCTGCAGCTGCTCAGGCACCCCGACCGACTGCGTGAAGTTGGCCGTCAGCGAGGTGCTCCAGCGCAAACCCGACCTGCTCGTCTCAGGCGTCAACCACGGCGGCAACGAGGCCCTCAGTGTACACTACTCCGGCACCATCGGCGCCACCATCGAGGGCTGCGTGCTCGACATCCCCTCGCTCGGCGTCTCCTTGGCGCACTACCGCGACGGCGCCGACTTCTCCGAGGCCGTCCGACTGGCCCAGCGCGTCGCCAAAGACCTGCTCCAGCACGGTCTGCCGCACGGCACATACCTCAACCTGAACGTCCCCAACACCCCGCACGTCAAAGGCCTCACCATCTGCCGCCAAGCCGACGGGCGGTGGATCCATGAGTTCGATCGCGTCTCCTTAGCCGACGGCTCGACAGGCTTCCGCATGACGGGCGAGTACCTGAACTATCCGCCCATCCAGCCCGACAACGACACGCAACGCCTCTCCGAGGGCTGGGCCTCCATCGTGCCCTGCCTGCTCGACGTGACGCACCATGCGTTTATGAATGAGTTGAAGAGCCGGGGGTTGGACGACATCACGGGTTAACGGGACGGGCCGACTATTTCCTCTATGAAATACTACCTCATTGCCGGCGAAGCCTCCGGCGACTTGCACGCCTCGAACCTGATGGCGGCGCTGCGCGACGAAGACCCGCAGGCGGAGTTCCGCTTCTTCGGCGGCGACCTTATGCGCGCCGTCGGGGGGACGTGCGTCATGCACTATCGCCAGATGGCTTACATGGGCATCATCCCCGTCGTGCTCCACGCGCGCACCATCGCCCGCAACATGCGCCTCTGCCTGGGTGACATCCGCGCCTGGCGCCCCGACGTAGTCATCCCTGTCGACTATCCCGGTTTCAACCTCCGCATCGCCCGCTACGTGCACGACACGCTCCACACGCCCGTCTGCTACTACATCTCGCCCAAGATCTGGGCTTGGAAGCGCGGCCGCATACACACCATCCGCCGCTGCGTAGACCGCATGCTCTGCATCCTGCCCTTCGAGACCGACTTCTATCGCTCGTTGGACTACGCCGTGGACTATGTCGGCAACCCGTCGGTAGATGCGGTGGAGATGTTCCGCCGCAGCGCCGTGGCCGGAATCTCGCCCGTGGCAGACGACGGTAGGCCGTTGCTGGCCATCCTGGCCGGTAGCCGACGGAACGAGATCGCGGAGAATCTGCCGACCATGCTCGACGTAGCGCGCCGTTTCCCCACACTTCGCCCAGTAGTGGCCGGTGCACCTGGATTGACGATGGACGACTACCGACGCAGCCTCGACCGTCGAGACGCTTTGCCGGAGATCGTCTTCGATCGCACCTACGAGCTGCTCGCCCATGCACACGTTGCGCTCGTCACCTCGGGCACAGCCACGCTCGAGGCCGCGCTCTTCCGTGTGCCGCAGGTCGTCTGCTACGCCGTGGGCGGCGGACGGTTGGCCAACTACGTCTTCGACCATTTCTTCCGCGTGCCCTACATCTCGCTTGTCAACCTCATCGTCGGCGAGCCCGTCGTCCCCGAACTCTTCGGCGGACATTTCACCCGCCAGCGCATCACCGACGCCCTCGCACGCCTCCTCGATGATACCCCCGAACGTCACCAGATGCTCAACGGTTACGATCGCATGATCCAGCGCCTCGGCCCCACGGGCGCATCGCGGCGCGCAGCGTCGTTGATCGCGGCCCTCACCCATTCCGGTACCCGGCCAAACTCCCCGCCCCCGGTGGGGGCTTGATCTTCTTTTGCTTCTTTTCTTCCATCAAGGGAAGAAAAGAAGGTTCATCCCACGTATAGATATAATATGAAAGACTTCTTCCGCGTCCTGCGGCGGTTCGTCCCGCCCTACAAACGCTTCATGGCGCTGAACATCGCCTTCAACATCCTCTCCGCCATCCTCAATGTCTTCTCCTTCGCGCTCATCATTCCCATCCTGCGCATCCTCTTCAAGATGGACGCCCGCGTCTACACCTATGCCGCGTGGACGCTCCGTTCGGCCACCGACTGGGAGGCGTGGCAGGCATTGCCGGGCGTGATCCAAAACAACTTCTATTGGTACGTCAACCACCTGATCGATACCCGCGGAAGCTCCACGGCACTCATCCTGCTCGGCGTGGCGCTGATCCTGATGACGCTCTGTAAGGTGCTGGCCATGTACATGGCTTTCTACACCATGATCCCCATCCGCACCGGCGTGGTTCGCGACGTGCGCAACCAGATCAACCGCAAGATCACCGAGCTGCCCCTCAGCTTCTTCTCCGAGGAGCGGAAGGGCGACATCCTGGCGCGCGTCTCGGGCGACGTGAACGAGATCGAGACCTCGATCATGAGCTCGCTCGACATGTTGTTCAAGAATCCCATCCTGATCCTGATCTACCTCTCGGCCATGCTTATTATCAGTTGGCAGCTGACGGCTTTCGTCTTCATCCTTCTGCCCGTGGCTGGCTATGCAATGGGTCAGGTGGGTAAGCAGCTCAAGCGCAAGTCGCTCGTGGGGCAGGCGCAGTGGGGCGCGCTGATGAGCCAGATCGAGGAGACGCTCAGCGGGCTACGCATCATCAAGGCGTTCAACGCCGAGCGGAAGATCCAGCAACGCTTCGAGGCGCAGAACGAGACCTTCCGCCGCACCACGAACCGCATCTACCGCCGCCAGCAGCTGGCCCACCCCATGAGCGAGTTCCTCGGCACGGCCACCATCGTCATCATCCTCTGGTACGGCGGCACGCTAATCCTCAGCAACAACAGCCCCATCGACGCCCCGACATTCATCTATTACTTAGTCATCTTCTACAGCATCATCAACCCCGCGAAAGACCTCAGCAAGTCGGTTTATGCCATACAGAAAGGCCTCGCCTCGGTGGAGCGCGTGGACAAGATCCTCCGCGCCGAATCGGACATCGTATCGCCCGCCGCGCCGCAGCCGGTGCACTTAGAGCGCGCCATTGAGTATCGCGATGTGTGGTTCCGTTACCGCGACGAGTGGGTGCTGCGGGGCATCAATCTAACTATCGAAAAGGGGAAGACGGTGGCACTCGTCGGGCAGTCTGGCTCAGGAAAGAGCACGTTAGTGGACCTCCTGCCGCGCTTCTACGACGTGGAGCGGGGCGCCATCACCATCGACGGCGTGGACATCCGCCAGGCGTCGCTCACCGACCTGCGCGCGCTGATGGGCAACGTGAATCAGGAGGCGATCCTCTTTAACGATACGTTCTTCAACAACATCGCCTTCGGCGTCGAGCGGGCCACACGCGAGGAAGTGGAGGAGGCGGCGCGCATCGCCAACGCACACGACTTTATCATGGCCACCGAACAGGGCTACGACACGAACATTGGCGACCGCGGCGGCAAGCTCTCCGGCGGCCAACGCCAACGCATCAGCATCGCCCGCGCCATCCTCAAGAATCCCCCGCTGCTCATCCTCGACGAGGCCACCTCGGCGCTCGACACGGAATCGGAACGGCTCGTCCAGGAGGCATTGGAACGCCTCATGCGCAACCGCACAACGATCGTCATCGCCCACCGCCTCTCCACCATCCGCCGCGCGGACGAGATCTGCGTCATGCACGAGGGCGAAATCGTCGAGCGTGGCCGCCACGACGAGCTGATCGCCCTGGGTGGCTACTACAAACGGCTCTGCGATATGCAGAAGTTCTGATTGCATTGCGATTCATTATAGAACGGATCCGGGTTGGCATTTTCGTTGCTCCTCGAAGGTATTATCCCATGCTGTTTGCCATTTATGTGTACGCACGGGATAGCAAAATCGATTACGAACATCTTTATGTGCGCACACAGAGATATGAATCAGATCTTATTCGTCTTTATGTGCACGCGCGGAGAAATCAACAAAATATTATCCATATTCATCTGCATACACGAAGATATTAATAAAACATTATTCACTCCTATGTGTATGCATGAAGAATTAAATAAGACTATATTCATACCCATGTGCATACATGAAGATATTAATAAAATATTATTCATCTCTATGTGTATGCATAGATAAATCAATAAAACCCTATTCATACTCATGTACGCACACAGAGACGTCAATAAAACCATATTCGCATTTATGTGCACACACGAAAAAATCAATAGAATTGTACACAGTTCTATGTGCATACACAAAAACATGAACCATGATCGTTTACATCAGATCAAGGCCAAATAATTGCTATAGGCAATCCGAAACACATATAAGAGGCATCAAAATAGCCTGTTTGAATAGTTGAAATCAGATTTTAGTCACTCCAATGAATCCCCACCGCAAATTCCGCCCCCATCGCAACGCCCAACCCAACGACCGCCAACCACGCGGCCAACGCATCATCGTAAACGCCCCCGAAACGCTCCTCGCCTTCCTCTTCGCCCACCTGACCGACCGCAGCCGAAGCGCCGCCAAGAGCCTGCTTCGCCACGGACAGATATGGGTTAACGGGCGCGTCACGACCCACTTCGACACGTCTCTCGCTCCCGGCGACATCGTCCTCATCAGCCACGAGCGCGGCCGCCCCGCCTTTAACAGCCCCTACCTGCGCATCGTTTGGGAAGACGACTCGCTCATCGTCATCGACAAGAAAGACGGCCTTCTCTCCGTCTCCGATTCCGCCGCGCAAGAGCGCACCGCCTGGGCCATCCTCTCGGCCTACGTCCGCGAACAGGATCCCCGCAACCGCCTCTTCGTCCTCCACCGCCTCGATCGCGGCACCTCCGGCCTAATGATGTTCGCTCGCAACAAGGGCGTGCAGGAGAAGATGCGCAACGACTGGGCCACGATTGTCACGCGCCGCTCCTACGTGGCCATCGTCGAGGGCACGCCCGCCCCCCCAGAAGATACGCTCATGAACCACCTCGCCGAAAACAGCCGCATGAAGGTCTATTGCACCGATCCCATGCACGGCAAAGAAGCCATCACACACTACCGCGTCCTGAAGTCCAACAGCCGCTACGCCCTCGTGGAGTTCACCCTCGAAACGGGGCGCAAGAACCAAATCCGTGCACAGATGGAAGCCATCAGTCACCCCATCGCCGGCGATCCGAAGTATGGCGCGCAAACCGATCCCTGCCAGCGGCTCATGCTTCACGCCTGCCGCCTCTGGTTCATCCACCCTGTGACGGGTCGCGAAATGCGCTTCGAGACACCCATCCCCGCCGTCTTCTCTGCGCAAGTGAAGGAGTAGCGCAACCTCTTTCCCCCCCCAAATGAGAAAAGGAGTTGCCCCACCTCATGCGGCAGGACAACTCCTTTCTTCCATTTGCAATTGATTTGATTTTCTCTACACGTTCTTTCCGGTCACAATCCGGATCACTTCGCGGGGACTCAGATCGACACCAACTATCACGCCTTGGTCATCAATCAGAAAGCTCCTCAATCCCTTCTCTAACCCGTACATCTTGTACAACGATGAGGCCTTCCCCTTTCGATCGTTCCATTGATTCGTCCCGTCCAAGCCATCTGCCTTCAGTGTTCCCTCGAATATGGACTGCCGTTCGTCCATCGAAATCGAGTGCACAGCCAGAAGCGACGAATCCAGCTCTTTTACGCTGTTCCGGAGTTGCACATTGCGAACGCGAGACTCGGCATCATACGCCGCCCAAAAGTTCACCAACGTGTACCGTCCGGCACCTCTTCGGAAGTCGAGTGCGCCACTTCCGAATTCCGGAAGGATAATAGCCGGAGCATAATCCCCGATCTGAAATCCCTCGGTGATACCTGCCTTCTCAGTCCCAACGGATAGAAATAATGCCGCGACCAATCCAGACAGGATACATGCTTTGATCTTCATACCTTTTGTTTATGAATTAAACTCGAATCGGATCGCCCCACGGTGTGCCGAACACTACGCCAATGCCACTATCCGCAAACATCCCTGCGTGGGTGGCTGTGACCTTCCGACACACAATCAAGGAGACTCACCCGATCCTCCCGACTTTCGGGAGTAGAAACAAAAACGGCCTTCTCCAAGGCCGTTGTTTATTCCGATCGGCGGCAAATGTAAAGTCAAACAATTGGCGATTCGATCGCGCTTTTTTCTCTTTTATGATCTGTTTAGAGGCTATTTGATTCTCGCTTTTCCTGTATTAATAGCCTTTTTAGTCCACAATCTTCGTCTGTACAACGAATCCCGTCCGTCGCAAATCTGCGAAGAGGGCGCTATAAGGTGATCGGGAATTGATGTTGATTTTGCAGGTCAAAACGGCAGTATCGGTCGTATAGTCTATTTCGTAAGAGTTGCTGATCACATAGATCTGATGGCAATCGAAAATGCGGCGAATAACTGCTATATCGGGATCAGCAGTGGAACAAACAACAACGAGAATCTTGTTTACACCACCTGAGAGGGCGCGTTTCTCAAAATATTCGAGTGTCGTAAGAACAACCACAGTGAGGATAGTCAGGATGATTGCAGGAAGAAACATGCCTGCACCAACAGCCAGCCCGATGACGGCAACCACCCATACACCAGCAGCCGTAGTAAGTCCATGAATACTACCTCGACTTTGTATGATGGCACCAGCTCCAAGAAAACCGATGCCAGTAAGCACCTGTGCAGCGATACGCCCCGGATCACCATTGAGAAAGTTTGGGTAGGTCTGCGGTATCCAAATAGAAACAAGCATAGACATGGTAGAACCGAGACAGATGAGCGTGAAGGTGCGGAGACCAGCTTCACGGCGACGCGCCTGTCGTTCAGCACCGATTATAGCGCCAAGGAGAAAACTAACAAGCAAGCGCAAACAAGCCGTACTCACGTCGATAGTCGTGCTATCAATTAATCGTGTCAGTTCGTTCATGGATTATTAGTCTTGGGGGAGATTGAGCAACAAATGGATGTAAAAAAGAATGCCCGCCTCTTTATGGTTTCCTGGAATCTCTCGAAAATTGACATGTCCGCCAGACGCATTATGGCGTTTGGCATAGGTGCTAGCATTATCCAAGTATACGGTCTGGTCTGACGAGCCATGAAGCATAACGAAAGTGCAACGATTGTTCCAAGGAGTGAGACTATTCTCACGTAAGACAGCATTAATGATACTATCCTCATTACCGTGGATAAAGGACTCGGTAAAAAGATCAGAAGGGCGATTCGGATAAGTGTCCGGACAATTCTCGTTGCAACCATCAAAGCAGGAATCGAGTAAGGAGGCATAGGGAGATTTTAAGATGCGATTGATGGAAAGTTTAGAGTATCCGTTATGTAGATAGCCATGAAGAGCCAATGGAAGTAGATAAGGCGTAGGAAGGCGATCTGCTGTTTTTACCTTGTCAGCAATACGCACTAAGTCGCAAGGAGTTCCCCCTACAGTAAGCATGTCAATGCGTAATCTATTAGAGATCTTTTCATCTACCTCTATTTCGCGTGCAGTCTGAGTTGCAACATAGGCCCCAAGTGAGTAGCCGGTAATCGTGAGTGTGCTTCCATGACGATAGTGCATTGCATCTAAAACACGCAAGGAGGCATGAATAAAATCCATCGTAGCACGAATCATAGGACGTCGCTCAACATAGGGATTAGTGCATCGCCCAAAAGAAGCGCCAAAGCCAGGATAGTCAGGCATGAGAACGATATATCCGCGTGAGGCTTGTAATAAGCCAAAAAGCACAAAAGCCTCGAGTTGATCGGGATTGTAATTGATTATTTGTTGGGTAGATGTTTGTCGATTGAAGAGATAAGTGTATGGAAGAGTGAGCAATAACCGGTGAGAACATGATGAATCTGTATTCGGCGGAAGAAGCAGTAACCCTGACATCGGAATACGCTCTATTCCACCCTTAGGATGAGGAGAATAATATGTGACCTTGATAGCATGCAACCTTTCTTGTTCTTTACCATGTACATGGCCAATGATTAGTCTAATCCATGAAAACTTAGGCTTCTCCATAAGTGTTAGGAAATCATCAGAGGTGAATGTTTTTATCACATTCCATTCCGGAGTAGGATCATGTTCTGGATTGACAGGAATAGGCTCATCTCTTTCATTGCAAGCAGTAAAGAGAAAAAACAGAAGTGCCGAGAATATATATCCTCGGCTTTTACTTCTGGTTAATCTGTCTATCTTCAATCTATATAACCCTCCCATACTTTCTGCTCTTCCTTATTTATAGACCACCTTCGACATAATAGGATAGGCTAACTTGGAATATATTACCTCTTGTGGACAGTAGAGTTTCTCAAGAGTCGGCATTGGAGCAGACTCAAGGAACTTTAGTTTTAGATTCTTGCGTACATCCACTATAGTCAAGCGATTTCCCATGCAGCGTAAACGTTTTAGCGCAGAATTGTGTGATACATCAAGTTGCGTCAGTCTATTGTTCGCACAGTTAAGCGATATAAGCGAAGTATTAACGGCCACATCCACGTTATCCAACAAATTGCCATTGCATGCAAAATCCGATAACTCATGATTATGTGATACATCTACATGACTTAATGCATTCATTCCACAATCTAACGTGCCCAGTTTTGAGTTTCGAGAAACATCAATTGCGGTTAATTGATTCCCACTACAGTCTAAATAATTCAGCCTATTCAGGTGAGATACAGTAAGTAGTTTCAATTTGTTTTTACTGCAATTTAATGTATCCAATTGTCGATTGTTCATAATATCGAGCACGGAGAGGTGATTATTCCCACACTTTAATACTTGCAATGCGGGATTACGACTAACATCAAGTCGGATTAATCGGATACTATTGCAACCAAGCGTCTGTAGTGCAGGGTTATGGCTCACATTAAGCGTGATTAAATTGTTGTCTGAGCATTCCAATTCTGTCAATTGCGGATTAGCGTCTACATTCAGGCGATGCAACTTGTTGTGCGAACAGTCAAGCATTCGCAATGAAGGAAAATAACTCATATCCAATGTCATAATCCGGTTATTACTACAATGTAACTTTTCCAATGAAGTAAAATACTCCAGGCCTTCCACTGAGTTTAAGTTTAACCCTGAACAATCCATCTCTTTAACTCCACGCGCCTCAGCACCAGAGATTTCACCATCACCATTCTTATCAAATGATCGCACAAGAAATGCTTTGAATGCTGCGTCAGGTATAGGAACTATACCAGTGTGCGCACGTATAGCAGCACGTCTACTTTCTTCAGCTACATGCCGCGCTTCTTCGGCCTTACGTGCTTCTTCACGATGATATTCTTCATTGAAAGAGATATTCCGCGTTGATCGCCCATGTTCCGTTAGTTCTGAGTTTTTTTCGATCGATTGAGATTCTGATTTAATATCTAACTCATTCGAAACAGACGGAATTATATTTATATCTACATCTGCTATCTTCCTATCTACCGTCATTGGCTCTGTTTCTACCTCAGCAGTAGCTGCTTCTTGATCTACACGATAAGTCTGAACCGATGCCGTTTGATAGCTTAATGTGCGATAGAGCCGATCTTTAATCAACTTCACAGTGGACAATGACGGCATTGCATTGCAATAAAGTCGATTTAACTTTGTATTGTGTGTTACATCCAATTCTGTTAACCGATTAATACTACATTCCAACTCTGTTAGTGCCGTATTATGCGAAACATCAAGCTGCGTAAGTCGGTTATTTCCACAATCTAAGTCAGTCAGTGCTATGTTGTTTCGCACATTGAGTGAATCTAATTTATTGCGTCCACAATGTAGTTGACGGAGTGATGTATTATGTGAGATCTCAAGCTGAGCAATGAGGTTGTCATTACAAAAGAGTTGCTCTAATGAGGTGGCCGGACTTGCATCT
Source organism: Tannerella sp. oral taxon 808 (assembly GCA_002890585.1). Lineage (GTDB taxonomy): Bacteria > Bacteroidota > Bacteroidia > Bacteroidales > Tannerellaceae > Tannerella. The sequence goes on from MIQB01000016.1 coordinate 25,291, forward strand.
AATGAGACTAATTGATTTTCTGCACAATTCAACCATCTTAATGAATGGCAATCACTTAAATCAATAGTGTTTAGACGATTCATGCTACAATTCATCAATGACAATGATGTACATCCCGTCGTATGTAGATTTGTTATGCTGTTGTTATCACAAAGCAATTCTTCTAAGTTTTTCTTTCCACTTACATTCAATGTATGTAAGTTGTTATTCTGACAATGCAACTCACGTAATTCATTATTATGCGAAACGTCTAATGTATCCAAGCTGTTATTGTCACATCGAAGCACTTTCAGCAGTACATTATGACTCACATCAATTTTTTTTAGCCCTCCCCGCTCAAAGTGGTTAGCATACGAACAATCAAGTTCCTCAAGTGCTGTGAATGCCTCGATCCCATCTAATGAATGCAATGGTCGATCTATACATTCGATCTTATGTACTGCCTGCACTTCTGAATTTGATAGTTCTCCGTCTCCATCTGCATCAAATGATTCCACAAGATACGACTTAAAATTAGCATCTGGGATCATAACTGACTGTGCGCTTGCATAGAGCAGCGATGATGCAATAAACAAAATAGTGATATTCTTCTTCATATTATAATATAGTTCATAGTGAATGAGTAGCTGATAACAGTCTGTCGTTTATTGTCAAAAATATTACCATTAACTATTCTCGGATAAATCAAAATAGTTAGCTGCAATTAATGATTAATAATTAGGCCCTTAATTTTCCTATAACCTCCGATATAGAGTTAAATCCATGTCGATCGCAATAGGCATTAATTCCATCTATTATTTTTAGCGTTATCGTAGGATCAACAAAATTATATGTACCAACTTGTACTGCTGTGGCACCAGCTAATATAAACTCTATAGCGTCACTCCATGAGGTTATTCCACCTAAACCAATAATAGGGATATGCACTGCATGCGCGGTCTGCCATACCATACGCAATGCCACAGGCTTTATACACGGACCAGATAGCCCCCCTGTAACTGTAGAAAGTAGTGGTCGCATGTGCTCTGCGTCTATGGCCATTCCAAGCAGTGTATTGATCAATGATACCGCGTCTGCTCCTTCAGCTTCAACTGCACGAGCTATTTCGGTAACATCAGTCACATTAGGTGACAATTTTACAATTAGCATCTTTGGATATACCCTTCGTACAGCACGAACTACATGAGCTGCTGAAGACGCACATAGGCCAAACCCCATTCCCCCTTGCTTTACGTTAGGGCAGGATATATTCAGTTCAATCGCTGGTATATTATTCAGCATAGCGATCTTCTCTGCACATTCCATATAAGTTTCCACCGATGACCCGCCTACATTCACAATGATTTGTGTTCCCATATCGCAGATTCTCGGATAAATCTTCTCTATGAAATAGTCGACTCCTTTATTTTGAAGCCCTACTGCATTCAGCATACCAGAAGGCGTTTCCGTCATACGCGGATAAGCATTCCCTTGTCGTGGCTCAGCAGTCGTTCCCTTCACGATAACTGCACCCAAACGTGACAAATCTATCAGATCGGCGTATTCTATTCCATATCCAAATGTGCCTGACGCCGTCATCACGGGATTATTGAGCCTTAGATGTGCTCCAATATGCGTTGTTAGATTGGCCATTTCAGTCTATCAATATTAAATACTGGTCCTTCGGTGCACACACACACATGACCTGCATCTATTGTATCCTCTATACAACAAAGGCAAGCACCTATGCCACATCCCATTTTATTTTCAAGTGATACCTCGCAATATGTTCCTAATTGACGTGCTCGCTTGGCTACAGCTATCATCATCGGCTTAGGCCCACAGGCATAGATATATCCAAATGATTGCTCCTTCCAAATTGTATGATCTGTCACAAAGCCGCGCTCTCCTACTGATCCATCTTCTGTAGATATATATACATCGCCATACTTAGCGTAATCTACTTGTCGTACTATTCCATCAGCTGATCGTGCACCTATTAAAAATAATGGGGAAAATCCTGCATCACGTAATGCTTTACCAAGATAAAGCATGGGAGCAGATCCTACTCCGCCACCTACCAATAATAAATTTTCCACATTTACATCCTCATGACTTGGTATTGTAAATCCATGTCCCAGTGGAAGCATTATATTGACTATATCTCCTTTTCTATATCTTACCATCCGCCGCGTACCATGACCTATAGGAAGTATAAGTAGCCATATTTCATTCCTAACACGGTCGACATAATGGATTGAAATAGGACGCCGGAGCAGTGTATTAGATGAATCTTCGATTCGCACCTCAACAAACTGTCCTGGACTCATCATAGGTAGCACCTCTGTATCTGATGTTAGCTTCAATAGGTTGTAATGTCCATTTATACTTTCATTAGATACAACGCGCAGATCGAATAGATATTTTTTATTCATTCTATGTAAGATCAATTTCTTCGGTAAGGACAAGTCTCTTACATCTTGTTCTCCGCCCCATCGCTATCTATCGGAACTAATAAATCGTCTTCCTTCTTCTTCTTTCGGTCGGGACGTTCAGACAAGTTTGCTCTCTTCATTTCCACATTAATCTTATCCATTAGATTCTTATAAGGAGCTTCCCCTTCAATAATAGCTAATGCATTGATTCGATTAACAAGTCGACGAAACTCGTCATAAAGTTCATCACGCGTACGCTGTGTTAGTCCCTTTTCTATTCCTGAATAAAATTCAGTACGTTCTCGATAGATTTTCTCGTAATTACTATTAGCATCCTTCAGAATGCTCACCCATTTATCCGCACCGATCAATGCAAGATCGGCCTTCGCTTGAGCCGTGTCATAGTCTTGAAGCAAGTTCACTATAAGTGCTGTTTTTTCACGCTGTGGACGAAGATGTGGCATCTTACCATATCCTTTTAACACGGGATAAAGTCGCCAAGCAGCCTCACTCATTGTTTCATCTGGATAAGTAACATAGAGCCTTAGATGACGTCCAAGCCCTACAAGCGCACTATCGCGATCAGCACCATGCTTGCTCAATTTAGCTGTTTTTCCACTTTTTCGAATAGGCACTATTGCATCATCGAATGCTTTATACTTCTCATTAAAGATGTTCACATGGTCTTTCAACTTCAGCGCTTCAAGATCTTCTTTGCTTAAAAAGGTCTTTACATTACACATTGCTTGATAGAAGTTTAAGACTCGAATACGGGATAGATTGACGTGGTTTATCATATCATTGTCTTTTTACATGCCGCAAAGATCCACACTCTTTTTTTATTGCACAAATAAAAAGTTAGACGATGTGATTTTATTAGTCATTCAAAAACCATGAAGAAGCTTGCATATCGCATATTAGTCGAATAATACAAAGAGTAACTCGTTCTATCTATCCACAAGAGTTAATCTGCATACATTGTTTATATTCAACATTACCGATCGTGATCGAAACATGATTCAACTAACTCAAAGCATCATTTGATTAGGATGCAATATTGTTATTTGCTGCAAAGAATATATATTGATCGCATTCGATTATACAATCATGAAGCGATTTTGTCTTTCGCGTAGCGATCGGAAGCCAATGCGGTCAATGATTTACACTAAACGATCTTATTCAATAGATCAAACTATAAAAGAGATCATACCATACAACAAAGTGGGACAAGGGAGCGAAAAATGGATTAGTCTATTTATTGATCCATAAAATGGAAAACCTATAGTTAGATCAACTATTTTTCGATAACGCTATCTTTTAAGTGCGTGATAGATAGCATCTTGGATTCGCGATCGAATACCAAGTGTAGAAAGTCGATTATTATCACGTGATGGATGTATGCGATTGCTAAGAAAAATATAGATTAGACGGTTGTCCGGATCGACCCAGAAACAAGTACCCGTAAATCCCAAGTGGCCGTAAGTAGATGCAGGGGCTAACCGACTACATGGGGACGCACTTCCTGGAGTTCGTTCAGGTCGATCAAAACCGAGTCCACGCCGGCATGTGCGACTCTGACTATGAGTAAACATGTGACATGTCGTAGCAGAAATATATGGTTCGCCACCATAAGATCCATTATTGAGGTAAAGTTGAAGTAACTTAGCTAAATCATCAGCTGAAGAAAAGAGTCCGGCATTACCAGAGACACCACCTTGCAATGCTGCTGCTTCATCATGCACATATCCGCGAAGCATTTGGTGACGCATCACGCGATCGTCTTCTGTGGGAACAATGCGTAGTGTGTCCATCTTGTGGAGTGGGTTGTATGTTGTTGTGCTGGCACCCAGACGAGAAAAGAAGTGCGTGTTGAGAAAACGATCCATTGGTTGGCGGGTAACGTTCTCGACTGCCATTTTGAGCAAGATAAAATTGATACAACTATAGGTGTATTTTCCACGAGTTCCAAGGCGAGATTTGCTGATGTCTTGGATGATATGATCACGGAAGGAATCATGTACATACATCCTTCGTGCCACTTCAGTAGAAAATCCAGGCTTTTGATGATCAGACAACCAACTTGGGCCTAATGACGCGGCATGCAGGCCTGTTGTTGGAAGCGCGGTATATGAGGTGTCAGCATGACGAGAAGTCCCGTCGTCACATATATAGTTACGATCTGCTCGGGCGTTCTGATAGAAAGGAATGTAAGGCACAATGCCAGACTGATGGTAGAGCAACTCCTCTACCGTAATATCATGCTTATTTGATGATCGAAGAGCAGGAACATATGTTGAAATGGGATTGTTAAGACGGATCAATCCATCATCGTAGGCTTTCATAACAGCAGGTAAGGTTCCTGTTGCCTTCGACACAGAGGCAAGATCATAGACGGCATCATCATCCACTTTCCGGGTTTTACGGGCATCGTACCATCCAAATGATTTATTATAAACAATCATTCCGTCTTTAGCCACCAATACACGGCATCCAGGATAGGCTCCCTTTGTGACACCTTCATTTGCAATAGCGTCAATCTCAGCTAATCGAGATACATCAAAACCGACTTCTTCAGGATAATGATAACCGAGGCGCGTCTTGGTAGTTGATAGACCGGATCCTGCACGGAAGAGCCCAGGAAGTGTAACAGAAAGATGGCCGCGAGCTGAAATACCGCCGAATATCATCTGTGCAGCATAAGATTGTGCCTCAGCGGTATTCTCATAAGCTAAAACAACAGCATCGGCAGTATGGATCGCATCGCGATGATTACGGAGGACGTAAGGTGTTGTAAAGAAGGTGTAAATACATTCTTTCTGACTGAGAAGTTGGAGAAGATCTGAGCGATCGGTGACATGCGGAGAATATACGCCGCAGATAATCGTTTCATAAGGCTGCAAACGAGTGATAGTTTGTCTGATATCAGCCTCTCGAGTAGTTGAATAAATACGAAAAATGTCGATGGAAGCGTAGCGCCGAAGCATGTAAAAAAAAGCATCTTCTGGTGCATTACCGATGGTAACAAGAGCAATACGTTTCTTATCGAGTTGCTTAATAGGTAAACATTTCTCTTCATTCTTAAGCAAGGTGATAGCTGATTCGTTGAGCTTAGCGACAAGCCATTTAGCATGGGGTGTATTGAGGCGCTCGGATAATCCACGTGTGTTGATGGGACGATAGTGACTAAGTCCGGCGATATATTTATATGTAAGGATTCGGCGACATTTATCCTCAAGATCTTTACGAGAGATTTCTCCGCTATCAAGTGCCGTGTGGATAGAAGCTATGGCCTTGTCAGGAGATACAGGTGCGAGTGCTATATCATTGCCTGCCTTAATTCCAGTGAGGGCGGGATTTTCACGATCACCTGGGCGAGCCCCTCGCATGTTAAGTGCATCCGTGAAACAGAGTCCACGGAAACCGTCCTTCTTTCGAAGAATATCGGTAACGATAGTAGGCGAGAGTGAGGCTGCACGGCCGCGTTCGCCTCCATTGAGTGCCGGAACATTGAGATGACCGGTCATGATTCCAGAAAATCCGGCATTGATATAGCGGCGAAAAGGTAGAAGATCGATGCTGTCTATCTGCCGCTCAGTACGATCGACGAGAGGGAGCGTGTAGTGAGAGTCTCCGGAGGTATTTCCATGCCCAGGGTAATGCTTGGCAACAGCCAAGATGCCACGTCCTTCGAGACCACGGGCGTATGCGATTCCACATCGCGCTACAGCTTCAGGATCATCGCCGAAGGAGCGGACGCCAATGACGGGGTTACCGGCATTCGTGTTGACATCGACGGAGGGCGCAAAGTTGATATGGATGCCCATTTCACGACATTGACGGGCTACTTCAGCACCATAGTCTTCGATCAGTCGGGTATCTTGCACGGCACCCAGCATCATGTTCTTAGGAAAACGCGTGGTGCCACGTAATCTCATGGAGAGGCCCCATTCGCCATCGAGAGCGATAAAGAGTGGGCAAGAAGAGAGTTGCTGCAGTCGGTTGGTTACTTCTGCCTGCGTGGCGGGATCGCCCTCGTGAAAAAGTATGCCACCGATCTTCAACTCGGTCACATAGCGCTCAAGTCGTCGCATGTTGGCAGCATCGAGCTTCGGGTTGGCGATAATCATGATCAGCTGGCCGATGCGCTCGTCATCAGTCATGGAACGATAGACAGAGTCGACCCAGCGGTTCATCTTTTCGCGGTCGGCCTTGCGAAGGAGGGTGGGTTCGTGCTGCGCTGTGGCTGTGATCGTGGTGAGGGACAAACAGAAGGCGATCAGCAGGGGAATTAGGATGGAGATTTTCTTCATAATCATGTTCTTTTTAGCGAGCGGCAAAAGTGGTAAAAGGGATGATCAAAAGACGAGAAGTCCTGTCGGTAAAAAGAGCCGGAGGGGATTTTTCGATTTTATAGCCATACAGACCCCTAACGAGTCAATGAGGGAAAAACAGAGGCTCCTACAACACCATATTCCTGGCCAAACAGGTTTTGATTTCACGTTTCTGTATGACTATCCGCACCTTTGTGCCCATGACAAAAGAGTCATCCAAAATGGAAATACAATGAGACGTAAACCTCTGGGAATAACACACCGTACATCCACTCATTTTTCACTTTTCGTCTTTTCCGATCTCCCTATGATGATGTATCAATTTCCTCGTCTCGCCTGCGTATTGCTTCTCTTATCCACGGGTGCCTGCGCGACGCGGGCGCAGCGAACACAGACGCTTCAAGTGATGAGTTACAATGTGGAAAACCTCTTCGACACGAACGATGATCCGCACACGGACGACAACGAGTTCTTGCCCGACGGTGATCGGCACTGGACGCCCGGGCGATACCGCAATCACCTGCAGCAAACGGCACGCGTCATCCTGGCTGCGGGCCGGTGGGAGGCACCGGCGCTCGTCGGGTTGTGTGAGGTGGAGAACGACTCCGTCTTGACACACCTCCTGCGCCGTACACCTCTCCGACGCGAGGGTTACCGCTACTGCATCACCCGTGGTAATGATCCGCGGGGCATCAACAATGCCTTGCTCTACCGAAGGGATCGCTTTCGCCTGCTGGGTTGGCGGTCGGTGCGGATTGCCTTCACCGAACGCACGAAGTGCTCCCGCGATTTGCTCTACGCTTGGGGGCGCATCGCCTCGGGCGACACGGTCGACGTCATCGTCTGCCATTTCCCCTCACGACGCAGCGGCCAGAAAGCCTCCGAACGTGCCCGTATGGATGCTGCCAACTGTGTGCGCCGCCTCTGCGACTCGCTCTACCGTGTGCGTCGGCATCCGAACCTCATCGTCATGGGCGACTTTAACGATACACCTACCGACCGTAGCATCCGCCTGATGAGTGACGCCCCAGTACGTCGCCATCGCTTAGTCAACCTCTTCGCCGATCCGCGGAGAACGAGATTTGCTGGTAGTCATTATTACCACGGCAAGTGGACACAGTTGGACCAGATGCTCGTCAGTCCCCTTCTGGCTAATCGCGTGACGGAGGCACAAGTTTTCGCCCCGGATTTCCTGCTCACCGAAGATGGCAGGCGTCGCAGTCGGCGTCCGTTGCGCGTCTATCATGGTTTCCGCTATGAGGGCGGATTCAGCGATCATCTGCCCATCGTCGCGGAGTTTAGATGGTGATTGCAGGCCCATCGTCCATTGCTCCGATGGGTTGATCAGTGGGCATTCATTATCAATAGCGCGCAGATTCCATTTTTCGCCCGAGGGTCTGTGCAAACGGCGTTACTTTTGTGCACATCAGAAGGGAACGCTTCTGACTAACTACTCACTTCTTAAAAACATCAATCGTTATGGAGAATACGGAATTATTGGAAATCGTAAGGAAGAAAGCTCAAGCCTGGTTAGGGCCGGAGTATGACGATGAGACCCGACGCGAGGTGCAAGCCTTGCTCGACAAGGATGACCCCACGGACCTCATCGAGGCTTTCTACAAAGACCTCGAGTTTGGCACCGGCGGACTGCGCGGGATCATGGGCGCGGGCACGAACCGCATGAACATCTACACCGTCGGCGCCGCCACGCAGGGCCTCTCGAACTACCTCAAGAAGGAGTTCGCAGACCTGAAGCAGATCAAGGTCGTCATCGGCCACGACTGCCGCAACAACAGCCGCCGCTTCGCCGAGATCTCGGCCGACATCTTCTCCGCCAATGGTATCAAAGTATACCTCTTCGACGCCCTCCGGCCTACACCCGAGACGTCGTATGCCATCCGCCACCTCGGCTGCCAGAGTGGCATCATCATCACCGCCTCGCATAACCCGAAGGAGTACAACGGTTACAAGGCCTATTGGGACGACGGCGCGCAGATGATCGCTCCGCACGACAAGAACACCATCGCCGAGGTGAACAAGATCCGCAGCGTATCTGACATCCACTTTAAGGGCGACAAGTCGCTCATCGAGATCATCGGCGCTGAGATGGACGAACGCTACATCCGCGATTTGACCACGATCTCCCTCTCGCCCGACGCCATCAAGCGCCACCACGACATGAAGATCGTCTACACCCCGATACACGGTACGGGTGTGCGCCTCGTCCCCATGGCCTTCAAGGCCTTTGGCTTCACGAACATCATCCATGTGCCTGAGCAAGACGTTGTCAGTGGCAACTTCCCCACCGTCATCTCGCCCAACCCCGAGGAGGCCGCCGCCCTGCACTTGGCCGTAGAGCGGGCCAAGGCAACGGACGCCGAATTGGTGCTTGCCTCCGACCCTGACGCTGACCGCGTGGGCTCGGCCGTGAAGAACAACGACGGCGAGTGGATCCTGCTCAATGGCAATCAAGCGGCCATCCTCTTCGTCTACTACCTCCTCACGCGCTGGAAGGAGATGGGCCGACTGAAGGGCAAGGAGTACATCGTCAAGACGATCGTCACCACGGAGACGATCCGCGCCATTGCCGAGCGCAACGGCGTGGAGATGTACGACGTCTACACGGGCTTTAAGTGGATCGCCGACATCATGCGCCGTAACGAGGGCAAGAAGCAATACATCGGCGGCGGCGAGGAGAGCTACGGCTTCCTCTGCGAGGACTTTGTGCGCGACAAGGACTCCGTCTCCGCCTGCTGCATGCTGGCTGAGATCGCGGCTTGGGCCAAGGATCGCGGCCTGACGCTCTACCAGCTGCTCCAGCAGATCTATTGCGAATACGGATACTCGAAGGAGGTCAACATCTCCGTGGTGAAGAAGGGCAAGAGTGGCGCCGAAGAGATCGAGGCCATGATGACGCGCTTCCGCAACAATCCGCCCTCAGAGTTGGCCGGATCGAAGGTGGCCACGCTCTATGACTACGCCTCGCTGAAGGGGCACAGCTTCACGGAGGGTGAGGACTTCTCGCTGCACATGCCGACGACGTCCAACGTGTTGCAGTATTACGCCGAAGACCACACGAAGGTCTCCATTCGTCCCTCAGGCACGGAGCCGAAGATCAAGTTCTACATCGAAGTGCACGTCCCTGGCATCCGCACGGCCGACGACCTCCGTGCCGCCGAGGCCCAAGCGCTCGAGAAGGTGGAGAAGATCAAAGCCTCGCTTGGCATCTGATCAGCCCCCGCGCGCAGACCTATCCTTATGACGCACGGCGTCACCCCTGAAAGAAGGCGTCCCCACTCGCGGGGGCGCCTTTTTTTGATGGCTCTCAGCGCTTAGGAAGCCTTCCGAGGTCTAAAATCACTGATTCCGGAGGTTAGGAAGCCTTCCGAGGTCTAAAATCACTGATTCCAGAGGTTAGGAAGCCTTCCGAGGTCTAAAATCACTGATTCCGGAGGTTAGGAAGCC
>MIQB01000017.1 GCA_002890585.1 Tannerella sp. oral taxon 808
ACCCTCCCACAGGCGTTGACCCTTAAGCCTGAATTTATTGGGCTTCGCGCAGGAAGCGGTCCACGTCCGGCCGCCAGTCGCCGCCGTTGGTGGCGAGCAGCGTGTGGAAACCGAGCGTGCGGGCGGTGGCCAGATGGTGTGCGCCGTCGTCGATGAAGAGCGTCTCGGCGGGCACCATGCCGCTGTCCTCGATCATGCGTCGGAAGATCTCCGGCTCGGGCTTCATGCAGTGCATCTCGTAGGAGATGTAGAGCCGGTCGAAGTAGTCCGTGATGGGGCGGCCGGCGGCGGAGAATGCGGCCGAGCGCGCCCAGTCGGTGACGAAGGGGTTGTTGTTGCTGAGCACGTAGAGGCGGTAGCGCGGCCGCAGGCGGAGGATGTAGTCGAGCTTGTCGACGTCGGCGGGGTTGGCGATGCTGAGCCATGCGCGGCGCACGTCTTCCGGATCGAGCGTGTGGCCGCAGTGGGCGGAGAGGCGGCGGACGAACTCGTCCGTGGTGATCGTTCCACGCTCCAGATCGCCGAAGAGGCCAGCTTGGATATAGGGGTCGATGAGACGCGCTGCGTCGGTGACGCCCAACGCCTCAAAGCTGCGCACGGCGCGCGCGGGCGAGATCTCGGCCAGCACGCCGCCCATGTCGAATACGATGTTCTTGATCATTGTGTCTGAAGGGGTAGGGGGGGGATATGAGAAGGACACGGTGAAAGGTTCGCCTTGCGAGTGCGAACCCTTCCCGTGTCCTTTCTTTTTGGCGATTGATTGTGTGCGGGCTATAAGGATGAGATCAACTCAACTTATGAATTACCAGCCCAGAGCGAAGTTTCGGTTCAAACCAAGTCGTCTTCGGCGGCATGATGTTGCCCGTGTCGGCGATGTCGATCAGCTGCTTCATGGAGACGGGGTAGAGCGCGAGGGCTACCTTCATCTCGCCGCTGTCGACGCGCTTCTTGAGCTCGCCCAGTCCGCGGATGCCACCGACAAAGTCGATGCGCTTATCGCTGCGGAGGTCTTTAATGCCGAGAATCTTGTCGAGGATCAGGTTCGAGGAGATCGTCACGTCCAGCACCCCGATCGGGTCGTTGTCGTTGTACGTGCCCGGCTTGGCCACGAGCGAGTACCAGTTGCCGCCTAAGTAGAGCGAGAACTCATGCAAGCGCGAAGGCTTGAAGATCTCCGTGCCCTTCTTCTCCACGATGAAGTCTTCGGACAGCTTCCGGAGGAACTCCTCGTCGGAGAGGCCGTTGAGGTCCTTCACCACGCGGTTGTAGTCGATGATCGTAAGCTGGTTGGCGGGGAAGCAAACGGCCATGAAGAAGTTGTATTCCTCATCGCCACGGTGGTTCGGGTTCTGCTTGGCCTTTTCAGCGCCAACGAGTGCAGCGGCGGCGGAGCGATGGTGTCCGTCGGCGATGTACATGGCGGGCATGGCGGCAAAGAGCTCGGTGATGCGTTGGATGTCGGCGTCGTCGTCGATGATCCAGAACGTGTGGCGGAAACCGTCGAGCTTGGCTGTGAAGTCATACTCGGGCGCGCCTTTGGTGTATTTGGCTACGATGGCGTCCACATCCTTGTTGTCGGGGTAGGCGAAGAACACCGGCTCGATGTTGGCGTTGTTCACGCGCACATGCTTCATGCGGTCTTCCTCCTTGTCGCGGCGGGTCAGTTCGTGCTTCTTGATCTTGCCCGTCATGTAGTCATCAACGTAGGCGCAGACCACGAGGCCGTATTGCGTCTTGCCGTTCATCGTCTGGGCGTAGATGTAGTAGTGCTCCTTGCCGTCCTGCACGAGCCAGCCTTTGTCTTGAAACATTTGGAAGTTCTGTGCGGCCTTCTCGTAGACTTTCGGATCGTGTTCGTCCGTGCCTTCGGGGAAGTCGATCTCCGGCTTGATGATGTGGTAGAGCGATTTCTCGTTCCCTTCCGCTTCGGCGCGTGCCTCGGCAGAGTTCAGCACGTCGTACGGGCGCGACTGCACCTGCTCAACGTATTTCTTCGGCGGACGAATGCCTTTGAATGGTTTGATCTTCATGATGTATGTGTATAGAAAGAAACTCCCGCTACCGGATCCCCTGTGTAGGTCTGCGATAACGGGAGTTTGCTGTGATGCATTACTTATTCACTTGGAACTTGCGGTTGCCGTTCTTCAGGAAGTCTACAATCTGATTGGCAGCAGCGATACCGGCGTTGATGTTAGCCTCAGCCGTCTGCGCACCCATCTTCTTGGGTGTGCTGAAGTAGCGGGCAGCAAACTTCTCAGCCAGCTCGGCGTGGTTGGCGGGCATGATGTCCGTCAGATACTTGAAGTCCGGGCGCTCCTCCATCACCTTCACCAGTTCCGGCTCGTTGATCACCTCCTTACGGGCGGTGTTGATCAGCACGGCGCCCTTCGGCATGCTCATGAGCAGCGCGTGGCCGATGGAGTTCTTCGTCTCCTTCGTAGCTGGGATGTGCAGCGAGACGTACTGACATGTCTTGTACAGCTCTTCAGCCGACGTGAGCGCCTTCACGCCGTCTGCCTCGATCACTTCAGAGGGGCAGAATGCGTCGTATGCATAGATCTCCATGCCGAAGCCTTTGGCGATGCGGGCCACGTTGCGACCTACGTTGCCATAGGCGTGGATGCCCAGCTTCTTGCCCTTCAGCTCCGTGCCAGATGCGCCGTTATAGAGGTTGCGTGCACCGTAAACCATCAGACCCAGCGCGAGCTCAGCTACGGCGTTCGAGTTCTGACCCGGTGTGTTCATCACGCACACGTTATGTGCCGTTGCGGCTTCCAGGTCTACGTTGTCGTAGCCAGCGCCTGCGCGTACCACGATCTTCAGCTGCTTGGCAGCGTCGAGCACTTCGGCGTCTACCTTATCGCTACGGATGATGATGGCGTCAGCATCTTTCACGGCGTCTAACAACTGCGCTTTGTCGGTGTATTTCTCCAACAGCGCCAACTCCAAGCCGCCCTTTTCAACGACTTCACGAATGCCTTTCACAGCAACTGCTGCAAAGGGCTTTTCTGTTGCTACAAGGACTTTCATGTCTTTAATTGTTTATCTGTTTATTCGTTTGATGTTGAGTCGAGCTTCGCTTGATCTGACTATTCTTTAGTGCATTCAGCTTATTCGACAGTTCCTGAATCCGAACGGCTATACCGGATAAATCGTTCTCATCGATATAACCCAAATCCTTTGCAATTAGAAAAGAACAGTAGACTTCAAGCAACGAGCCGTAGGCGATTTCAGAGAAACGCGATTGCTCTTTCAATGAGTTTCGGGAAGTCCCCTCGGCAATGTTTAGAGATATAGAAATGGCTGCGCGCCTTATCTGATTTGTCAGATTCTGCATTTCAAAGCCCGGGAATTGCGTCAGAAGTCGATACACTTCCTTTATGAGCGCTCTCGAAACCTGCCATACATCTAACCTTTCAAAGGCATACAGATACTTCATCACTCCAAACAACAGCTCAACAATTCAACAACTAAACGACTCAACATTAATGTGCCTTTTCGAACTCCTTCATCGTTTGAACCAGTGCCTTCACGCTTTCGATTGGCATGGCGTTGTAGAGAGAGGCGCGGAAGCCGCCTACTGAGCGGTGACCCTTGATGCCGATCATGCCGGCAGCAGTAGCGAAGTCGGCGAACTCTTTCTCCAATTCCTTGTACTCATCGTTCATCACGAAGCAGACGTTCATCAGCGAACGATCCTCCACTTCCACCGTTCCGCGGAACAGCTTGTTGCGGTCGATCTCGTCGTAGAGCACAGCGGCTTTCTCTTGGTTCTTCTTCTGAAGCACCTTCACGCCGCCTTGTTGCTTATACCATTTCAGTGTCTGGAGCGCGGAGAAGATCGGCAGCACGGGGGGCGTGTTGAACATCGAGTCCTTCTTGATGTGCGTGTTGTAGTCCAGCATGGTGGGGATGGGGCGATCTACGTGGCCCAGTGCATCCTTGCGAACGATGATGATCGTCACGCCAGCGGGGGCGAGGTTCTTCTGTGCACCGGCATAGATGGCGTTGTACTTCGAGACGTCGATGGGGCGCGAGAAGATGTCGGACGACATGTCAGAGACCAGCGGCACGCTTACTTCCGGGATCTTGTGGTATTCCGTGCCATAGATCGTGTTGTTGGTCGTGAAGTGGAGGTACTCTGAGTCGGGCGCCACGGTGTAGTGCTTCGGGATGTAGGTGTAGTTCTTATCGGCCGACGAAGCCACCACGTCCACCTCGCCGAAGAGCTTGGCTTCCTTGATGGCTTTCGATGCCCACGTACCGGTGTCGATGTACGCGGCTTTTTTCTTCAACAGATTGAAGGGGATCATGCAGAACTGCAGGCTGGCGCCACCGCCGAGGAAGACGACCTCGTGGGTTGCGGGAACATCGAGCAGCTCTTTAACTAATGCGCGGGCTTCGTCGTTGACGGCGACGAACTCTTTTCCGCGGTGGGAGACTTCCAGCAGCGACAGGCCTGTCCCTGCGAAGTTCAGTACGGCATCGGCCGTGTTCTTAATCGTGTACTCACTCAAGATTGAGGGTCCTGCATAAAAATTGTGCTTCTTCATAGATCAAAAAAAATTAATACTGTCATGTGCTACGTGTTAAAATCGTGGGCAAATGTAGGACAAAAAGGATGCGACAAAAGAAAACTTCGGGGGATTGCCAGATGGGGCAAAAAAGGGCTTCAAAAGGGCAAAGTTGGGGTGATGCGAGGCCTCGTTTTTCCCCTTCGGCGCGAGGCTTCGGGGTTTAACCTGAGGGGGGGAGGTGGGCGCCGGTGGGAAAATGACTTCGCCCAAGGGTCGGATCCATTTTCCCGGTGGGAAAACGACCTCTCCCGAGGGTCGGATCCATTTTCCCGGTGGGAAAACGACCTCTCCCAGGGGTTGGATCCATTTTCCCGGTGGGAAAACGCCCTCTCCCGAGGGTCGGATCCATTTTCCCGGTGGGAAAACGACCTTGCCCGAGGGTTGGATCCATTTTCCCGGTGGGAAAACGCCCTCTCCCAAGGGTTGGATCCATTTTCCCGGTGGGAAAACGACCTCTCCCAAGGGTTGGATCCATTTTCCCGGTGGGAAAATGACCTCTCCCAAGGGTTGGATCCATTTCCCCGGTGGGAAAACGACCTCTCCCGAGGGTTGGATCCATTTTCTCGGTGGGAAAACGACCTCGCCCAAGGGTTGGATCCATTTTCCCGGTGGGAAAATGACCTCGCCCGCCCCGATAGGTGTCATCGATAGCTCTGTAGGGGAGAAAGATTTTTCGCCCCTACAATCCGTGAGGGGGCGTGCCGCCAAACCCCTTTTCTCAAATGGCATACTTTTGCCCGCACACATAACACACAATAAATCACTATAGATTTTATGGGTAAGATATTAGTCATCGGCGCCGGTGGCGTGAGCACCGTGGCCGTGAAGAAAATGGCGATGAACGCCGATGTGTTTACGGACATCATGCTGGCCAGCCGCACGAAGAGTAAATGCGATCGCATAGCGGCAGACATTAAGAACGTACGCGTGCGCACGGCCGAGGTGGATGCGGACAAGGAGGACGAGTTGGTGCGCCTCTTTGAGGACTTCCGGCCCGAGTTGGTCGTCAACCTCGCCCTGCCTTATCAGGACCTCCACATCATGAACGCCTGTCTCCGGTACGGCGTGAGCTACTTAGACACGGCCAACTATGAGCCGCTCGACGAAGCCAAATACGAATACAGCTGGCAGTGGGCTTACAAGGATCGCTTCCGCGAGGCCGGCCTGACCGCCATCCTCGGCTGTGGCTTCGACCCCGGCGTGACGGGCGTCTTCACCGCCTACGCCGCCAAGCATCACTTCGACGAGCTCCGCACGCTCGACATCGTAGACTGCAACGCCGGCGATCACCACAAGGCCTTTGCCACCAACTTTAATCCCGAGATCAACATCCGAGAGATCACCCAGAAGGGTCGCTACTACGAGGACGGACAGTGGCACGAGACGGAGCCGCTCGCCGTGCATCGCGCGCTGAACTACCCGAACGTCGGGCCGCGCGAGTCGTACCTCATGTTTCATGAAGAGCTCGAGAGCCTTGTCAAGCATTACCCCACGCTGCGCCGCGCGCGCTTCTGGATGACCTTTGGGCAGGAGTACTTGACGCACCTCCGCGTGATGCAAAACATCGGCATGACGAGCATCAAGCCCATCCTCTACAAGGGCGTCGAGATCGTACCTATCCAGTTCCTCAAGGCCGTCCTGCCCGACCCCGGCGAGCTGGGAGAGAACTACACGGGCGAGACGTCGATCGGCTGCCGCATCCGCGGGCTGAAGGATGGCCGCGAGCAGACGTATTACGTATATAATAACTGTAGCCACCGCGCGGCGTACGAGGAGACCGGCGCGCAGGGCGTGAGCTACACCACGGGTGTGCCCGCCATGATCGGCGCCAAGATGTTCCTCAAGGGGCAGTGGCGCCGGCCGGGCGTGTGGAATGTGGAGGAGTTCGACCCCGACCCCTTCATGCAGGAGCTGAACGTGCAAGGCCTGCCGTGGCACGAGATCTTCGGAGGCGATCTGGAACTGTAACCCCCCGCTGCTACGCATATGGCTATACAAGTAGGCGATCGTGTGCCCGACCTGCTCGGGACGGATCAAGACGACAAGGAAGTACGCATGAGCGACTATCGCGGTCGGTGCGTCGCACTTTACTTCTACCCCAAGGACAACACCAGCGGATGCACAGCCGAGGCCTGTAGCTTGCGCGATGGCTACGCTGACCTGCAAGCGGCCGGCTACGAGGTGATCGGCGTCAGCCGTGACAGCGCCCGCTCACACCGCGGATTCATCGAAAAGCAAAGCCTGCCCTTCCGGCTCATCGCCGACACGGACACCACGCTGCAACAACAGTTCGGCGTCTGGGCAGAAAAGAAACTCTACGGACGAACCTACATGGGCACCCTCCGCCAAACCTTCCTCATTGACGGTGAAGGCGTGGTGGAGCGCGTCATCGAGCGCGTGAATACGAAAGACCACGCCCGCCAGATCCTCTCGTCCGACAAGTAATACCCCTTCATTATATATAACGAGCACACAAATGGCAAAAGAGAAAAAAGAAGTAGGCATCGCCTCTGGATCGGACAAGCTGTCGGCGCTGAAGGCCGCAATGGATAAGATCGAAAAGAACTTCGGCAAAGGCTCCATCATGGCACTGGGCGACCGGCAGGTAGAGGAGAACATCGAGGTGATCCCCACCGGCTCCGTAGGGCTGAACGCCGCGCTCGGTGTCGGGGGCATACCCCGTGGGCGCGTGGTGGAGATCTACGGGCCCGAATCGTCTGGCAAAACCACCATCGCCCTCCACATGATCGCCGAAGCACAAAAGGGCGGAGGCATCGCCGCCTTCATCGACGCCGAGCATGCCTTCGACAGCACCTACGCCAAGAAGTTAGGCGTCGACACGGATCACCTGCTCATCTCACAGCCCGACAACGGCGAGCAGGCACTCGAGATCGCTGAGCAACTGATCCGCTCGGCCGCGGTGGACATCATCGTGATAGACTCCGTGGCCGCGCTCACCCCGAAGGCTGAGTTGGAAGGCAACATGGGCGAAAGCCAGATGGGGCTGCAAGCCCGACTCATGTCGCAGGCGCTGCGCAAGATGACGGGCGCCATCAGCAAGACACGCTCCGTCTGCGTCTTCATCAACCAGCTCCGCGAGAAGATCGGCTCACCGTCGTATGGCAGTGGCCCGCCCGAAACGACAACCGGCGGCAACGCCCTGAAGTTCTACGCCTCCGTCCGCTTAGACATCCGCCGCAGCACAGCGATCAAGGACGGCGATGTCATCATCGGCAACCTGACGCGTGTCAAGGTGGTGAAGAACAAAGTGGCGCCCCCCTTCCGCAAGGCAGAGTTCGACATGATCTACGGCGAAGGCATCTCGCACACCGGCGAGATCGTCGACCTCGGCATCGATCAGGGGTTGATCTCCAAGAACGGCTCCTGGTTCAGCTACGGTGAGACACGCCTCGGCCAAGGACGCGAGGCCGCCAAGCAGTATTTCAAGGAGAACCCCGAGGCCGCCGCCGAGTTAGAGGCGAAGATCCTCGAGAAGATGAAGTAGCCGAAGAGGCAGAAAAGAGCGGGGGAGGGGCGTACATCAACGTCGTGGCATCATCCGAGAAAGAAACATACCGCGCACTCTGCCGTGCGGAGGAGGGCATCCCCCTCTTCTCCCACGACTGGTGGTTAGACGCCACCTGCGGCCCCGACCGTTGGGACGCGCTGATCATCGAGGATCGCGGGCGCACACTCGCCGCCATGCCCCTCTATACGCCCCTCGCCGGCATCGTCACCATGCCCTCCTACACGCAGACGATGGGCCCTTGGTTCGCCCCCTCGGCTGATGACACGAAGTATGCCTCCGCCTTAGCCCACCGGCAGGAGCTCGCGGCGCACTTCGTGGAGCAGTTAGCGGGTCGCCGCTTCTTCCTGCAAAACTTCCATCACGCCATCACCGATTGGCTGCCCTTCTATTGGGCCGGCTACACGCAGACCACGCGCTACACCTACCTCCTCCACGCCATCCGCGACACCGCCACGCTGCTGGAACGGATGAGCCCGAACATCCGCCGCAACCTGACGAAGGCGCGCGATCGGCATGGCATCACGGTTCGCACTGGCGTCTCCACCGACGCCTTCCTCGCCGTGCAGCAACAGACTTTCGATCGGCAGGGCATCACCAACAAACAAAATTCACGCGCGCTCCGTCGCCTCATTGAGGCGTCGCGCAGCCGTGGCCAAGGCGAGATCTTCGGTGGTTACGACGCTGAGGGCCGACTCCATGCGGCCGCCTTCGTCGTCTGGCAATCGAGCGGCGCGAGCTACATCGCCGGCGGGAGCAATCCCGCCTTGCGCCGGTCGGGCGCCCACGCGCTCACCCTTTGGGAAGCTGTCCGGCACACGGCTCAGTTTACCGACACCTTCGATCTGGAAGGCTCCATGCTGCGCGGCGTGGAGCGCTTCTTCCGCGAGTTTGGCGGCGTGCAGACGCCTTACTTCTGCGTCCGTCGCGGGCAGCTGAGCCTGTGGGATCGGGCGCGGATGAAGTTTATTTAGAGGGTAGAGGATAGAGCCGGGTACGGTCATTCTCTACCCTCTACCCAACACACACATGGAATAAAAACGATGCAGTCATGAATACAGCAGAATTAAAAGAGAGAACCTCCATCCGGATCAATAAATCCTTGTTGGAAAGGATGAAGGCTAAAGCCAAGGCCGGTAATCGCAGCTTTAGCAACCTCGTTGAAACCATTCTCTACAAATTCGAGAGCACAGAGGATGAGGGTTTGATGAGCGAGGAAGAGTTCTTCGATAAGATCGATGCCTCGCGGAAGGGCATCGAGGAGGGTCGATTTGTAGAAGTCCGCAACAAAGAGGAGCTCCATCAATACTTGGATAGTCTGTGATGTATAAACTCCGATTATCAGAGAGAGCCGAAGACGATTTGTCGAGATTGAAAAAGAACGAGCCGCAGGCCTTTAGAAAGGCTTCACTCCTGCTTGAAGAACTTGTGGATCATCCGACAACAGGAACGGGTCATCCCGAACCTTTAAAAAGGGACAGAGTGGGACAATGGTCTCGTAGGATAAATAAGAAGCATCGGCTTATTTATGAGGTACAAGAAGAGGTTATACTCGTTCTCGTCCTCAGCGCTTATGGCCACTATGACGATAAGTGAGACACATGGGGTATAAGCCTCCACACGATTCGTTACTCCCCCCCTCTACATGATCCCCTACCTCCTCCGCTTCCTGCTTGGCGAGGGCGTCCCCGAAGCGACCTGCCGCCAGGTGGGCTACACCGCCGACGAACGCACCTTCAGCACCTACCGCCTCGTCATCCTCCCCTCCGGCTTCTTCGGGGCCGATGTCTACGGCACGCCCCGCAGCCTCCCCTCGCTGCCCCTCCCCATGCTCGAGGGCAGCCTGCCCATCCTCTTTGGCCAACCCGAGATCACGCGCCGCGGCCACACCCTGATCCTCCACGCCGACCTGATCGCCGGTGCCTACTTCTTGCTCAGCCGCTACGAGGAATGGATGCGACCGGAGGCCCGAGATGCCCACGGCCGCTTCCCCGGGCGGGAGTCGTTAGCCCATCGCGCCGGTTTCCTCCTCCGCCCCATCGTGGATGAGTACGGCCGACTGCTGCGCCGACTGCTGCGCGAATCCGGATGCCGCGCCCCCGAGCCGCCCGAACAGTTTGCCGAGATCAACCTGACGCACGACGTGGACGAGCCTTTCTTCTGCCGCTCCCTGCGCAGCATCGCCCGCGAGACGCTCCACGGCAACCTCGTCGGCGCCTTCCGCGGCCACTTCGGCCGGGTCGAGGACGATCCCTACTACACCTTCCCCTGGATGCTCCAGCAAGACGACCGCATGCGCACCATCTTCGGCGCCGACCGCTGCCGGCCGATCCTCTTCTTCCGCGCCGGCGGACATGATCCCGAGGATCGTCCGCATTACGACCTCCACAGCCGCGACCTCCGGCGGCTCCTGGATTTATGCCATGCGCACCAGGCCGAGATCGGTCTGCATGTCAGCCACGAGGCTGGGCGCAAACCCGAACGCATCCCCGCGGAGAAGGCCGCCCTTGAGGCCGTCCTCGGCCAGTCCGTCACGCGCAGCCGCCACCACTTCCTCGCCCTCCGCGAGCCCGAGCACATGCTTGCCCTCGAGGCGGCCGGCATCACCGACGATTACACCATGGGTTACGCCGATCAGGCCGGCTTCCGCCTCGGCACCGCGCGCCCCGTCCGTTGCATCCATCCCGCCACGCGCAGCCTCTCGCCCACGCTCACGCTGCACCCGCTCACCCTCATGGAGTGCACCCTCTCCGCCGCGCGCTATATGCACCTTGACGAGCCCGCCGCCCTCCGCCTCGCCCTCGCCCTGGCCGATGAGGTGCGCCGCGCCGCCGGCAGCCTGACCCTCCTCTGGCACAACACCTCCGCCACGCCCCGCAGCGGCTACCTCAAGACGCTTTACAGTCGCCTGCTCCTCCTCCTCGCGCAAGGCGCCTAAAAAGGCCTTCTGCGGTGGGTGGTTTGCCCTGTCTGCGGCGCTTTTGGCTTGATGCGGAGCGTGCGGAGTGCCGTCGTCGGCCAATTCCCATTCCGCGGGTGCCGTAAGGCCGAAAAATCGATGCGGATTGCAATCTCCTACTAAAAAATAAGGCTACCTGCATTGCAGGTAGTCTTAATTCATACCGAGAGAGCCTTACTTGCATTGCAGGTAGCCTTAATTCATACCGAGAGAGCCTTACTTGCAATGCAGGTAGACTTATTTCATACCGAGAGAGGCTTACCTGCAATGCAAGTAGCCATGATTCATACCGAGAGATCCTTACCTGCAATGCAGGTAGCCTTAATTCATACCGAGAGATCCTTACCTGCAATGCAAGTAGCCTTGATTCATACCGAGAGATCCTTATTTGCAATGCAAGTAGCCTTAATTCATATCGAGAGATCCTTACCTGCAATGCAAGTAGCCATGATTCATACCGAGAGATCCTTACCTGCAATGCAAGTAGTCTTGATTCATACCGAGAGAGGCTTACCTGCAATGCAAGTAGCCTTATTTTTTAGTAGGAGATTGCAATCTGAGCCGATTTTTGGTGGCCCGGAACGAATCGCCTCCGATTACGAGGCAAGGATCGCCCGGCTCGGCAGGTAGACATACGGAGACGCGCCGCGTTTTGTCCCGCGAGGCTCCCGCACTGGGGCACATTCGGCGCCGTTCGCTTGCCATCCATTTTCGCATCGCCGCAGCGGCCGCCGAGGGCAGGCAGAAAGAGTCTTGTATAGAAAGAAACGGCCTCTATCTTTGCCCCCGAATTGAAGAATGAAAAGATGAATCGATTTTATGCATACGGATACTTTTTCTTTTACCCCGAGCGCGAGGTAAAGGCAGGATCCGGTGCGTAAGGCATAAACGAAGAATGGATGCAACACGAAGCAAGAGTCCTGCCATGGTATATGGTGGGACTTTTTGCTTTTGCGCGGAGAAAAAGGATAAACCGAAAGCATAGAAAGAATGAAGAAGAAAGTAGCCATACAGGGCATAGCGGGGTCGTATCACGACGTGGCGGCGCAGCGCTATTTTGAAGGCGAAGCGGTGGAGCTGGTCGCCTGCGACACGTTTCGCGAAGTGATCGACGAGGTGGCCGCCGGCACCGTCGGCATGATGGCCATTGAAAACACCATAGCCGGCAGCCTGCTGCAAAACCATGAGCTGATCCGCCAGGGCAATTGCCGCATCGTGGGGGAGTATAAACTGCGCATCATGCACTCCTTCGCGGCGCTGCCGGGCACACGCGCGGAAGACGTGACGGAGGTCAATTCGCACCCCATCGCGCTGATGCAGTGCCGCGACTTCCTCGACACGCTGCCGAACGCCAAGCTCGTGGAGTGCGACGACACGGCCGGCAGCGCTCGCTGGGTGGCCGAGGAGCAGATGCATGGCCACGGCGTGATCTGTGCCCGGCGCGCAGCCGAGATGTACGGCTTAGAGGTGCTGGCCGAGGGCGTGGAAACAAACAAACGCAACTACACGCGCTTCCTCGTCATCGCCCGGCCCGATCTGGCCGAACGCATGCAGCAGGGGATGAGGCCCAACATGGCCTCGCTCGTCTTCGCCCTGCCCCACACCGCGGGGAGCCTCTCGAAGGTGCTCACCATCCTCTCGTTTTACGACATGAACCTCTCCAAAATCCAGTCGCTGCCCATCATCGGGCGCGAGTGGGAATACATGTTTTACGTCAACCTCACCTTCGACGACTACACGCGCTATCGGCAGGCCTTGGAGGCCATCATGCCGCTGACTAACGACTTGAAAATACTGGGTGAATATGAACAAGGGAAACAAAGCATTTAGCGCACGGCCGGCCTACCGCGTTGGCACCGTGCAGGAGTACTACTTCTCCAAGAAACTGAAGGAAGTGGCGGCCATGAATGCCGCCGGCAAACGCGTGATCAGCCTCGGCATCGGCAGCCCCGACCTGCCGCCCTCGGAGGTGGCCATCAAGACCTTGCAGCGCGAGGCAGCACGCCCCGACGTGCACGGCTATCAACCCTACACGGGCATGCCCGAGCTGCGCCGGGGCTACGCAGCGTGGTACGAACAATGGTATGGCGTCGCGCTCGATGCTGATCGCGAGGTGCTGCCACTCATCGGGTCGAAGGAGGGCATCCTGCACATCTCGCTGACCTTCCTCAACCCCCGCGAGGGCGTCTTGGTGCCCAATCCGGGATACCCGACCTACAGCTCGGTGAGCCGGCTCGTGGGTGCGGAGCTCATCCCCTACACGCTGGAGGAGTCGCGCGGATGGCAGCCAGACTTTGAGGCGTTAGAGCGCCTTGTGGCCGAACGTGAAGCGGCCTTGTGCCCGCCGATCAAGTTGATGTGGGCCAATTACCCGAACATGCCGACAGGCGCGGACGCGTCGGACGAGCTGCTGGAGCGCTTGGTCGACTTCGGGCGCCGGCATAGCATCGTCATCTGTCACGACAACCCGTACAGCTTCATCCTGAACGACCACCCGCGCAGCATCCTCGCCGTGCCCGGCGCCAAGGACATATGCATCGAGCTCAACTCGATGAGCAAGGCGCACAACATGCCGGGTTGGCGCATGGCCATGCTGGCTTCGAACGCACAGTTCGTGTCGTGGATCCTGCGGGTGAAGAGCAATGTCGACTCGGGGCAGTTTCGCCCCATGCAGTCGGCCGTGGTGGAAGCGCTCAAGGCGCCGCGCGAGTGGTACGAGGGGATGAATGCCGTCTACCGTCGTAGGCGCGCCCTGGCGGAGCGCATCATGGACGCGCTCGGTTGCCAGTACGACAGGCAGCAGGTAGGCATGTTCCTCTGGGGGCGGGTGCCGGCATCAGCAAAGAGCGGAGAGGCCTTGGCCGACCGCGTGCTTCAAGAGGCCCACGTCTTCATCACGCCCGGCTTCATCTTCGGATCTGCCGGCGATCAGTACGTGCGCATCTCGCTCTGCAGCCCAGAGGAGGCGCTCACGGAGGCACTTGAAAGGGTGAAAACGAAAATCGAAAAATGAAAGACGGGTACCCGGCCATACTTCCCTGGCCTCGGCAGAGGCCTTGATCTTCTTTTGCCCTCTTTTCTTCCATCAAGGGAAGAAAAGAGGATAAGAATGGCCCGACCTTCTAATGAATCATACATCTACACACATACTACAATGAGCAAGAACATCGAGAAACTGGATTTGAAATCCATCGTATTACCAGGGATAGACACGAAGCGTCCGCTGGTGATTGCCGGTCCGTGCAGCGCGGAGACCGAGGAACAAGTGATGACTACCGCCAACGCATTGGCCGCCGTGGGGGTGAAGATCTTTCGCGCGGGGATCTGGAAGCCGCGCACACGGCCGGGGGGCTTCGAGGGCGTCGGCGCACCGGGCCTGAAGTGGCTCAAGCGCGTGAAGGAGGAGACGGGCATGTACGTAGCCACCGAAGTGGCCACGCGCGACCACGTCTTTGAGGCGCTCAAGGCCGGCATCGATGTGTTGTGGATCGGCGCCCGCACGGCCGTCAATCCCTTCGCCATGCAAGACGTGGCCGATGCCCTCTCGGGCGTCGACATCCCCGTGCTGATCAAGAATCCCATCAATCCTGACTTGGAGCTCTGGATCGGCGCCATCCAACGCATCTACGGCGCTGGCATACGCCGCATCGCTGCGATCCACCGCGGCTTCAGCTCGTACGACAAGAAGCTCTACCGCAACATGCCCCTCTGGCACATCCCCATCGAGCTGCGCCGCCGCATCCCCAACCTGCCCATCATCTGCGACCCGAGCCACATCGGCGGCAAACGCGAACTGATCGCCTCGCTCAGCCAGCAGGCGATGGATCTGAACTTAGACGGCCTCATCATCGAGTCGCATTGCTCACCCGACGACGCCTGGAGCGATGCCGCACAGCAGATCACGCCCGATGTGCTCGACTATGTGCTCAGCCTGCTCGTCATCCGCGATGCGACGCAGACGACGGAGAACCTCACCGCCCTGCGCCGACAGATCGACGGTGTGGACGAGCAGCTGCTCGAGCTTCTGGCCAAGCGCATGCGCATCTCGCGCGAGATCGGCGTATACAAGAAGGAGCACAACATGCCCATCCTCCAGTCGCCCCGTTACGGCGAGATACTCGAGAACCGCGCCAAGGCTGGCGCCGCGATGGACCTGAACCCAGACTTCGTGCAGGCCATCCTCAAGAACATCCATGAGGAGTCCGTCCGCCAGCAGATGATCATTATGAATCAAGACGAAAGCGCGGCCCAGTCATGAAGATCCTCATCTTAGGTGCGGGTCGGATGGGGTCGTTCTTCACCGACCTGCTCAGCTTCGATCACGAGGTGGCCGTCCTCGAATCCGATCCGCGCCGCATGCGTTTCATCTACAACGCCCTCCGCCTCACCACGCCCGACGAGATCGACGCGTTTGCTCCGGAGTTAGTCATCAACTGCGTCACGCTCAGCCGCACCCTCGAGGCCTTCGACACCGTGCTGCCGCACCTGAAACCGTATTGCATCATCTCGGACATCGCTTCGGTCAAGACCGGATTGGCCGAATACTACGCCCGCTGCGGCTTCCCCTACGTCTCCACCCACCCCATGTTCGGCCCCACCTTCGCCAACCTCGGCAACCTGATGAACGAGAACGCCATCATCATCTCCGAGGGCGATCACCTGGGGCGCGTCTTCTTCAAAGACCTCTACGGCCGGCTGAAGCTGAACATCTTCGAGTACACCTTCGACGAGCACGACCGCGTCGTGGCCCAGACGCTCGGCATCCCCTTCGCCTCGACCTTCGTCTTCGTGGCTACGATGGAGCATCAGGACGCGCCCGGCACCACCTTCCGCCGCCATATGAAGATCGCCCGTGGGGTACTCTCCGAAGACGATTATTTGCTGACTGAGATCCTCTTCAATCCCCGCACGCCGGGGCAGATTGAGCGCATCCGTGAGGAGCTGGCCGAGCTGCAACGCATCATCGCTCGACACGATACGGAGGCTATGCACGCGTATCTCGCTCGGCTGCGTAAGCGATTGGAATGAACGGGAAAGTGGGATGGCGAAAAGAGAAAAATGCCGGGTACACGAAGGGTTGATCCTTCATGTGCCCGGCATGATTCGTTTATAGGGGCGAATGATTATTCGCTTCTATAGTTCAGGCGACGTAAGCCTGCGACAGCCCGTCGAAGTGTTCGATGGGGCGAAACACGGCTGCGACAGCCCGTCGAAGTGTTCGGTGGGGCGAAACAAACTTGCGACAGCCCGTCGAAGTGTTCGATGGGGCGAAACAAACTTGCGACAGCCCGTCGAAGTGTTCACTTGTTCCATACCCGCGGCGCAGGCGTCTTGGGGAGCGGCTTGCGGTCTTTGAGTTGGTTCATCACCTCCTCGATGGCACGGTTCAGCTGTTCGTCTTCGCCGTTCCACTCCTTGATCGGGTCGTTATCCACGCGGATGTCCGGATCTATGCCGTGATTCTCGATGATCCAGTTGCCCTGCATGTCGTAGCTCGTGAAGAAGGGCACGCGCAAGTCTTGTCCGTCCATGAAGGGGAGCGAGCTGCTGATGCCGATGATTCCGCCCCATGTGCGTGTGCCGATCAGCTTGCCCAGCTTCAGGGCGCGGAAGCCCCACGGGAAGAGGTCGCCGTCGGAAGCGGAATACTTGTTGATGAGGCACACCTTGGGGCCCACCTGCACGGCGTCGGGGACGGTGCCGTTGAGGATTGAGCCGCGGCGCATCGTCATGCGGTAGGGCTCGCGAGAGAGGCGCTCGAGGATCATCGGGGAGACGTTGCCGCCACCGTTGGCGCGGTCGTCGATGATGAGGCCCTCCTTGTCGAGCTGCGGGTAGAAGTAACGCGTGAACTCGTTCAGGCCCTCCGGACCCATGTCGGGGATGTAGATGTAGCCGATCTTACCGCCTGAGGCCTTGTCCACCTTGGCGATGTTGCGCTGCACCCATTGGTAATGATAGAGCGGATACTCGTCTTCCAACGGGCGGATCGCGACGCGGCGTGCACCGGCCAGCTGCGGGCGATCGTTGAGCGAAAGCTCGGTGGGGACATTGGCTTTGCCCGTGAGCAAGGCGTAGAGGTCGCCGACGGTGTTAGCCGCGACACCGTCGACGGCTACGATGTACTGGCCCACCTTGGCGTTGATGCCCGGATCAGCGAGCGGCGAGCGGAGCGTCGGCTCCCACGTCTCGCCCGGTAGGATCTCCTCGATGCGGAAGAAGCCACTCTTGTCGCGCGACACTCTGGCGCCGAGCAGCCCCATCTTGATGCGCTTCGGGGCGTCGATCTCGCCCGTTGTCACGTAGGCATGGCCGCAGCCCAGCTCGCCGATCATCTCACCGATGATGTAGGTCAGGTCTTGGCGGTTCTTCACGTAAGGCAGCAGGGCGGCATACTTGGCCTTGATCGCCTTCCAGTCCACGCCGTGCATGTTCTCGAGGTAGAAGCCGTCGCGGAAGGCGCGCCACGATTCGTCGAAGATCTGCGCCCATTCCTTCGGATAGTCCGTTGTGATCTTCATGTCGGACAGGTTGACGGCGTCTTTCAGATCGGCCTTGCCCGTGGGGATGTCCATGACGTAGACCCGATGGCCCTTGAAGAAGCCGGCCTTCTTTCCGCCTGGCTCCACCCACATCTGGGCGCCTTCGGCTACGGTTTCCTCCTTCTGCTTATCGAGGTCGAAGACGTACGTGTTGCCTTTGCGGGCGTAGTAGACCCTCTTGCCGTCGGAGTAGAAGTTGGTGTAATGGCCATCGGTGGTGAGTGGCAGCTTGACGATGCGGCGCGTCAGGCCGTCGCCGTCCACCTTGACGGTGACGCTTTCGGGTTTCTTCTCCGCGGAGGTGTTTTTCTTCTTGCCGCCCTCTTCGACTTTGACCTCCACCTTGCGGTCGGCCTTTGCGCCGTCATCTTTTTGGAGGAAGGGCGAGGGCGTGTCTTTCGACAGCAGTGCGAGGTAGACGCCATTGGTGTAGCCGTAGACGTGGTTCCACTCCTTGGAGCCGTAGATGGGGTTGAAGTCGCGTGTGGAGCTGAAGATGAGGTAGCGGCCGTCGGTGCTGAAGACGGGGTCGCCGGAGTCGTACCAGCGATCGGTGACGGCGTACTCCTGCTTGTCGGCGATGCGATAGACGTAGACGATGTCGTATCGGTTATCGGCCATGCGGGTGTAGGCGAGCCAGCGGCTGTCGGGCGAGAAGGAGACGTCGAAGGGCTCCTTGCGCGGGTCTTGCATCACTTCGGTGACGGCCTTGGTGGCTACGTCAAGGAGGCGGATGCGGTTCTTGCGGTCGGTGTAGACGATCCAGCGACTGTCTGGGCTCCAGGAGAAGTCTCGGATGTAGGTGTCGTTATTCTTCGTCAGCTGCACTGGGTCGCCGCCGTCGGCGGGCTGCATCCATAGCTCTGTCTCGCCCGTGGCGTCGGAGATGTAGGCGATGTGTTTGCCATCGGGCGACCAGGCGCCGCTGCGGTCGTGTGCGCCGGGCGAGCGGGTGATGTTCTTTGTGACGCCCTTCTCCACGGGCAGGTTGAAGACTTCGCCGCGGGCGGTGACCGCGAGTCGTTTGCCGTCGGGCGAGAGGCTGGCGCTGCGCAGGTAGTTGCCGCCGTCTTTGATGGCGCTGCGGGCGTAGACGTTGTCTGACGTAAGTGTGATGTGCACCTTCTCGGCGTGCTTCGTGGCTGGGTCGAGGCGGTAGATGTAGCCGCCGTTCTCGAAGACGATCAGCCGGCCGTTGGTGGAGGGGAACTTGACGTCGTAGTCCTTGAAGTCGGTCACCTTCTTCGTCTCCTTCGTGCGGGTGTCGTAAACGAAGATGTTCATCGTGCGGTCGCGGTCGGAGAGGAAGTAGATTTCGTCGCCCACCCACATGGGGAAGATGTCCTGGGCGTCGTTGTGGGTCACATTCTCCACGGTTTTCTTGTCCGGATCGTAGATCCAGACGTCGTCTGCCATGCCGCCTTTGTAGTACTTCCAGGTGCGGAACTCGCGCATGACGCGATTGTAAGCCAGGCGCCGGCCGTCGGGTGCATAGCTGCAAAAGCCGCCTTCGGGCAGGGGGATCGGCTCGGAGAGTCCGCCGTCGCGGCTGACGGTGAAGAGTCGGCCGCTGAAGCTGTCGCTGATGCGGTTACGGTAGACGATGCGGGCGCCGTCTGTGGTCCAGGCCATGACGATGTTGTTCGGCCCCATGCGGTCGCCGAGGTTGTCGCGGGCGTTGGTCGAGGTGTAGGTCAGGCGCACCGGTTCGCCGCCGTCGGCGGGGATGGTGTAGACCTCCGTGTTGCCGTCGTACTGGCCGGTGAAGGCGATCGTGCGGCCGTCGGGCGAGTAGCGGGGGAACATTTCATAGCCCGGGTGTGCCGTCAGGCGTCGGGCCTCGCCGCCTGTAGCGGGCACTTTGTATAAATCGCCGGCGTAGGAGAAGACGATCTCGTTGCCGTTTGTGGCCGGGAAGCGCAAGAGGCGCGCCTCATCGGCCTTTCCGTGCGCAGCCGCCAGCAGGGCCGCGCAAAGCATGGTACATACGTGTTTGTTGTTCATATAATTAATGGTATTGGTTACGGGCAAAAATAGAAGGAGCGGTGGCAAATGAAAACCCTGCGCGATCCGTGTCAGGGGGGCATGGTCTGCCGTCCGTTTCCGTTGGGCCATAAAATAAGGTGCCCCCGGTGTGGGTATGCCTTATTGGAGACTCAAACGGGGTGCGCCCGGTGTGGGTACGCCTTATTGGAGACTCAAACGGGGCGCGCCCGGTGTGGGTACGCCTTATTGGAGACTCAAACGGGGCGCGCCCGGTGCGGGTACGCCTCATTTTAGTCTCCAATAATAAATCGCTTCACTCGCTGGTTAATATTGTAATCCATAATAATAAATCGCTTCGCTCGCTGGTTATTATTGCGTAAGGAAATAATAAATCTCTCCACTCGCTGGTTATTATTGCGTAAGGAAATAATAAGTCGCTTCGCTTGCTGGTTATTATTGCGTGAGGAAATAGGGTGTCCCCTGTGCGGGTACACCCCATTGCGTAAGGAAATGAGGCGTCCCCTGTGCGGGTACGCCTTGTTGCATAAGGAAATGAGGCGTCCCCAGCGTGGGTAACCCTTATTGGAAACTAAAATGAGACGTACCCGGTGTGGATACGCCTCATTAGAGATTCAAACGCGCGGCCCCCGGTGTGGCGGCGCCCTTCTTTATTTATAGACCCGCTTGAGCGTCTCGAGGTCTTCGAGGCCGTGGCGGAGGATGATCTTGTCGACAAAGGCGCGGAGGAAGCCGAGGCCGTAGCCGTAGATCTGGATCAGCGAGGCGACGACGGCGCGCAGGGCGATGCCGAGGCTGCGGGTCTTGACGAGGGCGTCGACGAGGAGCAGCACTAAGTAAAACGCGGGCAGGAGCAGCCACCACGGCGACAGCACGACGGCGCACACGAGGACGCCGACGCTGCCGAGGACG
Source organism: Tannerella sp. oral taxon 808 (assembly GCA_002890585.1). Classification (GTDB taxonomy): domain Bacteria; phylum Bacteroidota; class Bacteroidia; order Bacteroidales; family Tannerellaceae; genus Tannerella. The sequence goes on from MIQB01000017.1 coordinate 20,521, forward strand.
AACACGGCGGGGAGGGTGTGGACGGCCTTCAGCGAGTCGGGGTAGAGCTTAAAGAGGTTGATGCGGGCTTGGCCGAAGATGTGCACCTGGCGGTAGAACTTGCGGAGGTTGCCGCGGCGCTTGTGGTAGACGTAGGCGTCGCGGTAGAGGCGGGTGGTGAAGCCGGCTTGGTGGATGCGGATGCTGAGGTCGATGTCTTCGCCGTACATGTCTTTGAAGCCGCCGACGCGCTCGTAGACCTCGCGCGAAAAGCCCATGTTGAAGGTGCGGGGCTTGAACTTCTCCAGGTTGGTGCGGCCGCCGCGTATGCCGCCCGTGGTCCAGAAGGAGGTCATGGCGTAGCTGATGGCCTTCTGCGTGGGGGTGAAGCTGGGGTGCTCGCGGTCGGGGCCACCGAAGCAGTCGGCGGGCTCGGTGGCGAGGTAGCGGCGGACGGTCTGGAAGTAGTCGGGCGGGATGATGCAGTCGGAGTCGAAGAAGATGAAGTAGCGGCCACATGCGGCGCGCATGCCGACGTTGCGCGAGTCGCTGCGGCCGGAGTTGGGCTTGACGATGTAGTGGATCGTGAGGCGGTCGCGGAAGGCCTCCACCTCAGCCGCGCAGGGCCGGGTGGAGCCATCCTCGACGAGCACCAGTTCAAAGTCCCCATCCGTCTGCGCGGCGAGGCTTTCGAGCAATTCTCGGGCCTCGTCGGGGCGGTTGTAGATGGGGACGATGATGGAGAAGAAGGGCGTCGGGCTCATTTCACCAGCTTGAGTTCTTGGATCAGGCGCGGGCACTTGCCCCAGCGGTCGATCATCCAAAGGACGTAGCGGATGTCGACGCTGATGGTGCGTTGCAGGTCGGGTTCGAAGGCGATGTCGCCGCTCATAGCCTCCCAGTTGCCGTCGAAGGCAAGCCCGATGACACGCGCGTTGCGGTCGAAGACGGGGCTGCCGGAGTTGCCGCCCGTGATGTCGTTGTTGGAGAGGAAGCAGAGTTGCAGATCGCCCTGCGGGTTAGCGTATGATCCGAAGTCGCGGTTGCGGACGAGGGTGAGGATCTCCGGCTGCACGTAGAACTCCGTGCTCGTCGGGTCTTGCTTCTCAAGGATGCCTCGGTGGGTGGTGAAGTAGTTGTACCACACGGCGTCGCGCGGCTGGTAGCCACCGATGGAGCCGTAGCTGGCGCGCATGGTGAAGTTGGCGTCGGAGTAGAAGGTGCGGTCCGGGTGCATCTTCTGTAGGCCCTCGAAGTAGAGGCGTTCGCCGCGGTCGATGTCGTTGTCGGAGGCAGCGAGGAATTGGCGCATGGCCATCAGCGATAGGATGGCGGACTGCGAGAGTTCGGCGGCGGGATCCTTCTCCATCACCTCCTTGTAGCGTTTCTTATCCTTCAGCAGCGCGGCCACCTTGTCGGGCGAGGTGAGGACGGTGCGTTTGAAGAGGTCGTCGGCGTAGCGCGTGTAGTCGCCCTTGTATTTCTTGTCGATCGTCTTGTAGATGTCCGGCAGGTATTCGGCGGGCACGCGCTCCTTGACTACGCGCAGCATGACGGGCAACACCTGGCGGTCGAGGTCGGGTTCGTAGTCTTTGTAGAAGTCGCGCAGGCTCCCGTTGATCCATTCGTCGATCTCCTTGGGCGTACTCTTCTCCACGTCGATGCTGTTGATCATGCGTGCCAAGCGGACAATCTCCGTGCCGCCGATGAAGGCTTCGCTGAGGTAGGTTGCGATGCGTGCGTATTCGTCGGAGGAGGTGTAGCCCTTCTCGAGGAGCTTCAGCACGTCGCCGTAGCGTGCCTGGCGTTCGGGCGACTGAGTCACCCATGCGGCGAAGGCAGCCTCCTCGGCCTTCTTTCGGGCGATGACGTCAAGGTTGGCCAAGCCGCGGTTCATGCCGATGGAGTTCTTCCAGTAATTGGAGCTGCCGGCATACTTCGAGGCATACTTGATGCGTACGGCGTCGCTGGCTTGCATGGCCTTACGCCAGATGTCTTGCTTGAGGCCCCGCACCTCGATGCGCGGCTTGTTCGAGTCCTCAATGCGTTGGTTGACGCCCCACGAGGAGAGGTAGCGGTTGGTGCGACCGGGGAAGCCGATGGTCATCGCGTAATCCTTTTCGCCATACCCCTGTAGGGAGACTTCGGCCACGTAGCGCGGGTGGTAGGGCTTGTTGTTGGCGTTGTAGTCGGCGGGACGGTTGTCGGCACCGGCGTAGACGCGGAAGACGGAGAAGTCGCACGTGTGGCGTGTCCACATCCAGTTGTCTGTATCGCCGCCGAACTTGCCGAGCGACGTGGGCGGGGCGAAGACGAGGCGGACGTCGCGGAAGACGTCGTAGACGACGAGGAAGTACTTGTTGTGGCTATAGAAGGGCAGCACCTCGGCGTTGGTGAACTTGTCGCCTTTGGAAACGGAGTCGGCGATGGCTTGGCCGATGGAGTCGGCTTTGGAGAGGCGCTGGAACTCGTCGGTGATGCCCTCGAGCTGGGGCACGATGCGGTCGGTGAGGTCGACTGTCTCGCGGAGGTATTGCACTTTGAGTCCTTCGACGGGCAGCTCGTCCTTGAAGCTCTGGGAAATGAAGCCGTTCTTCAGATAGTCGTGCTCCACGCTGCTGAGCTTCTGGATGGAGCCGTAGCCGCAATGGTGGTTGGTGAAGATGAGCCCCTCGTTAGATACGGTGATGCCGGAGCATCCGCCGCCGAAGATGACGACGGCGTTGGCTACGCAGGGGTTCGTCTCGCTGTAGATGGTTTCGATGGGCACATTGAGGCCCAGCTCCTGCATGCGAGCGATGTTTTGTTTGTTCAATTCTTTCAGCACCCACATGCCTTCGTCGGCGCGGGCGCCCGTGGCGAGCAGCAGTAGGGCTGCCGCTACGGCGGTGATCTTGTTTGTTCGTGTCATGTCTATATAAGTAGTTAATTAAGTAGTTATCGGCCTTCGGCCAGGTAGTTATGCGGCTTCGACGCGGTTGTAAGAAAATAGTTACGGCCTTCGGCCGGTCTTCGTAGGGGCGAATGATTATTCGCCCCTACAATCCCTCCACGACGAGACAATGTGCCCCTACCGGTCAATGATCAGTTTGATGTTCTTCTCTTCGGTGCGTGCGGCCATCCACTGCGAGAGCTTGCGTTGTTCGTCGGGGGTGAGTGCCTTTTTCGCTTTGACGTAAACTAAAAGCACGGTGTCCGGCTTGTTTTCCACGGTGTTGGCGATGATGGTCGGTGTGCAGGCTAAGCGCTCCACTTGCGGGTAGAGCACACGCAGCTCGGGCGTCAGCGAGAGGGCCAGATGGGAGGCTCGGCGATAGCGATCCACGGTGTGCTTGAGCGAATCGATCTGCGCGGCTTGTGCGCGGACGAGCTCCTCGTTGTTCTTGTAGAGATCTTTCATCAGTACGCTCTTGAGCTCGTTGATGTCTACGTCGGTGCCAAAGCCTTGCTGTACGTTCAGGCCGATGCCGCCGAGGCCATAGTCCGTCATGCGGGCGCGGGCGGCTTCGATCATCACGTCGGGCACTTCGTCGCCGAGCAGTACGACGCTGATCGCTTTGTGGCCGGTGGTGTCGACGGCGACGGTTTGGCTGAGGACTTGCGTGTTGGGGAAGTCCAGCTCTTTGTTAACGAACGACTTCACCTGCTCCTCGAAGACGGTCGTGCGGAGGACGCGATAGGTGAGGTAAAGGCTGGGGATGATGGTGCAGGTGACGATGATCATCATGTAGCGGCGGACGGTCTGCTCTCGCTTCTTGTCGAGGAACTCCTTATGCGGATACTTCAGCACCCGCACCACGATGTAGGTGGAGAGGCTGATGAAGACGGTGTTAATAAAGTAGAGATAGAAGGCGCCGAAGAAGTAGCTCAGATTGCCCGTGGCCAAGCCGAAGCCGGCGGTGCAGAGGGGCGGCATGAGGGCGGTGGCGATGGCTACGCCGGGGATGACGTTGCCCTTCGACTTGGTGGAGCCGGCCACGATGCCGGCCAAGCCGCCGAAGAAGGCGATGAGCACGTCGTAGATGGTGGGTGAGGTGCGCGCCAGCAGCTCGCTCTGCGCCTCGCTGATGGGCGAGATGAGGAAGTAAATGGTGGCGGTGACGACGCTGAAGACCGTCGCCGTAAGGTAGTTGCGCAGGGAGCGCTTGACCAACTCGAAGTCGGTGATGCCGAGGCCTAACCCGAAGCCCATGATGGGGCCCATGAGCGGGGAGATGAGCATGGCGCCGATGATGACGGCCGTGGAGTTGGTGTTCAGCCCGAGCGAGGCAAGGAAGATGGCGAAGATGAGTACCCAGAGGTTGGTGCCGCGAAACTCGACGCCTTTCTTCAGCGATTCGATCGTTTCTTGTTCGTCTTCTTTCTCCTGCCTGAGGTCGAAGTGGCGGGTCAGGAAGATCTTGATTTGTCGAAGTAGGGAATTGTCCATTGTGCTATATAATTACAGGTAGGGGGCGCATACGCCCGTATTGTTCGGATTCATCTATGCAGGGGCGCCCGCAAGGGGGCGGTGGGAGAGGGGATTCTCGCCGAGGCGAAGATACCGGCGGGGGTGGTGAAATGAATTTTTGTAATGCCAAACAGACCTCTGTTTGAGTCCGCGCACATCGGCTGAGCCAAACAGACCTCTGTTTGGGTTCGCGCACATCGGCTGAGCCAAACAGACCTCTGTTTGAGGATGGCGGTGATGGTGCTTCATGCCACTTTCCTCCTTCCATGAATAAACGGCAGTTCGGAGAGCGGCAGGTCGCGCCGGACGATGATCGCCATAAAGACAAGCAGAAGCGCGGTGCGATAAGCCATTCGCAGGAGCGTGTTATCGATCTCAGGCCACATGCCCGCGGCGTAGAAGGCGGCGGCGAGCAGGGTGTAGAAGGCGGCCGAACGGAGGTCGTAAGGCACGGGGTAATAGCGCCGCCCGATGAGGTAAGAGAGCACCATCATCAGCAGATTGCTGGCAAACGAGGCCCAGGCGCAGGCCATGAAGCCGAAGCGGGGTACGAAGAGCACGATGACGGCCACCGTCATGACGCACCCGGCCGTGGAGAAGTAGGCGCCCCACTGGGTGCGGTCGGTCAGCTTGTACCACACCGAGAGGTTGAAGTAGATGCCGAAAAACAGCTCCCCGAGCATGACCACGGGCACGACGCTGAGGCCGGCGTAGTAGCGGGCGTCGACGAAGTGCTTGAGCAGGTCTAAGTAAAAGGTGACGCCGAGGAAGATCAGCCACGAAAAGATGATGAAGTAACGCATGGCCTCAACGTAGGAGCGGCGGTTGTCGGCGTCGCGGGTCTTGGCGAAGATGAAGGGCTCGTAGGCGTAGCGAAAGGCTTGGATGAACATGACCATCACCACGGCGATCTTGAAGCAGGCGCCGTAGATGCCAAGCTGCGCGTCGGCCTCGGCCTTGTCGGCGAAGAGGAAGGGGAAGAGGATTTTGTCGGCCGTCTGATTGAAGATGCCGGCGATGCTCAGGATCAGGATCGGGAAGGAGTAGACGAGCATGCGGCGGAGGCGCGCCGCGTCGGGTCGGGCGCGGAGGCCGGGCATCATGTCGGGCAGCAGCATGAGCAGCGTGGTGGCGGTGGTGAAGACGTTTGCGAGGAAGATGTACCCGATGCCATAGCCGGGCCGATAGAACCATGCGATCCACTCGGGGTGCGAGGCGTTCAGCCGCGGACAGACGACAAGGAAGAAGATGTTCAGCGCAATGTTGAGGAAGATGTTGAAGAGCTTGATGGCGGCGAATCGCACGGCTTTGTTGCGGTATCGGAGGTAGGCGAAGGGCAGGCAACAGAAGGCGTCGACGGCCACAATGCCGGCCATCATGCCGACGTATTCCGGATGCGCAGCATAGCCCAACACGCCACTGATCGGCCCGAGCAACAGCCACGCCGCGACCATGAAGAGGGCCGACGTGAAGCCGACGCTATAAAGCGCCGTGGCATAGACGCGCATCGGTTCGCGCTCCTCCTGTTTGTTCACGAAGCGGAAGAAGCCCGTCTCCATGCCATACGTCAGGATGACGAGCAGCAGTGCCGTCCACCCGTAAAGGTTCGTCACCACGCCAAACTCATTCGTGTTCGCCAGCACCCGCGTATACATCGGCACCAACATCCAATTCAGGAAACGCCCCACGATGCTACTCAGCCCGTAAATCGCCGTCTCCTTCGCTAACCGCTTCATTCCTCCGGCCATGATCTCATTCAACTAAAAACTAAAAGCGAAAAACTAAAAGCGGGCGGGTACCGAGCCAGTTTGGCCGGCGTCCCTGACGCCTTGACTTTCTTTTGCTCCTTTTCTTGTGTCAAGACAAGAAAAGGAGATAGGGGTTCAGGGGCAACGCCCCTGATCAAAACAGCGTGCCTTGCGACGGCGTCGGCAGCTTGCCGAGATGCTCATACGCCAGTTGCGTCACCTCCCTTCCGCGCGGCGTGCGCTTCAGGAAGCCCTCTTGAATCAGAAATGGCTCATAGACCTCCTCCAACGTGCCCGGATCTTCGCTGAGCGCCGTGGCGATCGTCGTCAGCCCCACCGGTCCGCCGTGAAACTTATCGATGAGCAGATTCAGGATCTTGTTATCGATTAAGTCGAGGCCGTAGCGGTCGATGTGGAGCGCCTCGAGTGCATAACAGGCGATGGCGCGATCTACGCGACCCGAACCTTTCACCTGCGCAAAGTCGCGCACCCGACGCAGCAGCGCGTTGGCGATGCGAGGTGTACCCCGACTGCGTCCGGCTATCTCCTTCGCCGCATCCGTGTCGCAGCCCACGCCGAGGATGTCCGCACTGCGCAGGATGATCCGTGTGAGTGTCTCCACGTCGTAATACTCCAAGTGCATGTTGATGCCGAAGCGTGCCCGGAGCGGTCCCGTCAGCAATCCGCTTCGTGTCGTGGCGCCGACGAGCGTGAAGGGCGCGAGGTCGATCTGTATCGAGCGCGCGCTGGGCCCTTTATCTATTAAGATGTCGATGCGGTAATCCTCCATCGCCGAGTAGAGATACTCCTCCACGATGGGGCTGAGGCGGTGGATCTCGTCGATGAAGAGCACGTCGTTTTTCTCCAGTGAGGTCAGCAGTCCGGCCAAGTCGCCCGGCTTGTCTAACACCGGCCCAGACGTCACCTTGAAGCCCACGCCAAGCTCGTTGGCAATGATGTTCGAGAGCGTCGTCTTGCCCAAGCCCGGTGGGCCGTGCAGCAGCACGTGGTCGAGCGCTTCCTGACGCATGCGGGCGGCCATGACGAACACCTTCAGGTTCTCCACCACCTCGCGTTGGCCGCTGAAGCTGTCGAACGAGAGGGGGCGCAGGGCGTTCTCATAGTCGCGCTCCGTCTCCGGCGTTGTGCCGGCAGCCTTGCGTATGTCGAATTCAGCCATAGGTGTGTATAGTTACGGGTGATGAGTTACAAGTTACGAGCAGAGGCTAACCTGTGTGTGCACTCGTTTTCCCCATTCAATAAACAGAAAAAAGAGGGGGAACCGCCCCGATCTTGAGCGGCTCCCTCTCCTTATTCCCTCAGTTACTTGTAACCCGTAACGCGTCACTTGTAACCTTTAGAACTTCACATTGTGCATGTCGCCCGTTTCGATGAACGCCCGATGGAAGGCGAAGCACGCGTCGAGGCTCTGCGGTGTGTGGCCCTTGACGCCGCGATCGAGGTAGGCGTGCAGCAGCGGACGGTAGTCGGGGTGCGCGCAACGCTCGATGATCTCGCGGGCACGCTGCACGGGCGACTTGCCGCGCAGGTCGGCCACGCCGTACTCCGAGATGATCACCTTCACCGAGTGCTCGCTGTGATCCAAGTGCGACACCATCGGTACGAACGAGCTGATCTTGCCACCCTTCGCCGTGGAGGGCGTGGTGAAGATCGAGACGTAGCCCGAGCGCGTGAAGTCGCCCGATCCGCCGATGCCGTTCATCATCTTCGTGCCAAGCACGTGCGTCGAGTTGACGTTACCGAAGATGTCGGCCTCAAGCGCTGTGTTGATCGTGATGACACCGAGTCGGCGCACCACCTCGGGGTTGTTCGAGATCTCCTGCGGACGCAGCAGCAGCTTGTCTTTGTAGAAGTCCAGACGGGAGTAGATCTCGCGGAGCGCCTCGTGGCTCACGCTGAGTGAGCAGCCGCTGGCGAACGTCACGCGGCCCTGCTTCATGAGCTTGATGACGGCGTCTTGGATCACCTCCGTGTAGACCGTGAAGGGCGGGATGGCCTCGTTCTCACCCATGCAGCCTAAAACGGCGTTGGCCACGTTGCCCACGCCACTTTGCAGCGGCAGGAAGGACTTCGGCAGGCGTCCGGCCTTCATTTCGCCCACGAGGAAGTCTGACACGTTGCGGCCGATGGCCAGTGTGACGTCGTCCAACGGGGCGAACTTGCTGCCGTCCGGCTCGCGGTTCGTCTCCACTACGCCGACGATCTTCTTCGGGTCGACCTTGACGAAGGGTTGGCCGATGCGATCGGATGGCTTGTAGACGGGGATCTCGCGGCGCATGGGCGGATCCGCGGGCTCGTAGATGTCGTGGATGCCGCGCAGCTCCTTGGGGTGGAAGCGGTTCAGCTCGATGAGGATCTTGTCCGCCATGCGGCAGATGGTCGGCAGGATGCCCACGCCCTCGGCGGGAACGATCTCGCCGTCTTCCGTCACGTCGACGGCCTCAACGATAGCCACGTCTACGCGGCCGAGGAAGCCGTAACGCAGCGACTGCGCCAACTCCGAGAGGTGCATGTCGAAATACTCCGCGCCGTGGGCATTGAGCAGCGCGCGCATGTCCTTGTTCGACTGGTAGGGGGTGCGGAATTTCACCGCCTCGGCGCGGGCCAGCGCCCCGTCTAAGTGGTCGCCGGTGGAGGCGCCGGTGAACATCCCGATTTTGAAGGGTCTGCCCTCCTTGTGTTCTTGTTCCGCCCGTCGCGCGATGGCTTCGGGGATGACTTTCGGACAGCCCGCAGGCGTAAATCCGCTAAATCCGACGTTGTCGTCGTGTTTCACGTAAGTGGCGGCTTCTTCCGCCGTGATGAATTTCAGTGACATGGTTCTGTTTCTTATTTATACGTTATATGTGCTTTGGCGGGCAAAGAAAAGGCATGTATGTCAATAAACCCAGCCAGGAAACCCCGGTGCGGCCGGACGAGGCGCTGCGTTTCGGTCGTCAAAAATCATTTTGGAGCAAAACGAGGGTCATTTCGGTCGTCAAAAATCATTTTGAGCCAAAATGCAATGCTTTTCGGTCGTCAAAATTCATTTTGGGGCGAAATGCAATGCTTTTCGGTCGTCAAAAATCATTTTGAGCCAAAATGCAATGCTTTTCAGCCCCCCAAAACAGCGCCGATGAAGACGCGCAGAGCATCGTTACACGCCCTCCTATCTTTGCGGCGATTTTATAACCATTCAACACCTATATCTAATGGTCTATTTTGCAATTGCCGTCAAGCTGATCGTCGGCATGATTGGCATCCTCGTTTTCCTGCGCGTCGCTGGCAAGGCGCAGATGGCCCAACTGACCCCGCTCGACACGGTCAGCGCTTTCGTGATCGGCGCCTTGGTGGGCGGTGTGCTCTACAATCCGGACATGAGCGTGTGGCACATCCTCTTCGCCCTGGCTGTGTGGACGGCCTTCAACCTCTTCATCCGTTTCTGCATGCGCTCGGCCATGCTGCGGCGCATCATCAAGGGCGACAGCGTCTACTTGGTGAAAGACGGCGTGCTGAATTTCCGCGTCTTCAAGCGAAACAGTTTGGAAATGGAGCAGTTTCGGCTGATGCTGCGGCAGAAGGGGGTCTTTTCGATGTTTGATGTGGATGATGTACGCTTCGAGACCAACGGCGCGGTGACCGTCTCTGAGGCTGGGGCGGCTGAGTCTTATTTATTGGTCAACAATGGAGCCATCTTAGACAGCTCATTGGCGCATTGCAACCAGACGCGTGAATGGGTGATGCGCATCATCCAGGCATACGGTTATGAGAAGCCGTCGGAGCTCTTTTGCCTCGAGTGGACACCTAACAAAGGCTTCTACCTCGTGGCTCGCAACGGCGACGTGAAGCGCGGGCGCGAAGAGACCGGTGCAGATGCAATCGGCCCTGAGGTGCTGAACTAACCGCGGGCTATCGATGATATTCCTCATAGCGATCAAGAAGAAGGAGTTTTGAATTATGGGAAAGAAAGAAGTCCAGACTGATTTTTGGGTAAAATCCATGCTCGACGAGGCCGAGATTCGGCTGTCAGCACAGGGGAGCGACATCCGGGAGATCGACGAGGCACTCAAAACAGCCTCGAAGGCGGGGACAGGCAATGTGGGGCGCCCGGAGTTTTGTGGCGTGGTGAATGGGGAGTTCCTGATCGTGATTGAGGACAAGGCTGACGCGGACAGGCATGCGACCTTTGACGACGCGGGGCGCATCGACCGGTCTACGCGCGCGGTGATGGAGTATGCCGTCAATGGGGCACTGTTTTATGGCATACACTTGGCTCGGCATACACATTATAAAAAGGTCTTTGCCTTGGGCATTTCGGGCGACGAGCGTCGGCATCGCATCACACCACTTTTTGTGGACGGCAACGGGACGTGCACGGTACTTCCGGATTTGAATACGTTGATCTCGTTTGCCCCTTCAAACATAGAGGAGTATTACCGACGCGAGGTACTCGGGGAGTCGACGGAGCGGGAGAAGGAGACGGCCGAGATATTGCGTGAGGCGCAGGCGTTGCACGAGGATTTGCGCAACTACGGAAGCATCCAGGATAAGGACAAACCGCTCATCGTGGCCGGCATCCTGCTGGCATTGCAAGAGATCGAGCACCGGACGTTCGCTGTCGATATGCTTATCGGCGATCGGGAGGGGAAAACGGACGGACAGAAGCTCTACGATGCGATAGAGACCAGCCTCAAGCGGGCTCGGGTGTCGCCGCAAACGAAGATGGATCTTGTGCTGAACCAATTCGCCGTCATCCGCGACACGAAGGTGATCAACGAGATCCATCCGGCACTGGGCAAAACGCCGCTCAGATATTACACGGAGTTCCTTTACGACAAACTTTATCGGGGCATCAAATACGTTCGATCGGCGGAGGATTATTTGGGACGTTTCTATGGCGAGTTCATGTCGTATTCAGGTGGTGATGGGCAGTCATTGGGTATCGTGCTCACGCCACGACACATCACTGAATTGTTCTGCCTACTGGCTGACGTAAAGCCGACGGACAGTGTGCTGGATCCTTGCTGCGGCACGGCGGGCTTCCTCATCGCAGCCATGCACCACATGCTCTCGCAGGCGCAAACGGAGCGTGAGAAGATGGACATCCGGCAGAGCCGCCTGCACGGCATCGAGTCACAGAGCTACATGTTCACCATCGCCGCAGCAAACATGATCCTCCGAGGCGATGGCAAGAGTAATCTCAGCAACGAGGACTTCCTGAAGCTCGATCCGCACCAATTGCAGCTCAAGGGCTGCAACGTGGGGATGATGAATCCGCCGTATTCGCAGGGCTCGAAACTGACGCCGGGACTGTATGAGATTAACTTCACGGAGCATCTCTTGGACTCCGTCACACGGGGCGGACGTGTATTAGTCATCATCCCGCAGTCGGCTCTGACAGGCAAGACGCGAGAGGAGCAAGCGAGCAAGGAGAGCATCCTCCGGCACCACACGCTGGAAGGAGTGATCACACTGAACAAGGATACGTTCTACCGCGTGGGTACTAACCCCTGCATCGCCATCTTCACGGCCGGAATACCGCATGACTTTGCGCACCAGCAGTGTAAGTTCATCAACTTTGAGGATGACGGCTTCAAGGTTTCCAAGCACGTGGGATTAGTAGAGACGAGTTCGGCGAAAGACCGCCGGCAGTATCTGCTCGACGTATGGAACGGACGCATCACGGAATACGAGAGCCGCTTCTGCGTGACAACGACCATCGAAGCGAAAGACGAGTGGCTGCATTCCTTCTATTACTTCAACGATGAGATCCCGAGCGAGGAGGATTTCCGCCGCACGATGGCAGATTACTTGACCTTTCAATTCAACATGATCACCCACGGGCGGGGCTACCTCTTCGACGATGACCGGCAGGGAGGCGGAGGCGATGAGTGAACGGCTGAAACTGACGGATAGGGAGTGGCGGGCGTTTTTCATCAAGGATTTGTTCACTATCTCCACCGGGTCGATTGTGCCTCGGGAGCAACTTGCGCCGGGGCGCATGCCGCGGATCACGGCTACGGAGCAAAACAATGGGGTGGATAGCTTCACGGCTCCTTTGGAAGAAAAATCCTTCCGGACGAACGCAGATTGCCTCTCCATCTCTTTCCTTGGTGCGGTGTTTTATCAGTCGAACGCGTCGAGTTTCGACATGAAGATCCACAGCCTGAACCTTAAAAACAAAACATTGGGGAAGCGCGTAGGGCTGTTTGTGGCTACGGAACTCCGGAAGCAATTCGCAAAGTTCTCTTATGGCAACCAACTCTCTTCGTCCACACTTCTGCGTCAGAAGTTTCAACTTCCCTCCATCGATGGTTCCCCCGACTGGAATTTTATGTCGGCTTACATGCGGCAAGAGGAGAAGGTGCTTATGAAGGAAGCCATAAGCAGACTGGAGCGGCAGCTTGCCGAGAAACACGCTGAGCCTGTCGCATTCAAAGGCAGGGAGTGGAGGGCGTTTGTATTTGGGAAAGAGTTTTCGATTTCTTCCACAAGCAGTAGCATCGATAGAAAGAAGCTCTCCGAGGGCGATAGTATTTACCCCTATATCACCCGAAGTGACAACCAGAATGGCGTCGATTCTTTCGTTTGTTCACAAGAGGGTTATAAGATGGATGAAGGAAACGTGATCACCATCGGGCTTGACACGCAAACCGTCTTTTATCAACCGAGTGCTTTTTATACGGGGCAAAACATACAAGTTGTTCGACATCCGAAACTCAATCGACACAATGCCCTTTTCGTTATTCGAGCAATTAAGATACTCGTCCAAAAGTTCAGCTGGGGAAGCTATGGAGCGACCTTGACAAGATTGAAGCGGGGTAGACTTTATCTCCCCATCACTCCCGACGGCACCCCGGACTGGGCATTCATGTCGGCTTACATGCAAAACATCGAGCGGGAAATGCTGCGTGAGGCTTTGGCTTATTTCAAAGGGAAAATTAGATGATGTATTACGAAGAAGATATTGCCGAGGCGTTGGCGGCGCAGCCCTTCCCGATGATCGGGGAGGTAGCCGATGAGTTGGGATTAGAGACGTATGTGATCGGCGGGTTTGTGCGCGACCTGATCCTCAGGCGGCCGTCGAAGGACATCGACGTGGTGACCGTCGGCAGTGGCATCGAGCTGGCGCAAGCCGTAGCGCAGAAGCTGGGACGACGAGCTCACCTCTCCGTGTTCAAGAACTTCGGCACGGCGCAGGTGAAGGTGGGCGATCTCGAGATTGAGTTCGTCGGGGCGCGGCGCGAGTCATACCGGCGCGACTCGCGCAAACCGATCGTGGAGGACGGCACATTAGAGGACGATCAGAACCGACGAGACTTCACAATCAATGCCCTCGCACTCTGCCTAAACCGGGAGCGATATGGCGAGTTGGTCGACCCGTTCGGCGGGTTAGGCGATTTGGAGGCGCTGCGCATCGTCACGCCGTGTGACCCGGACGTGACCTTCAGCGACGACCCACTGCGCATGATGCGCGCCGTGCGCTTCGCCTCGCAACTCGGCTTCTTCCTCGACCCGGACACGTTCGACGCCATCGCCCGCAACCGCGAACGCATCGCCATCATATCGAAGGAGCGCATCGCCGATGAGCTAAACAAAATCATCCTCTCGCCACGCCCCTCCATCGGCTTTGAGCTGTTAGATAAATGCGGACTCTTAGCGCTGATCTTCCCCGAACTGTGTGCGCTGAAGGGCGCGGAGACGCGCGAAGGGATCGGCCACAAGGACAACTTCGCGCATACGCTGATCGTGCTTGATCAACTCAGTCGCACCTCGGACGATCTGTGGCTGCGTTGGGCTGCGCTGCTGCACGACATCGGTAAGCCGACGACGAAGCGGTTCGATTACAAGCTCGGGTGGACCTTCCACAACCACGACTTCATCGGCGAACGCATGGTGCCGCGCATCTTTCGGCGGATGAAGTTGCCGATGAACGAGAAGATGAAGTTTGTGCAGAAGATGGTGCGGCTCCATATGCGGCCGATCAGCCTGGCGGACGACGAGGTGACGGATTCGGCCGTGCGGCGTCTGCTGTTTGAGGCAGGTGACGATGTGGACGACTTGATGAAGCTCTGCGAGGCGGACATCACGAGCAAGAACCCGGAGAAGGTGCGCCGCTTCCTGAATAACTTCCGCTTGGTGCGCGAGAAGATGGTCGTGATCGAGGAGAAGGATCGCGTGCGCAACTTCCAGCCGCCCGTGACGGGTGAGGAGATCATGGCGACGTTCGGCCTGCCGCCGTCGCGTCCGGTGGGGGTGCTCAAGGAGGCGATCAAGGATGCCATCCTTGACGGCGTGATCCCGAACGAACGCGATGCTGCCCTTCAGTTCATGTACGACCGCGCCGCGGAGATGGGGCTCAAGCGGGTTGAGGTGTTGAATTGTTGATTTGTTTAGCTGTTGAGGCTCGCTGCGCGAGCTTGTTTAACGTGAGTTCGATGTAAGAATAAAGTCAGCGGTATGTCTACGAAAGTCCGC
>MIQB01000018.1 GCA_002890585.1 Tannerella sp. oral taxon 808
GGCCGGAACTGATCCGTGGGCGGCGCGTTTTAGTAGTCGAGGATGGTCCGACGCTGACACACGGCGAGATGAAGATCGGTGCGGGCACTGTGGCTGCGAGCAAATTTGGCGCGGCCGAGCTGATCGATCCCAGGCCGTATGCTGTCGGCAAATTGCAAGACACTTTCCGCACTTATCCGGGCATAGGCACGCTGCTGCCGGCCATGGGCTATGGCGAGCAGCAGGTGCGCGACCTTGAGGCGACGATCGCCGCTACACCGTGCGACGCCGTGGTCATCGCTACGCCGATCGACCTTTGCCGCATCGTCCACATCACGCAGCCGACGGTGAAGGTGGGTTACGAGTTGCAGGAGATCGGCCGGCCGAACCTTGAGGACATCCTCGATGAGTTCTGCCAGAAGCATAACCTGGGGCGTTGATCCCCCCGCGACCAAACATGGGTAAGGGCGAATAATCTTTCGCCCCTACCCATAAACATAAATGCCGGCGTGTACGCTGGAGGAAACGAAAAACGAAAAGCTAAAAACGAAAAATGAACAACTAAAAATGCCGGGGACATGATGGAGGGAACGAAAAACGGAAAGCTAAAAACTAAAAATGCCGGGTACACGCATGGATCAGCGCCATCATGTATCCGGCATTTTTAGTTGTTCATTTTTCGTTTTTAGCTCTCACGGCATTTTTCGTTTTTCGTTCTCATGGATGCCGCCCACAGCCCGAGAAAGGTGAGGGCGCCGTTGATCATCAGCATTTCGTAACCGAAGCGATAGCCGGTGCAGTGGAGCGTGAGGCGCTCGAGGGCGTAGCAGACGAGGGGCGATGCGAGGCAGATGTAGGGCACGGCACGGTCAGTTGGGCGTAGGCGGGTGAATAAGCCGAAGGCGAAGAGCCCCAAGAGCGGGCCGTAGGTATAAGAAGCGATCACGTAGATGGCGTCGATCACGCTGCGGTCGTTGACGGCTTTGAAGACCATGATGATGGCGGCAAAGAGCACTGAGATGAGGACGTGAACCATCATGCGGGTGCGTTTGGCGTGTGTCGCTTGGGCGCGCTCGATGCCGAGGATGTCGACGCAGAAGGAGGTGGTGAGCGCTGTCAATGCGGAGTCGGCGCTGCTGAAGGCGGCCGCAATGATGCCGATGGTGAAGAAGACGACGATTGTCTGCCCGAGTATGCCTGAGGTGCAGAACATGGGCAGGATGTCGTCGCCGGAGGCGGGCAGGGTGATGCCAAGCTGGCCGGCGAGCGTGATGAGAAGGATGCCAAGCGAGAGGAAGAGGAAGTTGATCGGCGTGAAGGCCAGGCCGTAGGAGTACATGTTCTTCTGTGCGTCGCGGAGGCTGCGGCAGGAGAGGTTTTTCTGCATCATGTCTTGATCAAGCCCGGTCATGACGATGGTGATGAAGATGCCGCTCAGGAATTGCTTTACGAAGTGTTGTTTGCTGGACCAATCGTGCCATTCGAAGAGGCGGAAGTGTGGGCTTTCGGCTACGGTGCGGCAGAGGCCGTCGAAGTCTAATCCCATGCGATCCTTCACTTGCCAGATGATAACGACGAGCGTACCCACGAGGCAGATGGCTTGAAGCGTGTCCGTCCAGATAATCGTCTTGACGCCGCTCTTGTAGGTGTAAAGCCAAACGAGGAGGATGCTGAGGATGACGGTCATGCCGAAGGGAATGTGCCAGGTGGAGAAGACGTACGTCTGAAGGATGAGCACGACTAAGTAGAGCCGTGCGGCGGCGCCGATGATCTTGGAGAGGAGGAAGAAGGAGGCGCCCGTCTTGTAGGCTCGGCGGCCGATGCGTGATTCGAGGTAGGTGTAGATGGATGTGAGCCGAAGGCGGTAATAGAGGGGCAGGAGGACGTGGGCAATGATGACGTAGCCGAAGAAGAAGCCGAAGACGGTCTGCATGTACGTCATGTCGATCTGCCGCACCCAACCGGGGACGGAGACGAAGGTTACGCCCGAAAGAGAGGAGCCGATCATGCCGATGGCTACGATGTACCACGGCGAGCGGCGATTGCCGAGGAAGAAGGCTTCGTTGTCTGCCGCTGCGCCACCGCGACCGGTGATCCAGGCGATGAGGAGGAGCAGGCCGAAGTAGGCTGCGATGATGGAGAGGATCAGGGTGCTGCTCATCGGGTGTAGCGTATTTCCGACTGGCTGCCGGGGTAATAATGCGCGAGGATGTGTCGGTAGGGATGCCCTTCGGCGCCCATCACGGCGGCGCCGATCTGGCAGAGGCCTACGCCGTGGCCCCAGCCTGCTCCGGTGAGGCGGAAGCGCCGCGGGATGCCGTGATGCAGGTCGAGCGCGTCGACAACGAAGGCCGAGCTGTAGAGATGCGTCTCGGAGAGTGTGCGGCGGATCTCGAGCTCCTTGCCGATGATGTAGGTGCGCAGACTGCCGACGATCCGGAGCCGCACGATGCGCCCCGAGCGGCCGCGCTCGACGGCTTGCAACTGCAAGATGGCGCCGAAGTCGATACCACTCTTTCGGCGGATCAAGTCGGCGAGCTCCGTTTGGGTATACTCCACCGTCCAGCGGTAGAAGTCTGGCGTCTCGCGGTCGTAGCCGTTGAGCACTTGGCTGAGGATGCCCTCGTCGGTGGTGTGGCAAAAGGCTTCGGGCGCGGAGCGGATCCAGCGCTCGGCCTCGGATTCGTTCGTGAGGTCGGGCGTCGGCTCGTCGGGCGTGCGACTGTCGCGCAGAGCGACGAGGTAGCGGTGGTGAACGGGCTCCCAGCAGTATTCGAAGCATTCGGTGACGCCGCCACATGATTTCGAGAAGCGTGTGTCGCAGAGGCGCCCCTCGAAAGTGAGCACCTCGCCGCAGGTGGCACGTACGGCCTCCTCGACGGCGGGTGTGGTGGCGCGCGTGATGCCTTGGTAACGCTGGCAATGGTCGTCGGCGCAGACGTCGAAGCGGGTGTGATCCTCACGGTCGTACCAGCGGACGAGGCTCTCGTCGTCTTGGCTGCAGCTCTCCGTCCTGGCCTCGATCGGTGCCTGCCGCTTTTCGATCTGCGCGAGCAGCCAGCTGCGGGAGATGACGGCGTGCGCGCGGAGCAGCTCGGGCGACGAGGTGGCGCTCATCTCGGACGAGATGACGCTTTCGAGATACGACTCTACGTCGATGCGGTTCACGACGAGGATGCCGCCCTCGGCGGTCAGTAGATGGAGTTCGCCACGGAAGCGCTGATCCTCGCGCCGCTCCCAATGGAAGTGCAGGCCGATGGTGACGCCCCGAAGGTCGAATGCGTCTGCGGGATCGGTGGGGATGAAGTGCAGCGCCTGGTAGGTGTGTCCGCCAAAGGCGATTCGGCCGTCGGTGGTCAGTGTAGCGCGCTGTTCGCCGGTGTATTCGTGGCGTGTTTCCGGGCTGCGGTAGGCGCCATTGAGGCGAAATGAAACGTCTCGCTCCGTCAGTATCCCGACGTCCACTTGGGGTATGTTGGTCATAATCTGTGTGTGTTAAGTAAGGGTCAATGATTAATTATTCATGATTCGTGGCGGGGCGGTGCCATGCTGCCCCGTGTTTCCGGGGTAATCATTGATCATTGATCATTAATCGTTGTCCTTTATTTGAGATGATGGGCAAAAGTAGGAGGGATTGGTTACGGCGTATCGGCCGGGGCGAAAAGCTGAAAATGGCGATGCGCGGGGGGTATGCTTAAGCTGTGAGGCTTCATTTTTTCAGCCAAAGGCGCCTCCCGGATGTGAAAAGCTCCGTTTGCTGAGAAAAAGGCGCTTTCCGGATGTGAAAAGCCTCTTTTGCTCAGAAAAAGGGGCTTACCAGAAGTGAAAAGCCTCGTTTGCTCAGAAAAAGGCGCCTCCCGGAAGTGAAAAGCCTCTTTTGCTCAGAAAAAGGCGCTTCCCAGAAGTGAAAAGCCTCTTTTTCTCAGAAAATGACGCCTCCCAGATGTGAAAGGCCTCTTTTTCTCAGAAAATGGGGCTTTCCGATGGTGGCTTCATTTTCTCAGAAAATGGACGGCGCTGCGTCAGGGGGATAGGGATGTAAGCAGAAGAAAAGGGCACCCACCAGCTCTGCCGGGGGATGCCCTTTCGTATAAACCCGATGCGCGAGGGCTACTTGGCGATGCCGACGCGGTTGAGGATGAAGGCGAACTCGAAGGCGGTGTCCTTGATGCTGTCGTAGCGTCCCGTGGCGCCGCCGTGGCCGGAATCCATGTCCATGTGGAGGATGAGGATGTTGTCGTCCGTCTTCATGGCGCGGAGCTTGGCGACGTACTTGAGGGGCTCGTGAAAGAGCACCTGCGAGTCGTTCAGGCCGCCGGTGACGAGCATGTTGGGGTAGTTCTGGGCCTTGATATTGTCGTAAGGCGAATAGGAGAGCATGTAGTTGTAATACTCCTCCTCATTGGGGTTTCCCCACTCCTCGTACTCGCCCGTGGTGAGGGGAAGCGACTCGTCGAGCATGGTGTTGATCACGTCCACGAAGGGCACCTGGGCGACGATCGTTTGGTAGAGATCGGGGCGCATATTGGCCACGGCGCCCATGAGTAGGCCGCCGGCGCTGCCGCCCATCGCAGCCAGGCGCGAGGCGGAGGTGTAATGCTCGTTGATGAGCAGCTCGCTGCAGGCGATGAAGTCCGTGAAGGTGTTCTTCTTCTTCAGCAGCTTGCCGTCTTCGTACCACTGTTCGCCAAGGTCGCTCCCGCCGCGGATCTGCGCGATGGCGAAGACGAAACCGCGGTCGATGAGGCTGTAAAAACTCGGACTGAAGTAGACGTCGGAACTGCTGCCGTACGAGCCGTAGGAGTAGAGCAGGGCGGGCGCCTTGCCGTCGCGCTTGAGGCCTTTTTTATACACGACGGCCATCGGCACCTTGACGCCGTCCGGAGCGGTGGCCCAAAGGCGCTCCACGGTGTAGTCGTCTGGATTGAAGCCTGAGGGCACCTCTTGCTCCTTCAGCTTGGTGGTTTTGCCCGTGGTGATGGCGTATTCGTAGAGCGTCGAGGGGCGATTGAGGGAGGTGTAGGTGTATCGGATCGTCGTGGCGTCGTACTCCGGATTGCCGCCGAGGGAAACGGTGTAGACGGGCTCTGGGAAGTTGATGGACTTCGTTTCACCACCATTGATCGGCTTGATGCGGATCTCGTTGAGGCCATTCTTGCGGAGTTCTAAGGCTACGTAATCCTTGAGCACGTCGATGCCCTCGATGCGGACGTCCTTGTCGTAGGGCAGGAATTCCTTCCACGTCTTTCGGTCTTCGTAGCCCGTCAAGGGTGCCTCGTAGATCAGGCCGTTCAGGTGCTCCTTGTCTTTATAACGGATGAAGAAACGATCAGCGTGGGCATAGACGCTGTACTCCACATCCTTCGTCCGGGGCAGGAAGATCTTGAATGGATCCGTGGGCCGGTCGGCCGAGATGTAGCGCTCGTCTGAGGTAGTGGAGCTGCCGCAAGTGATGAAGATGAATTGCTTCGTCTTCGTGGCCGATACGTAGGTACTGAACTTGGCGTCCTTCTCTTCGTAGACGAGGGTCGGTTCGGCGGCGTCGAGCTCGCGGCGGAAGATCTTCGATGAGCGGAGGGTCTGGTCGATGGCGCTGTAGAAGAGCGTGCGGTTGTCGTTGGCCCAAGCCACGGACGCGGCCCCTTCGACGGAGAATCCGACGTCCTGCCCGGAGGCGAGATCGCGCACCTTCATGGTGAACTCGGCATACGATCCGGTCTCGTTGTAGAAATAGGCCGCCTTGCTGTTGTCCGGGCTGATGGAGTATCCGCGGAAGATGAAGGCTTGCTTACCGGCCGCCAGCTTATTGACATCGAAGATCACCTCCTCTGGCGCGTCCATCGAACCCTTGCGGCGGCAGTAGGTGCGATATTGTTTGCCCTTCTCGGTGCGGCTGTAGTAGTAGTAGCCATTGTCGTAGGTGGGATAACTCTCGTCGTCCTCCTTGATGCGGCCTAAGATCTCGTCGTAGATCTTCTGTTGCAAGCCGCGGGTGGAAGCCATGACGGTGTCGGTGTAGGCGTTCTCGGCCTTGATGTACTCGATGACTTTGGGGTTCGTTTTATCCTTCATCCAGTAGTAATTGTCGATGCGCTGCTTGCCGAAGTTGGTGAAGGTGTCTGGATGCACCTCAGCCACCGGCGGCGCGGGGAAATCAGATTGCTTCAAAATTTTCTCTCCTTCTGTTTGGTTATGGCTACACGCGGCGGCCGTGAATACGAGGGCTGCTCCGAGCAACCCGAGATAGATGTGTTTGATAATCGGTTGGTGGTTCATTGTGTTTGATAAATAAATGGTTTGTGAGAAATGTGTAGGGGCGAAAGATTTTTCGCCCCTACGAGGTTCTGTTAGGCTTGTGTCTTCTTTCTTTTTCGTTTACGCCGCATGCGAACGATGACGATCCACACGATAGTGACGAACAGCAAGATGGCCCAGAGATTTGTCAGGCCGATGAGCACCCACAGCAGGTTGTCCCAACCCTGACGCAGCGCGCGCTGGAACTTATATCCGAATCCGGCGGCCACAGTCTTCTCGTAGAACGAGACGGTGAGCGTGCTGAGCGCCACCTGATTCTTGAGGTAGCGCATCTGCCCCTCGGCCGACTCGATCTCAGCACGCAAGCTGCCGATCTGCGCCTCCACCTTGAGCACCTCGTCCACGCTATTGGCGCGCTTGAGCAGCTCCTGATAGCGGGCTTCGAGATCCTTCTTCGTCTTCAGGCGTGCGTCGAGGTCGATATACTCCTGGGTGACGTCGCTCACCTCGATGTTTTTATAATCAATCTTGCCAGCGTCGGCGGTGATGCGATCCACCAAGGCATCGAACTGGTCGGCGGGCACACGCAGCGTGATGGTAGAGGTCTGTCGGCCTTCCGACTCGTCCTTGCTATCGCTGGCCACATAACCCTTAGCCTCGGTAATGGCCTTCAGTATTCCTGCACGCGTCTTCTTAGCGTCCGACGTCTCGAAGCGCAGCATACCGTCCTTAGTCAGCTTGCGATCAGGGATAGCCTCTTCGCCCACGCGCAAGTCGGACGAGCTACTGGCGCCAGCCTCTTCTTTCATGCTGTCAGCCACATCGTAGCTGGCATGCTTATCCGCACCGGTGCATGAAAAAGACAGGACTGCCAGCAGCAGCCCCGTCATAAGTTTATTGATGTGCGATCTCATAATATAAATGTAGGGGCGGATCTATGTGTCTGCCCGGGATGATGGTTGTCGATTAATAATGATTGGACGTGTTCGTAGGGGCGAAAAATCTTTCGCCCCTACTATACCGGCGTCCGGATTCAGAGACGAAAAAATCTTTCACCCTTACATGTGGTATCGGCCCTATGCCTTCGGCTTCTCAGCTTCCTTCGGCTTGTCTCCGTTCTTGAGGTACTTATCGAACCATTTGAAGAACTCGCGCTGCCAAAGGATGGCGTTCTGCGGACTGAGCACCCAGTGATTCTCCGTCGGGAAGATGAGCAGACGGCTTTCCACGCCTAACATGCGCGCCGTGTTGAACGCCGCCATACCCTGAGAATACGGTACGCGGAAGTCTTGTTCGCCATGCACAATCATAATCGGCGTGTTCCAGTTCTTCACCATCAGGTGGGGCGAATGCGCGTACGTGTTTTGAGCGACTTTGTTTTCCTTATCCCACGGTGCACCGCCGTTCTCCCATTCGTCGAAGAACATTTCCTCCGTCGTCGGATACATGAACTCCGAGTTGAAGATGCCGCAATGCGCCAAGAAGGCTTTGAAGCGCCCTTTGTGCGTGCCGGCCAAGTGGAAAATGGAGTAGCCGCCGTAGCTGGCACCCATCGCGCCGACGTGATCCTTGTCTGCCCACGGTTCCTTACAAATCTCATCGATGGCAGAGAGAAGATCCTGCTCATCCTGTGTACCGTGATGCTTTGAGATAGCATCGGCCCACTCCTGACCCGAACCAGACGTGCCACGACGGGCAGGCACAACGACTACGTAACCCTGTGCAGCCATCAACATATAGCTCCAGCGGTAGCTGAACGACGGGCTGAGCACGCCCTGCGGACCACCGGTGCACATGAGCAGGATGGGGTACTTCTTCGACGCGTCAAACTTCGGCGGGTAGACTACCCAAGTCACCATCTGCTTGTTGTCCGTGGTCGTCACGAAGCGTTTCTCGAACGTCGGCAGGTTGAGCTTGCTCAGCAAATCCTTGTTCACCTGCGAGAGATCGGTGCCTTTGCCCGTAGCTGGGTCTACGCTGTAGATCTCGGCCGGATCGACGAGCGTGGTGCGCGTAGCGATGAGCTTATCGCCAGCCAGCTGCACATGCTGATAATCCTGGTTTCCGTCGGTAAGCTGGCGGAAGGAGCAGGTAGCTACATCGAAAGCGAAGATCTGATACGCCTCCTTGATCGGCGCGGTCAGATAAATGGTCTTGCCGTCGGGCGTCCATTGCAGCGACGAGGGACTGGCGTCGAGCGAATCGGAGACGTCTGTCATCTGCCCATTTGGCCAATCCATCACCATCATCCGCTCTTTGTCGGCCTCGTATCCGCCGCGGCGCATGCTGGACCAGAGCAGCTTCTTGCCGTCGGGCGAGAACTGCGGGTTTTGGTCGTAGCCCGGCATGTCAGGCGTCAGGAGGCGCGTCTTCTTGTCGGCCAAGGTGTAGGCGTAGAGGTTGGAGTTGGTTTGGAAAGCATAATCGAGGCCGGAAAGCTTCTTGCAGGTGTAAACGATCGTGGATCCGTCGGGGCTCCAAGTGATCTGCTCCATGCCACCGAAGGGCTTCACGGGCGAGTCGAAGGGTTCGCCTGGCATGATGTCTTCCACGGCCTTCACCTTGTCGTCCTTCACGTCGGCCAGGTAGAGGTGGCTGTAGTTGCCATCCTTCCACGTGTCCCAGTGGCGATACATAAGGTCGTCGTAGACGTAGGCTTTGGCCTTGTCTAAGTCTTCGTAGAGATCCTCATTCACGCACTTCTCGATCTTGGTGGGGATGACGAGGAGGATCTTGTCGCCAGCTGGGGCGTAGAGGAAGCCTTCAATCGATTGCTCGATGTCAGAGACCTGCTTCTCTGAGCTGCCGTCGGGGGCGATGTTCCAGAGTTTCCCTTCGCGCAGGTAAGCGATGGCTTTGCCCGAGGGCGTCCAAGCCACTTCGCTTTCACTCGCGGCCGTGTGCGTGAGTTGCTTCTTGTTCCCCCCGTCGGCATCCATCACGTAGAGGTCGGCGTTGCCACGGTTTTCGGGGATGCTGTAATAGGTCACGGTGTAGGCCACTTGCTTGCCGTCAGGCGAGACGCTGACGTTGCCCACGCGACCGAAAGCCCAAAGCACTTCAGGCGTCATTTGTCCGTTTTCGATCTTCACATCCGGCGCCCCGATGACGGTCTTGTCGGCGGCGTCGTTCTTCTGTTCCGTTGTGTTGCATGCCATCATGGCGATCATGGTACATGCGGCAATTTCTCTTTTCATCCGTATAAAAGTTTGTTTAAACGACCGTAAAAGTACGAACGTGATTGGGATCCGGTGCGGGATTGCGGGGCATCGGATTGTGGCAAGCCATTTTCGATTGGGAAGATCACTTGGCATGGCATTTGTAAACCGACCCGACATTTGTGCCCACCCTCACTCACCACCTGCTATATGACAATCCAAGACATCCACACCACCTACGCCTGCATCATCGACCAGCTCGATCAGGCCTCGATGAAAGGCGCCCTCGACGCCCTCACCCACCTTATCGTCGCCACCGGGAAACAACAATTCCTCGGCCAAGCCGATGAGTTGCAGAGTACCTATAGATATATGTTGCACTACTACGTCGAGGGCTTCGACGATCCGCAGCGCAACAACATCCGCGACGACATCCGCCGCCGCGCCTACGAGCTGGCCGACACCGTACGCCACGAAGCCCTCGGCGACATCTCGCCCACCTACTACTACGCCCTCCGGCGCGTCGCCCGTTATCAATCATCAGACATCCCTACCATCCTACAGGAGGTCACGCTATGCGATGCGGTTGGCGAACGTGAGCAGCATGAGCTCACAGCCGTTCGCCTCTTCGACCAAGTCTATACAACCGGCTTCCTCAACCCGCAAGCCACCGACGCCCTCAGCGAGGCGCTCCGTAGGATGGTAGGGATGTCTGATGATTGATAACGGGCGGCGCCCCGATGACGGTCTTGTCGGCGGCGTCGTTCTTCTGTTCCGTTGTGTTGCATGCCATCATGGCGATCATGGTACATGCGGCAATTTCTCTTTTCATCCGTATAAAAGTTTGTTTAAACGACCGTAAAAGTACGAACGTGATTGGGATCCGGTGCGGGATTGCGGGGCATCGGATTGTGGCAAGCCATTTTCGATTGGGAAGATCACTTGGCATGGCATTTGTAAACCGACCCGACATTTGTGCCCACCCTCACTCACCACCTGCTATATGACAATCCAAGACATCCACACCACCTACGCCTGCATCATCGACCAGCTCGATCAGGCCTCGATGAAAGGCGCCCTCGACGCCCTCACCCACCTTATCGTCGCCACCGGGAAACAACAATTCCTCGGCCAAGCCGATGAGTTGCAGAGTACCTATAGATATATGTTGCACTACTACGTCGAGGGCTTCGACGATCCGCAGCGCAACAACATCCGCGACGACATCCGCCGCCGCGCCTACGAGCTGGCCGACACCGTACGCCACGAAGCCCTCGGCGACATCTCGCCCACCTACTACTACGCCCTCCGGCGCGTCGCCCGTTATCAATCATCAGACATCCCTACCATCCTACAGGAGGTCACGCTATGCGATGCGGTTGGCGAACGTGAGCAGCATGAGCTCACAGCCGTTCGCCTCTTCGACCAAGTCTATACAACCGGCTTCCTCAACCCGCAAGCCACCGACGCCCTCAGCGAGGCGCTCCGTAACCCATCCTATCCCGCAGACGTGAAGACGCTCATCATCTCCGCCCTGCTCCTCGCCCTGCAAGCCTCCTTCGACCGCAACAAGGTGCGCCTCCTCTTCGACGCCGCCGCCCTCACCGACGCCATCAGCCTGCAAGCCCTCGTAGCCCTCTGCCTCACACTCGATGCCTACAGCACCCGCCTCGCGCTTTACCCCGAAATCCACGACCGATTAGAGGCGCTGGCTGAAACGCCCAACTTCCGCCGCCGCCTCTGCACTGTCATCATCCGCTTCATCCTTACCCGCGAGACGGAAAAGGTGGCCCACCGCATGCAGAATGACATCATCCCCGAGATCATGAAGTTCACCACGCGTGGCGGAAAGGTCTCGGCAAGGGACTTCCTCAACGAGATCGCCGGCGAGGAGATGAACCCCGAATGGATGGAACGCATGATGAGCAGTAGCGACAAACTGTCAGGCTGGATGCGTGAATACAGCGAGATGCAAGAGGAGGGCATCGACCTGCTACACTCCGCCTTCGGCTCCCTCAAGCGCTTCCCCTTCTTCCAAGAACTGAGCAACTGGTTCCTGCCCTTCACCCCGCAACACACCACCTTCCGCAGCCTCCCCATTGAGGACGGCCTCAAGGAACTGATGCGCACCACGCCCTTCATGTGCGACTCTGACAAATATTCCCTCTGCATCAGCATGCTTTACATGCCCGAGCAGCAACGCCGCATACTCCGCGAACAACTGCAAGGCGACGCGACGCAGCTCCGGGAGCAAGAGGCCGCCGAACTGAGCCACACCGCCAAGCTCGAAGAGCGATCCATCGGCCTTTACATCCGCAACCTCTACCGCTTCTACAAGCTCCACCCCCGCCACACCGACTTCAGCGACATCTTCAATCGCCCCCTCGACTTCCATCGCCTGCCCATCCTCCGCCCATACCTCTCCGACGCCGAAATGCTGCTCCACATTGCCGAAGTCTACCTCCGCAAGGGGTATCCTAACGACGCCCGGCCCATCTACCAAGAGCTCATCGAACGCGGCGAGGGCGACAGCGAAATGCTCCACCAAAAGCTCGGATACTGCCTGCAAATGGCTGGCGACATCGCTGGAGCCCTCCGCGAATACCTCCGCGCTGAGATGATCAACCCCGACAGCAAATGGCTCCTCCGGCGCATCGCCACCTGCTATCGCGCCCTCAAGCAACCCGCTGAAGCCGTCAAGTTCTTACTCCGCCACGACCGTTTAGAGCCTGACAATCTGTCCGTCATGCTCCACATCGGCCATTGCTACCTTGAGCAACAGCAATACGACGAGGCGCTGAAATACTACTTCAAGGTAGAATACCTCGACCCCTCGAACACCAAGGCGCGGCGCGGCGTAGCCTGGTGCTCCTTCGTCGTCGGCAAGTACGACCAGGCCCGCGCCGTCTATCGCAAGCTCATCGCCGACCACCCGCAGCCGGAGGATTACCTCAACGCCGGCCACACCGAGTGGGCCATGCGCAACATCAAGGGCGCCGTAGCCCACTATCAACAAGCCATCGCGGGCGAAGACTTCCAGACCTTCACCACCCATTTCAATGCCGATCGCCCCGCCCTGCTCCACGCCGGAATCACCCCCGACGAGGTCGCCATGATGCTCGACGAACTGCGTTACGCCACAACGGAATGAATCCCCATTCCGCCGCGATAAAGAGGGAGTAAACACACCCCACAAAAGGGCCTCGGACTTTCTGTTGAGACAAAAAACGGATCGCTCAGGGCCCTTTCCTTTCCAAAGCATACGAGAAACACCTCGCAAAGCCTCCACCGCCTTTCGCGACAGGCCAAAAACATCTCGCACGCCTTTCTCCGAAACTTTATTCTCTTTTTCGTGACATCACGAAGAAGTGATCATCCATATATTAATCTCTATGTGCACACACGCAGAAAAGGATATATTTTTATTCATATATATATGCATGCACAAAACAAAGGAATAAACTCTCTTCATATGTATCTGCATACACATGAATATGTATAAATTATTTTCAAATCATCGTGCATGCATGTAGAAAAGAATAAGATTTAGTTTGAATCTAACTGCATACACAAACAGGCTAATCACATTGTTTTCAATTTTACCTGCACACACAAAGAACTCAATAAAACTGTTTTCATATCTACATCCACGCACAAAATCTAAGAAAAAAGCATGTCACTATCTATGTGCATGCACAAAGACATCAATAACAAGCCCGACAACCTCTCCTCAACTGATTATCCTCCCACCCCGATTCCCGACATCAGATTTCACTCCGCTTCCCCGTCACGCCATTTTCCGCAAGGCCTTCGCAATGTAGATTTTGCAAACTCGATATTGCAGGGATAAGAGAGGCGTATACATTTGCCCCGGAATTGTAACGGTTACAGTTTCATCAAACACAAAACATCAAACACCATGGTACCTATCATTAATCAGCAAGTGCCTGCCTTCAGCGTGCAGGCGTTTCACAACGGAGAGTTCAAAACAGTAACGAACAAGGACATCGAAGGCCGCTGGGTCGTGTTCTTCTTTTACCCCGCAGATTTTTCTTTCGTCTGCCCCACCGAGCTACTCGATCTGGCCAACAAGTACGCCGACTTCAAGGCCGCCGGCGTCGAGGTGTATTCCGTGAGCACGGATTCGCACTTTGTGCACAAGGCCTGGCACGACGCCTCGGAGAGCATCCGTCAGATCACCTACCCCATGCTGGCCGACACGACTGGCGCCCTCGCGCGTGCCTTCGGCGTCATGATTGAGGAGTCGGGCATGGCTTACCGCGGCACCTTTGTGGTTAACCCCGAGGGACGCATCAAGGTGGCCGAGATCCAAGACAACAGCATCGGCCGCAACGCCGAGGAACTCTTCCGCAAGGTGGAGGCCGCGCAGTTCGTCGCCCAGCACGACGGCGAGGTCTGCCCCGCCAACTGGAAGAAGGGCAAGAAAACCCTGAAGCCGAGCATCGACTTAGTGGGCAAAATCTGATCCCGCATCATCCGGGGGATTCCCCCCCCCTGAAAACAAGCGTCGGAAGGGCTTGAGGACACCGATTCCTCACCCTTCCGACGCGTTTTTGTGTGAAATCGAAACATTTAGTTTTGCGCCCCAGAGAAACAAACACAAATCATACTAATGGAAAAAATAAAACGAAGTGTCCGTTGGTTCGGACTGTTGATGCTCATTGCAGCATCCGTACAGGCACAGATCCTGACGCCAGTGAAGTGGAAAATCAATCTGGAAGACTCCGAAGAGGCTGAAAAGAATTTGACCTTCACGGCAACCATCAATCGGGGATGGCACGTCTACGACATGAACCTGCCCAAGGGCGGGCCAATCTCGACCTCTATCAAATATGAAAAGCTGAAAGGCGCCGAGTTAGTGGGCAAACCCACAGCCTCGGTGAAGCCGACCGTGACACGCGACGAGGCGTCGTATCCCGGCATTGAGTTGCGGTGGTATTCTGGGACGGTCACGTTCACACAGAAGATCCGCGTCACCGATCCGAAGGCATTTAAGTTGGTCGGCGAAGTGGAGTTCATGGCTTGCAACGACGAGTCGTGCCTGCCGCCCGAGACGGAGTCGTTCGCCTTCGACCGCAAGCATGTGAAGCGCACCAAGCAGGCGGCCGAACCCACCGGCGACACAGGCATCACAGACGATGCCGATGCGGACAACGCGGACGTGACAACGGATGATTCCTCGACCGACGCCTCGCAGACGAATGACCTCGTCAGGACGCCACACGGCGCCTCGCAATCGACCACACCGAAGGGCATGCTGACGGATCGCCCCGAATGGTGGACGCCAGTCATCGACGACATGAAGTCCTTTGGCGACGCGACCATCGCAGCCGCAGACACCTCGTGGATCTACATCTTCTTGGCTGGCTTCCTGGGTGGACTCATCGCGCTGCTGACGCCCTGCGTGTGGCCGATGATTCCGATGACGGTCAGCTTCTTTCTCAAGCGCAGCAAAACGCGCCGCAAAGCCATCGGCGATGCGCTGATCTATGGCGGCTCGATCATTATTATATACGTAGCCATGGGGCTGCTCATCACGGGGCTTTTCGGTGCCAGCGCGCTGAATGACCTGTCGACGAATGCTGTGTTCAACATCATCTTCTTTGCGTTGTTGGTGCTGTTCGCTGTGTCGTTCTTCGGGGCGTTCGAGTTGGTGCTGCCCTCATCGTGGACGAATCGCATGGACAGCAAGGCCGACACCACATCGGGCATCCTAAGCATCTTCTTTATGGCTTTCACACTGGTGCTCGTGTCGTTCTCGTGCACGGGTCCGATCATCGGCACACTGCTCGTGGAGGCAGCGTCGCAGGGTAAGACCGTAGGGCCGGCCATCGGCATGTTCGGCTTCGCGCTGGCACTGGCCATCCCCTTTGCGCTGTTTGCCGTCTTCCCCAACATGCTGCAAAACATGCCCAAGTCGGGCGGTTGGCTGAACTCGGTGAAGGTGGTGCTCGGTTTCTTGGAGTTGGCTTTGGCGTTGAAGTTCCTCTCCGTAGCTGATCTGGCTTACGGTTGGCGGCTGCTCGATCGTGAGGTGTTCATCGTGCTGTGGATCGTCATCTTCGCCCTGCTCGGGTTCTATCTGTTGGGCAAGATCCGCTTCAGTCACGACAGCGAGCTGCGCCACGTCTCTGTGCCGCGGCTCTTCATGGCCATCGTCTCGCTGGCCTTCGCGGTCTACATGGTTCCCGGCCTCTGGGGTGCGCCGCTGAAGGCTGTCAGCGCCTTCGCTCCGCCGCTCTATACGCAGGATTTCAATCTGTATAAAGACGAGGTGCACGCCGTCTTCGAGGATTACGAGGCGGGTATGACTTACGCTCGCCGTGTGAAGAAGCCTGTGCTGATCGACTTCTCGGGTTATGGCTGCGTGAACTGTCGGAAGATGGAGGCGGCCGTATGGACCGATGCGCGCGTGAAGAAGTTGCTCGAAGAGAAATACGTCTTAATCACGCTTATGGTGGACGATAAGACGAAGCTCCCCGCTCCGCTCACCATCACGGAGAATGAGAAGGAACGCCGACTGAAAACGATCGGTGACAAGTGGAGCTACCTGCAACGATCGAAGTTCGGCGCCAATGCACAACCCTTCTACGTGATCCTCGACAATGAGGGGCGGCCACTCGCTCCGTCGTACGCCTTCGACGAAGACCCTGCGAAGTATGTCCGCTTCCTTGAGGGTGGCTTGACGCGATATAAACAGCAGAGAGAAACGAATAACGAATAATGAACAGCTAAAAACGAACAACGAAAAATGGCCGGGTACACGCCACCAACCCCATCAGGTACCCGGTCGTTTTTCGTTTTTAGCTTATTAGATTTTCAATTGACACACACATCATGCATACGAAAGAAGAAAAGATGGAGGCCTTCGGGCGGTTGCTCGACATCATGAACGACCTACGCGAGAAATGCCCGTGGGATCGGGTGCAGACGCGCGAGAGCCTCCGCACAAACACCATCGAAGAGACTTATGAACTGAGCGAGGCCATCCTCAAGGATCTGCCTATGGAGATCAAGAAGGAGCTGGGAGACTTGCTGCTGCACATTGTCTTCTACGCCAAGATCGGTGAGGAGCGTGGCGAGTATGACATCAAGGACGTCTGCGATGCGCTCTGCGATAAGCTGATCTATCGCCACCCGCACGTCTACGGCACAACACAAGTGGATGGCACACGCCGCGTGGAGCAAAACTGGGAGCAGCTGAAGCTGAAGGAGAAGGATGGCAACCGCACGGTGCTCAACGGTGTGCCGGCCTCACTACCCACACTCATCAAGGCATACCGCATGCAGGACAAGGCGCGCAACGTAGGCTTCGACTGGGAACGCCGCGAGCAGGTGTGGGATAAGGTCGGCGAGGAGCTGGGCGAGCTGCGCGCTGAGCTGGATCGCGCTGACGCCGATGCCTCCGAGGCGGAGATGGGCGACTTCCTCTTCAGTGTCATCAATGCTGCGCGCCTCTACGGAATCAATCCGGACAATGCGCTGGAGCGTACGAATGCCAAGTTTCGCCGTCGCTTCGACTACCTTGAGGCGCAGACCATCCGCCGCGGACGCTCGCTCAAGGACATGACGCTGGCTGAGATGGACGCCATTTGGGACGAAGCGAAGCAAAAGGGATTGTAAACTATACCACCAACGTCATGGCTGATTCTACCATCATTACCGGTCAATATGTGCAGATAGAGCAGACGCCGGCCAGCCTCGGGGCGCGTGTCTTGGGGCGCCTCATCGATATGCTGCTGATGGGGGCTTACTGCGGCGCCATAATTGGCGTGTGGGCGCTTTACAGGCGCATGAATAGCGACCCGAGCGAGATAGAGGTGGTGCTTATGCTCACCGTCTGCCTGCTGCCGATCATGGGGTATTCCTTCCTGTGGGAGACGTTCTACAATGGGCAGACGCCGGGCAAGCGACTGCTTGGCACACGCGTGGTGATGAAGGATGGCAGCCGGCCTTCGGTGGGGGCATACCTGCTGCGGTGGCTCTTGCTACTCATCGACTTGCAGACGTCGTATGTCGGGCTGCTTTGCATCGCCCTGACGAAGAACAATCAGCGGTTGGGCGATCTGGCGGCGGGGACGATCGTTATTAAGGAGAAGGATTTCAAGAAGATCCATGTCACCTTAGATGAGTTCAGCCATTTAGACCGTGAGTATCGCCCCATCTTCCCGCAGGCTGAACGGCTCTCGCTGGCACAGGTGGACTTGATCACCCGGACGCTCTCGGGGGGGGATCGGCGGACGCGCCCGAGCCGCATCAGTGAACTGGCGGGGCAGGTGCGTAGCTACCTGCATATCGAAGCGGCTACTCCGGACGAGATGTTGCTCCGCACCCTTGTGCGCGATTATCAGTATTACGCCTTGGAAAGCGTGATCTGAACGAATAGTATCAGAGGGGGGGAACTCCCCCCATCATCATTCATCATAAACCCATCACACCTATGGAAACGACGAAAAGGAGAAAACAGGTCACGCTTCGCATCACTGAGGAGCTCCGTGAACGCCTGAACCAAGAGGCGCGGAAGGAGCACCGAAGCGTGAACAACCTCGTGGAGGGCATCCTGCTGGACGCCATGTATTATGAACCGAACGAGGAGACGATCGAGGCGATCGAAGAGGCACGCGCCGGACGATATGCTGGGACGATCGATGCAAGCAGTTTCGCAGCCTTTATGAAATCAATTAATGAGATAGAATGAAGAAGCTGCGCTTTAGTACGAAAGCCCGAAAGGACTTGAAGAGATACAGGAATCAGCCCGAAAGGATGCGGCGCTTATTTGCCGTAATCGACATACTGCTAAAAGATGAAAGGCTGCCCGAGGCATTCAAGATGCACGGGTTATCTGGGCGTTACACCGGATGCTTGGAGTGCCATGTAGAAAACGACTTTCTGCTGATATGGAGGGATGAAGAAGAGAATTGCCTATACGTTCTCCGTGTGGGTACCCATTCCGAACTATTCGGATCCTGACCCCCTCCCCCCTACCCCATTAAAAAAGCCCCACCTTCAAACACAGGCAGGGCTTTTTGGTTTTTATCGCCACACGGTTAGGGGGGCGTATGCGTGTGCGCCCCTACTTATTCCGTTGCAGGGCTTGGCGGATCACTTTGCCGCGTTCCGTTTCCCCTTGTGCGGGTTGTGCGGCGGGGTCGCCTTTGTATCGGAAGGTGCTGCGGCCTTCGGGGTGCTCCAGGCTCCAGCCGTCCCACTCGCGGAAGGCGTGGTAGCACCAGGGCCATTTGCGGGCCTCGAAGAGCGATACGACATCCGTCAGCCAGCGCACGGCCGACGCGGTGGGAGCCCAACGAACGACGCTGAACTCGCCCACGAAGATGGGTACGTTGTATCGCCGCTGGAATTCATCGACGATTTGCAGCTCGCGCTCCAGCGCCGCCTTGTCCCACTGCCGCCCGTTGATCTTGTCGGGATATTCCACGCCGAGCGAGGCGACGGCCTCTTGGCGCGTGGCTTTGTTGACGCCCTGATGGGTGAAGGCGCCGGGCAGGTAGAAGTGGAGGCTGTACATGACCCGCTTGTCAGCCAGCGGCTTGAGGCCTCGGTAATTGTCGGGGCCGTTCCAGGGGCCAGGCTCGTAGATGATCCACACGTCGCGATCGATGGCGCGGATGGTGCGGACGATCTCGGGGGCCATGGCGCGCCACCGGTGGGGCACATGATCCGTGCCGCGCACCCACTCTGCGGGCTCGTTGTAGATGTCGTAGCCGTAGACGATCTCGTTGTAGGCCGGGTCTTTGAACCGTGTGGCGAGCGCCTTCCAGAAGCGGATAAAATCTTCGCGCACCTGCGGATCGTTCCAGAAGGCGGGGTAGCCGGGGTCTTTGTAGGCATTCACGGGCGGCTCGTGCAGGTCGATCACCACCTTCATGCCGCGCTCTTTGGCCCACTTCAGGCGTTGGTCGATGCGATCTAAGTAGACCGGCAGGGCCTCCCAGATGTTGCGGTTCACCGACGAGGCGTACTTCACGGGGCAGACTTGCAGGCGGATGATGTTGGCGCCCCATGCGGCGGCGTCGCGGATGGTGCCCTCATTCACATCCTCCACGCGGGCCACCATGAAGCCGCGCAGGCGTGCCGGGCGGGCGGGCAGCTCGGGGTTGGGGGTTGGTTTAGGTTCGGGTTCGGGTGTGTCCTTCTTCCCGCATGCTGCCAGTGCGCCGAGGGTCAGCGCCAGGAGCATGAATTGTTTC
This sequence comes from Tannerella sp. oral taxon 808, assembly GCA_002890585.1. Lineage (GTDB taxonomy): Bacteria > Bacteroidota > Bacteroidia > Bacteroidales > Tannerellaceae > Tannerella. The sequence goes on from MIQB01000018.1 coordinate 19,622, forward strand.
ATCATTCTCATTTTCAATTGAGGTTAAGGGTTAATGATTCGCGGTCAAAACTCCCCAAAGCACGGGGGGGCAGACCGCCTTTTTCAGGATGAAAACGCATAGCGCGGGCGAAATGTTCGGACGGGGAGGGTGGCTGCACTACGTTCCGAACGTATTGAGACTACGTTCCGAACCTATCCGCACTACGTTCCGAAGCCCCCATCGATACGTTCTGAAGTGGGGGGGAAATACGTTCCGAACCTATCTGCACCCTATTCCGAAATACCCATCGATACGTCCCGAACCTATCATCGACTATTTCCGAACCTATCGATGACCACCTCGGAACCTATCATCGACTATTTCCGAACCTATCATCGATACGTTCGGAACGTATCGACACCCATTTCCGAACCTATCGACGACCGCCTCCGAACGTATCGATGACCACCTCGGAACTACTCGGTGGGTATTTCGGAACGTATCGTCGGGTATTTCGGAACTACTCGGCGAGTATTTCGGAACTACTCGGGGGGTATTTCGGTGGAGGGTAAAAACAAGTTCGGAACCTATCCCACGGGGGGGGAAGGTTCCGAACGCAAAGTGTGTACATGAGCCATGTCTGCCTCTTCTATCCTTGAGTGCCGCCTGTGTCGGGCTTCTTGGGCGGCTCCGAGGGCAGCTGGATGTCGTCGCCACCGCTGCCGCCGCCTGTGTCAGGCTTCTTGGGCGGCTCTTCGGGCAGGTGGATGTCGTCGCCGCCGCCCGGTTTAGGCTTCTTGTTGCCCGGTTTCTTGTTCTTGTCCTCCGCCTTTTTGCCCCCACCGGGATAGTGCAGCTTCATGTCCTGATAGATCGTCGTCGTGCCCGGTTCGTTCTGCGAGGCCAAATATTTCACGTACCGATAATAGCTCAGTGCTGCCTGCAGGTTGTCAAAGTCGAGCAGCGTCTTCGTGTCGCGCAGCTTTTCAGCCACCATCGACAGCTCTCGCAGCGGCGTTTCCAACTGTTCTCGCGCCGCATAATCACGGTCAAACTCGGCCTTGTCTATCGTCTGCGGCACCGTCTGCGGCGCCTTCTCCATGTAAAACTTCGCCTTGTCTACCAGCAACTTATTACGGTCGGCGATGCTGCCATACTGTCTGCGCTCCTCGGGCGTCAGGTTGACCACCTTGCCGCTAAGCACCGTGTTGAGCTGCTCAATGGCCCCAGTGATCTTCGTCAGCTCCTCGCTGGTGAATGAAACGGAAATCAAATTGTCTAATGCCATAGGTAATGTCCTTTCTTTTTTAATGGGTGAGATGATTATTTTGGGTTATAATGATGTACACATCGCCGGCAAATGTATGCCCATTCCTATCATTTCCAAGCGGGGAAGGCCTTTTCATGTATTCAGTATCGAGTCACTGCCCTCTTCGCCAAGTGATCAGAAGCGGGCAACAACCTGTTGAAAAGTCCTGCGCAGAATGTTTGGAATTATCGATTGTCTTATTTCCGAGTTACTCATTTCGGGCAACTTCGGGCTATGCACCACATTGCTTAATCATTTATTTACAGTGTGTTACCATTCCGTTTCGGACAACTCTCTCCCCTCCTACCCCCCTTCGGGTTACTTTTTTTGGAGAACATCGTATGCATAAAAATCTACTTTTGCGTCGCAAAACGAATCAAGAATCAAACCACATACACATTATATGATATGAAAAAAATACACTTCATGGGCGCAGAAACAGCGACCTACACCTTCGACGAGGCCTTCGCTGCATCACTCGACTACTTCACCGGCGACGAACTCGCCGCCAAAGTCTGGGTCAACAAGTACGCATTGAAAGATGCCTACGGCAACATCTACGAACAGTCACCCACCGACATGCACCACCGCCTGGCACGCGAGATCGCACGCGTGGAGGCCAAATACCCCAACCCCCTCAGCGAAGACGAGCTCTTCGCCCTCTTCGACCACTTCCGCTACATCGTCCCACAGGGCAGCCCCATGACCGGCATCGGCAACGACCACCAAATCGCCTCCCTGTCGAACTGCTTCGTGATCGGCGTCGAAGGCAACGCCGACTCCTACGGCGCCGTGATCCGTATAGACGAAGAGCAAGTCCAACTCATGAAGCGGCGCGGCGGCGTCGGCCACGACCTCTCCCACATCCGCCCCAAAGGCTCACCCGTGAAGAACTCCGCACTCACCTCCACCGGCCTTGTACCCTTCATGGAGCGCTACTCCAACTCCACCCGCGAGGTAGCCCAAGACGGCCGACGCGGCGCCCTCATGCTCACCGTCTCCATCAAGCACCCCGACGCCGAATCCTTCATCGACGCCAAGATGACCGAAGGCAAAGTGACAGGTGCCAATGTGTCAGTCAAGATCGATGACGAATTCATGCAAGCCGTCGTCAACGACACCCCCTACCGCCAGCAATACCCCATCGCAGGGCCCGACCCCATGGTCAAAAAAGACATCAGCGCCCGCTCACTCTGGAAGAAAATCATCCACAACGCATGGAAATCAGCCGAGCCAGGCGTCCTCTTCTGGGACACCATCCTCCGCGAATCCGTACCCGACACCTACGCCGACCTCGGCTTCCGCACCGTCTCCACCAACCCCTGCGGCGAGATCCCCCTCTGCCCCTACGACAGCTGCCGCCTGCTGGCCATCAACCTCTATTCCTACGTAGTCAACCCCTTCACCAAAGAAGCCCACTTCGACTTCGACCTGTTCAAGAAACACGTCACCCTCGCCCAGCGCATCATGGACGACATCATCGACCTCGAGTCTGAAAAGATTGACAAGATCCTCGAGAAGATCGATTCCGACCCCGAAGCCGACGAAATCAAACGCACCGAACGTGAGCTCTGGCAGCGCATCCGCCGCAAGACACTCATGGGCCGACGCACCGGCGTAGGCATCACCGCCGAAGGTGACATGTTGGCAGCCCTCAACCTCCGTTACGGCACAGAGCAGGCCACCGACGTAGCCGAAGAAATACAGAAGACACTCGCCCTCGCGGCCTACTCCTCATCCGTCGACCTGGCCCGCGACCGTGGCTCCTTCGAGATCTACGACACCGAACGCGAAAAGAACAACCCCTTCATCGCCCGCCTCCGCGAGGCCGACCCCGAACTCTACGAACGCATGACGAAATACGGCCGACGCAACATCGCCTGCCTCACCATCGCCCCCACCGGCACCACAAGCCTCATGACGCAGACCACCTCCGGCATCGAACCAGTCTTCCTGCCCGTCTACAAACGCCGCCGCAAGGTCAACCCGAACGACACAGACGTGCATATCGATTATGTCGACGAGACGGGCGACGCCTTCGAGGAGTACGTCGTCTTCCACCACAAATTCGTCACCTGGATGCTCGCCAACGGCTACCCCGCCGCCAAGAAATACACCTCCGCCGAGATCGACGACATGATCGCACACTCACCCTACTATAAAGCCACCTCCAACGACGTCGATTGGGTACAGAAGGTCAAGATGCAAGGCCGCATCCAGCGCTGGGTCGACCACTCCATCAGCGTCACGATCAACCTGCCCAACGACGTCTCCGAAGAGCTCGTAGACAAGCTCTACGTCGAGGCATGGCGCTCGGGCTGCAAGGGCTGCACCGTCTATCGCGACGGATCACGCGCCGGCGTACTCATCTCCGCCGAAGACAAGAAGAAGAAGGAAGAGACCAAGATGGCCCCCCCACAGATCGTCTCCACCCGCCCAGCAGAACTTGACGCCGACGTGGTGAAATTCCAGAACAACCGCGAGAAGTGGATCGCCTTCGTGGGTCTGCTCAACGGCCGCCCCTACGAGATCTTCACCGGTCTGGCCGACGACGACGAAGGCATCATGCTCCCCAAGACGGTAGAGAAAGGCACCATCATCAAGAGTTACGACTCCGACGGCCGCAAGCATTACGACTTCCAGTTCAAGAACAAACGCGGCTTCAAGATGACGCTCGAAGGTCTCGACAGCAAGTTCGAGCCGGAATATTGGAACTACGCCAAGCTGATCTCCGGCGTCTTGCGCTACGGCATGCCCATCACGCAGGTCATCAAGCTGGTGCAGGAGATGGAGCTGAACAACGAATCGATCAACACGTGGAAGAACGGCGTAGCCCGTGCCCTAAAGAAGTACCTCCCGAACGGCACCGAAGTGAAAGGCCAACAATGCCCCAACTGCGGCAGCGAGACACTCGTCTACCAAGAAGGCTGCCTACTCTGCGCCAACTGCGGTGCCACAGAGTGCGGATAATCTGCCCCCATGCGCCTCACATTCCATCTCTTTTACCCCGCACCGGCGGGTCACGCCGTGCAGCTTGTCAGTCGAGACATCGCGACAGCTGTCGGCGCTGGCTCCGCCGTGGGTCTGCCAATGACCTCCGCCGACGGCGCGCATTGGTCGCTCACGCTCGATGTCCCCACGTCGCTGATGGAGGCTGACTATGCCTACCGATCCGTAGACGCTGACGGACAACCCTCCGCCGAGCCTTGGCGACCGATGCGCCACGTGGCATTCGACTTCCCCCGCGCAACCTATACAATACGCGACCACTGGCAGACCATCCCCAACGACAGCCCACTCTACACCTCAGCCTTCACCCGTGCACACTTCGCCAGGCTCGAGCCACAATCTCCGGCCAAGGCCACTTACCCGCGCAGCCTCATCCTGCGTGTGTCCGCCCCACGCGTTGGGAAGGATGAACACGTAGCCATCGCAGGCAGCTGCGACCGCCTCGGCCATTGGGATCCCACGCGAGCCATACGGATGAGCGATGCACACTTCCCCGATTGGGAGGTATGCTTAGACTTGGACAAGCTCACCTTCCCGCTTGAATACAAGTTCATCATCTGCGACGCATCCGGACAGGTGCGTCACTGGGAGGCGGGCAGTAATCGCACACTGCAGGAGAGCCCCAAGCGACGGGATTTCGAGATCGTCACGGTGGCAGAGGCGCCCTATCGCGATGCGCGCCCGCGGTGGAAAGGGGCAGGCACGGTGATCCCCGTCTTCTCCCTCAGATCAGAGTCGAGCTTCGGCGTGGGCGACTTGCACGACCTGCGCCTCTTCGTCGACTGGGCCGCGCGGACGGGGCAGTGCGTCGTGCAGGTGCTGCCAATGAACGACACGACCGTCACCCACACCCGCCGCGACTCATACCCCTACAGCGCCATATCCGTCTACGCCCTACACCCTATGTACATCTCGCTGCCCGACATGGGTAGCCTGAAAGACAAGCAACAGATGGCTGCCTTCCGGAGCATGCAGCGCCAATTGAATGCGTTGCCAGAGGTGGATTACGAAGCAGTCGTGAAGGAGAAAGACGCCTATTGCCGCGCCTACTTCCGCGAGTCGGGAGCGAAGGTGATGCGAAGCACGGGCTATCGCCGTTTCGCCAAGGAGAACCGCGCATGGCTCATGCCTTACGCTGCCTTCTGTTACTACCGCGACCTGCACGGCACGGCCGACTTCACCCGCTGGGGCGACGACGGGGTATATGATGTGGATCGGGTGGAATCGCTCTTCGAGAAGGGGAGCATGGCACGCGGCGAGGTGGAATACAGCTGCTTCCTGCAATACATCCTGCACACGCAATTCAGCGCTGTGGCCGACTATGCACGGCGCCGGGGTGTGATCCTCAAGGGCGATCTACCCATCGGTGTCAACCGGGCGAGCGTAGACGCGTGGGTCGATGCGCATTACTTCAATCGACAGGGACAGGCCGGCGCTCCGCCTGACGACTTCTCGGCCGTGGGGCAGAACTGGGGCTTCCCGACCTACAACTGGGAGGTGATGGAGCGCGACGGCTTCGCCTGGTGGAAGGCGCGGCTCCGTAAACTCAGCGAATATTTCGACTGCTTCCGCATCGACCACATCCTCGGTTTCTTCCGCATCTGGGAGATCCCCCTCGACTATGTGCGCGGCCTCTGCGGACATTTCCGGCCGGCCCTGCCCCTCACCCGGGATGAGATCGAGGCCTTCGGGTTGCCCTTCGATGTGCGTTACACCCGCCCCACGATCCGACGCGAAGATCTACCCAAACTGTTTGGCGACGAGGCGGACGAGGCGCTACAGCATTACCTCTCGCCTATCGACGACGTACACCTCGCTCCAAACGCCCTTTGCGACAGCCAACGGAAGATCGCTGCCCTATTTCGCGACGCATCCGACAACGACCACACCCGACGCCTGCGCAACGGGCTCTACAGCCTCACGGAGGAGGTGCTCTTCCTGCGTGATCCGTATACTCCGGATCGTTACCACCCGCGCATCTCGGCTGCCCGATCTCTACGTTACCGCGAACTAAACCCTGACGAACGCGCAGCCTTCGACCGGCTTTACGACGATTTCTTCTTCGTGCGCCACCACGACTTTTGGCGCGACACGGCCCTCAGCCGCCTCCGCCCTCTGACGGCTTCCACCCAGATGCTTGTCTGCGGTGAAGACCTCGGCATGATCCCCGACTCGGTGCACGAAGTCATGGAGCGCCTGCGCATCCTCAGCCTCGAGCTGGGCCGCATCTCCAAGATCTACGGCGTGGAGTTCACCGACCTGCACAGCGTGCCCTACCTCTCCATCTGTACCACCTCCACGCACGACATGGCCCCCCTGCGCCTCTGGTGGCAAGCCGACGCCGACCGCACCCGCCGCTACCTGCGCGCCCTCTCCGCCCCGACCTATAATTATAAGGAAGCAGCCACGCCCGAGGCCGCCCGGTGTATCGCTTGCGACCACCTCGCTGCTGCCTCCATCCTCACCATCCTACCGCTGCAAGATTGGTTAGCCACCGACGAGAACTTGCGCGCACCCGATCCTGCCCGCGAGCGGATCAACATCCCAGCTGACCCCACACATTACTGGCGCTACCGCATGCACCTTACGCTCGAGGTGTTGCTCGACGCTGAGCCGTTCAACAAAAAAATCGGTGCGATGCTCCGGGAGAGCAACCGCACCGATTTGTGAACGGCGATTGGATGAAGCAAAAGAGAAGGATCTACTTCTTATTGAGCGGCGTCACGTTCGATTTGTTATTGCCGCCATGCTGCGGCGCACGCAGATCGTCCATCTTGCCTGACATCGTACACGTGCCATTGAAGTGAGCGCCCGGCTCGATCTCCAACGTCTGCGTGAAAATGTCACCCTTGATGATGGCTGTCGACTTGAAGATCAGCTTCTCCTTGATGCGGATCGAGCCCTCCACATCGCCCAAGACCTCGGCATTGTCAGAGATGATGTTGCCGAGGATGCTGCCCTTGGGGCCGATGACGATCTTGCCCTTGCAATTGATGTCACCCTCGATGCGCCCGTCCAGCCGAAAGTCCGACTCCGAGGCCACACTACCTGTTACGACCGTTCCCGCGGCCAGCACATTGTGCATCCCACCGCTGCTCAGCGGTATCTCTTCGTTTTTTGTTCGTACCATGATTATTTGTGTTTGGTTATCGCAAATATAAAGACTTTTTATAGCGGCGTAGGCCATTCGGGCGCATTGGCGGCAGGGCGCGGGGTGATTTGGGGGCTTTATGGACCTATATTCAGGCCGCGCACATCGGCTGAAGCAAACAGGCCCCCTGTTTGGGCCGCGCAGACCCGCTGGAGCAAAACAGGCCCCCTGTTTCAGGCCGCGCACATCGGCTGGAGCAAAACAGGCCCCCTGTTTGGGCCGCGCAGACCCGCTGGAGCAAAACAGACCCCCTGTTTGGGCCGCGCACATCGGCTGGAGCAAAACAGACCCCTGTTTGGGCCGCGCAGACCCGCTGAAGCAAAACAGACCCCTGTTTGGGCCGCGCAGACCCGCTGGAGCAAAACAGACCCCTGTTTGGGCCGCGCAGACCCGCTGGAGCAAAACAGACCCCTGTTTGGGCCGCGTAGATCCGCTGAAGCAAAACAGACCCCTGTTTGGGGCTTAACCAGATGGCTTGATCGGACGCTGGATGGATTTCGGCCTCCCCCCTACCCTATCCGAACACATCGCACCACCACCCGCCGGCCATCGGAGAGGGTCGTAGCGAAGAGGTAGACATCGCCGCCATCGGCCACCTTTAGCCGGCTACGCAAGGCATCGGCAGAGAGGGGAAAGCCTCGCACGGCAAGGTTCGCGCGGGGCACGGTGCGCGCGATCGTCCGGCAAAGGGCGCGACCGAAAGGCATCACCTCCTCCACCCGGAAACATCGGCCGGGGAAGTCCGCCACTTCCGCCGCCGACGTGTAGAGATGGCTGTCCACATGCAATTTATCGACGCCCATACGCACGGCCGTGAGGCGGAAGGCACCGGCCTTGAGGATCGCAGCGTTGGGCTCATAGAGGTACTGCGCGACGGATGGAGCCAGTCGCAGCGGCGCCGTCCGCTCCTCGTCCGGCGTGAAGCACAGCGTCTGCTCCCTGCCATCGGCCGTGAGGTTGATGCAGTGGATCCGCGGCGACGCAGTGTGACCGCGTCGGACAACAAAGAGCAGCTCCTTACACTCGTTGCGAACGGAAAGGACATGGATGTCCGACGTCCCCGGCAGCCGGGCCAGCGTGTGCTGCAAGTCAAGCATGGGCGAGAGTTTGGCGATCACCGTCGGGGCCTTGGATAGGAGCGTGGGGAGGAGGCGCTCGAGGTTCGGCTCGCAGTCGGAGAGGGCAAACAGCCGACGGTCGCCAGCGCCACGCCGCGAGGGATCGATATAGCAGACATCCACGGCGGGCAGCCCCTCCAACACCTCCGCTGCCGAACTGTTCACGCCCTCGACATTGCCGATGCCTAAGCTGGCGAAATTGTGCACCGCCGCCTCAAACGTCGGGCGATCGCGCTCCACATAGATCACCTGCGGCACGCGCGCAGCGAAGTGAGCCGTATCCACGCCCAAGCCACCCGTCAGATCGCACAGGCATCGCGCTCCATCGCCCACGAGGCGCTGCTTATAGCGCGCCGTCGGCTCGGAGGAGCACTGCTCGACGGCCGTCCGTAAGGGGAAGACGAGCCGATCGCGCGCGGCGTACCATGCCGGCAACTTCTCCCGGATCCGGCGGTGCGCCTCGATCTGTATAACGGCCAGCGGCACGTCCACCCCGGGGTAGCGTGCCGCTGCAAGCAGGAGCGTGCGGACATCGTCGTCCGCGTGCTCGCGTATGAATTGACGTAAGTCGTCAGAAATCTCCACCGGGATCAGGAGTGCGTGATCTCCACCTTCTGCGTGGGCGCCATGTGTGCATCGCGATAGGCAACACGCTCCACCACACGCTCGGCCAGCTGGCGGAAGGCCTGCCCCGTGACCGAATCCTCATCCAATGCTGCCGGTTCGCCAGCGTCGCCACTCTCACAGATGCTCTGCACGAGCGGGATCTGCCCCAGCAGGGGCACGCCAAGCTCCTCGGCTAATCGTTTGCATCCCTCACGGCCGAAGATGTAGTAGCGATTCTCTGGAAGTTCGGCCGGCGTGAACCACGCCATGTTTTCCACCAATCCCAAGACGGGCACATTCACCTTATCGCCCATAAACATGCTGATCCCCTTGCGCGCATCGGCCAGCGCCACCTCCTGCGGGGTGCTGACGATCACGGCACCCGTCAGCGCCAACGTCTGGACTAAAGTCAAATGGATATCGCTCGTGCCCGGGGGCAAGTCGATGAGCAGGTAATCCAGATCGCCCCAGTCGGCCTCGGAGAGGAGTTGCTTGAGCGCGTTGCAAGCCATCGCGCCGCGCCAGAGCACGGCCTCGTCGGGGTTAACGAAGAAGCCGATGGAGAGCATCTTCACACCATAGTTCACGATCGGTTCGATGAGTTCGCGGTTGCCCACCTTCTTGAGCATGGGGCGTGCAGCCTCCACATCGAACATCTTGGGCTGCGACGGCCCGAAGATGTCAGCGTCGAGCAGCCCCACACGATAGCCAGCGGCAGCCAACGCCACGGCTAAGTTGGCCGCGACAGTGCTCTTGCCCACGCCGCCCTTGCCCGAGGCCACAGCCACGATGTGCTTCACGCCAGGCAGCAGCGCGTCTTCTTCGGCCCCGGCAGATGTAGCCTGTAGCTCCTGCCGTGAGATTGTGTCGATGTTGCCCTTGATCTCCACTTCGGGCGATACGTAGGTCAGGATCGATGCCTCGGCAGCCTTCACAACCGACCGCGCAAAGGGGTCGTTGGGCTTGTCGAAGATGAGCGTAAAGGAAACCTTCATGCCATCGATGCGTATGTTGTCATCCACCATGCCAGCCTCCACGAGGTTGCGTCCGGTGCCGGGATAGCGCACCTTTTCGAGCGCTTCTAAAATCAGTTTGGGGTAAAGTGTCATATCCTATTCGGTATTAAAAAACTACATCTTCTCAGGGAGCCTCCCACGGCCGTAACTCCTGTATGTATCTCGCTCGATCTCCACATCCGGCTCCTTCCAGGCCGTTCGGGGTGTCAGGCGAAAGCGGAGGTATTTGATCGTCATCCCGCGGCCGAGCCACTGCTGCTCGTAGCAGGTGCGGATGGCTCGCGCCTCGTCGAGTGCCGGGTTGGCGAGGTCGGCATAGAGATCTGCGGTGCAGACTTCTTCCTGAAGGTCATTGGCACGGAGCATTTCCTTGGTGTAGGAGAAGAGAAACGGGCTGTCCGTCTTCAGGTGAATGCAGCCGCCATCGGCAGGGAGGATGCGACTGTAAAGCGCCATGAAACGTGTACCCGTGAGGCGTTTGCGCGCCTTCTGCATTTGCGGATCGGGGAAGGTCAACCACAGTTCGTTCACCTCGCCCGGCGCGAAGAAGTGATCCAGCAACTCGATGTCAGTACGTAGAAAGGCCACGTTCTTCATGCCTGTTTCGTTTGCCTGACGCGCCCCGGCCCACATGCGCGCGCCCTTCATGTCAATGCCGATGAAGTTTACCTCCGGGTTTCTCTCGCCCAATCCAACGGTATACTCCCCGCGTCCACACCCGAGCTCGAGGACGATGGGGTGCGTGTTGCCGAAGACTTCCTCTCGCCAGCGCCCCTTCAGGGGACATCCACCACCATCATGCAGCACGGCATAAGGATACTGGAAGACGTTGGGCAACGCCTCCATCTCGGCGAACTTTTGAAGTTTATTCCTTGACATGTTTTCCCCTTCTCCTCTCTCCCATCACACCTTAATTCCTCGCTTCTTGAGGTTACGGATGGCTGTCTCGTCGCCACGTTCGGCGGCACGGCGATACCACTTCACCGCCTCGGCCTCGTTGCGGCGTACACCGCGCCCGGAGGCGTAGATCACGCCGATGTTGTTCATCGCCGGGAGCACACCGCGGTCAGCAGCGCGGCGATACCACTTAATTGCCTCGTCCGTGTCTTGCGGCACACCGCGCCCGGAGAGGTAGTGGTTCGCCAAGTTGTATTGTGCCATCGGATGATTCTGCGCGGCGGCACGACGATACCAACGGACGGCCTCGGCATCGTTCTGTGTCAGCTCGCGCCCCGTATCATAGAAGTAGCCCAACTTGTTTTGCGCCTTGGCTTGTCCTTCCTCCGCCGCCTGACGCAACAGGCGGATGTGCTCCGGATCCTCCGGCTCGTTGAGTGACGCAATGATCTCGTCGAGCCGATGATCCTCAGGGATGGCGGGAGGCGGAGGAGGTGGAGGTGGAGGGACGGGGCGTATGTCGGTGCCGTCTTTCGAGAAGATGCGCAGCGCGGCCGTCCAACGCTCGCCGGAGATAAACCGCCCGGCAGAGAAGTTCTCAGCCGTCACTGCTCCTTCCGGCACATCCATCAGCTCGACGAAGAGATCGGAGGGCGGTGTGCCATGCAGGGGGCGTTCGCAAAAGGGCGTAGCGCAGACGAAGCAATTATGCCCCCGAAGCCCGGGGCGAATCGTGTTGGCTAAGTGCTCGACCGATGCGAAGTTCAGGTCGGACACGTGCGAGAAGATGTGCAACGTATGCAGTTCGGGGGCGGTGGCGATGTCGTCCGGTTGCAGTTCGTCCATGTATTTGCAGACGGTGCGCAGCTCGGCGCCGGGGAAGAAGGCACGGGCGTGCAGGGCAGCGCGTTGTAGGCAGCGTGCGGCGGGGTCGATCAGCGTGATGCGTCGCACGGATGTGAAGGGCAGCTGACGCTCACGCAGCAGGTCGTGGTAAGCCATCACGCCGAGACCTACGCCACAGCCGTAGTCGATCAGCTCGACATCGTGCTCCATAAAGTCGTCCGGCAGATGCGTGAAGGCTCGACGGAGGCGCGCCTCGCGCACGGCGCCAAAGGCATAGGTGTAGGCGCAGAGGCGTGGTTCGGTGGTCAGTTGGTTGCCGTCTTGTTTCAGTTCGGCAAAGAGTTTATCCCGACTGGCTTCGGGCAGGTTAGAGATAAAGCGGTCAGAGAGTGCTCGCACCGACGCGCACGTGGGTTGCGGCATGGACTCGACCAGGAACGAATAATTCGTATCGCTTTCTATCATGTGTGTATGAAATGTAAAGGCGGACCTATATGCCCGCCCGGGTTGTTTTATGCGACTTGAGGTTAATCCAACTTCAGCACTGCGAGGAAGGCTTTCTGCGGCACTTCTACGGTGCCGATCTGCTTCATGCGCTTCTTGCCTTCCTTCTGCTTCTCAAGGAGCTTGCGCTTGCGGGAGACGTCGCCGCCGTAGCACTTCGCCGTCACGTCTTTGCGCACGGCCTTGATCGTTTCGCGGGCGATGATCTTGGCGCCGATGGCGGCTTGGATGGCGATGTCGAACTGCTGGCGGGGGATGAGCTCTTTCAGCTTTTCGCACATGCGACGGCCGAAGGAGACGCTGTTGTCGAAGTGCGTCAGGGTGGAGAGGGCGTCGACGGGCTCGCCGTTGAGCAGGATGTCGAGCTTGACGAGCTTGCCCGGGCGGTAGTCTTGCAGATGATAATCGAACGAGGCGTAACCCTTGGAGATGCTCTTCAGCTTGTCGTAAAAGTCGATCACGATCTCGCCCAAGGGCAGGTCGTAGAAGAGCTCGATGCGGTTGCCCGTGATGTAATCTTGCTTGATGAGGATGCCGCGCTTGCCGAGGCAGAGCGTCATGATGGGGCCGATGTAGGTGGTCTGGGTGATGATGGAGGCGCGGATGAAGGGCTCGTCGATGTGCTCGATGAGCGTGGGGTCGGGCAGGCCGCTGGGGTTGTGCACTTCGGTGCAGTTGCCCTTGCGGTCGTAGACTTTATAAGACACGTTGGGCACGGTCGTGATCACGTCCATGTTGAACTCACGCTCGAGGCGCTCTTGCACGATCTCCATGTGTAGCAGTCCGAGGAATCCGCAACGGAAGCCGAAGCCAAGGGCCACGGAGCTTTCGGGCTGGAAGGTGAGCGAGGCGTCGTTGAGTTGCAGTTTCTCGAGCGAGGTACGGAGGTTCTCGAAGTCTTCCGAGGCGATGGGATAGACGCCGGCGAAGACCATCGGCTTGACCTCCTGAAAGCCATCGATGCGCTCCTTGGCCGGCCGCGCCACATGCGTGATGGTGTCGCCCACGCGCACCTCCTTCGAGGTCTTAATGCCGGAGATGATGTAGCCCACATCGCCGGTGCGCACCTCTTCGCGCGGGCTCATCTGGAGCTTGAGCGCGCCGACCTCATCGGCATCGTATTCGCGTCCGGTGGCCATGAACTTCACCATGTCGCCGCGGTGGATGACGCCGTTGACCACCTTGAAGTAGGCGATGATGCCACGGAAGGGGTTGAAGACGGAGTCGAAAATGAGGCATTGCAGCGGCGCCTCGGGGTCGCCCTGTGGGGCGGGGATGCGGTCGACGACGGCGTCGAGTATCTCCACGACGCCCTCGCCCGTCTTGCCGCTGGCTCGCAGGATCGACTCGCGCGGGCAGCCGATCAGCTCGATGATCTGGTCCTCGATCTCCTCCGGCTTGGCGCTGGGCAGGTCCACCTTGTTGATCACGGGGATGATCTCGAGGTCGTTATCGATAGCCATGTAGAGGTTGGAGATGGTCTGCGCCTGAATGCCTTGCGCGGCGTCGACGAGGAGCAGCGCGCCCTCGCAGGCGGCGATAGAGCGCGACACCTCGTAGGAGAAGTCTACATGCCCCGGCGTGTCGATCAGGTTCAGCACCCACTGCTCGCCGCGGTAGGCGTATTCCATTTGTATGGCGTGGCTCTTGATCGTGATGCCGCGCTCGCGCTCCAGATCCATGTTATCGAGCACCTGCGACTGCATATCCTTCGGCGCCACGGTCTTGGTGTACTCCAGCAGCCGGTCGGCCAGTGTGCTCTTGCCGTGGTCGATATGAGCAATGATGCAGAAGTTGCGTATGTGATTCATTGAATAAGATATACCTGTTTCGTTCGGCGGGCAAAAGTAAAATACGATCGGTATAAGCATTCGCCAAGCCGGCGCCGCAGGCCTTGTCCGCACCCCGGGGGGGGTGGGATATCATCCACCGCAGGTACGCCCTGAAAGGGCAAATCAACCCAGCCCAGGGCAACGCCCTGGGGTTGCGGATGCCAAAAGAAAATCCCCCGCGCTCTGCAAACCTTCCCCCACCCTGCTGGAGCAGGGTGGGGGAAGGTTTGCAGAGCGCGGGACGGCGGATGCGGCCATTCGACCCAGGGTGCCGCTCCGCTCTACCCTGGGCTGGGTTAATCTGCCCCTCCGGGGCGCCCCGGGCTATCGTTTACCGGGCCTACAGGCCGGATCAGACCACCGAGCACGTTGCTGTTCGGTGGTCTTGTTGTATACGCGCTAATGCACCCATTAGCCCATGTGGGTGCCAGCCATATGGATTAGCTGGTTCGACCCATATAGCTTAGATGGTTCGGCCCATATAGCTTAGATGGTTCGGCCCATATAGCTTAGATGGTTCGACCCATATAGCTTAGATGGTTCGACCCATATAGCTTAGATGGGTCGACCCATGTAGCTTAGATGGGTCGAGCCATGTAGCTTAGATGGGTCAACCCATGTAGCTTAGATGGGTCAACCCATATAGCTTAGATGGGTCGAACCATGTAGCTCATATGGGTGTCAGCCACATGGGTTAGTGGGTGTGTATGGCAGCTTGCTACGCACCGTCTTCACTGCAGTTGAAAGGGATGCCGCGTTCGTCAATGTGCCCCCCCCCCCTCAGGCCTTGTCCATCTCCCCCCCCGGGGTGCGGACAAGGCCTGCGGCGCCGGCTT